>DATHCP010000049.1:0-17580 GCA_035490535.1 Actinomycetota bacterium
ACGCCGGGGATCACGTCGACCGGGCCGGCGGCGAAGGCGTGCTCGGCCCAGAGCTTCGTCGAACGGTCGAGCAGGTAGGCGATCGCCGCCGTCGTGAACAGGATCGCCGCGCCGCGCCGAGCCACGCGGTCCACGGCGCTAGCGGCGCGAGCGCGCTTGGGCGTCCTTGATGCACAGATCGACGTACGGGAGCGCCTTGATCCGCGCCTTCTCGATCGGCTTGCCGCACCGCTCACAGATCCCGTAGGTCCCCGCGTCGATCTTCGCGAGGGCCCGCTCGATCTTCTGCAGGAGGTCGCGGACGTTCTGCTCGATCGAGAGGTCCTTCTCCCGCTCGAAGGTCGCCGTGCCGGCGTCGGCCGACTCGTCGTCGAGGCCGACGTCGCCCGACAGATCCGACTGGGTGGTGGCGAAGGAGGTGTCCTCGATCGTGGTGAGCTGGTCGGTCAGCTCGGCGCGCTCCTGCTCGAGCCGGTCACGCAGCTCCTCGATCTCCTTCGTCGTGAGCTTCGCTTCGGCCATGGCGGCGAAGGGTACCAAACGGGCCGCGCCGAACGCCGTCCGCTCCAGGTCAGAGGGTGTTTGGCACGCCGTTGGCCCGCCCGCGCCGCGGTTCGGGTAGCATGCCCGGACGGCGACGACGGGAACGCGTCGCCGGGGTCTCCGAGGCACGAGCGAGCCGGGACGGTGGGAGCCGGCGCCATCGCCCCCGGCGGCATCCTCCCCGAGCCCCTGCCCGAACCGGCGCGGAAGGTCCGCGGCCGCACTAGACGCAGGCGGGACCCGCCCGAGAACGCGGGAGGCCCGCAGGGCCGTGAGCGGCCGGGTGCGCCCGGCAAGCGAGGTGGTACCGCGGGGCCCACGCCTCGTCCTCGCATCGAGGACGAGGCGTTCTGCATGATGGAGGTCCCGTTGGGAGCGTTCGAGCCGGTCGATCCGAAGGTCCGCTTCCCCGAGTTGGAGGAGGCCGTCCTCGCCTGGTGGGACGACGCCGACGTGTTCCGGCGCTCGCTCGAACTCCGCGCGGATGCTCCGACCTGGATCTTCTACGAGGGCCCGCCGACCGCGAACGGCAAGCCCGGGATCCACCACGTGGAGCCGCGCACGTTCAAGGACCTCTATCCGCGGTTCAAGACGATGTCCGGCTATCGCGTGCCGCGCAAGGGCGGCTGGGATTGCCACGGCCTGCCGGTCGAGATCGAGGTCGAGAAGCAGATCGGCACGACCGGGAAGAAGGACATCGAGGCGTTCGGGGTCGCCGAGTTCAACCGGCTGTGCCGCGAGTCGGTCCTGCGCTACGTCGGCGACTTCGAACGCCTGACCCGCCGGATCGGCTTCTGGATCGACCTGTCCGACGCGTACCGGACGATGGACGCCGACTACGTCGAGTCGGTCTGGTGGTCCCTGAAGGAGCTCCATGGACGCGGCCTGCTGGTGGAGGACCACAAGGTCACGTGGTACTGCCCGCGCTGCGGCACGGCCTTGTCGGATGCGGAGGTCGCGATGGGGTATGCGCAGACCGTCGACCCGAGCGTCTTCGTGCGTCTGCCGATCCTCGAGGCGGGCGACCCCTCCTTGGTCGGTGCGTCGCTCCTGATCTGGACGACCACGCCGTGGACCCTGCCGTCGAACACCGGCGTCGCGGTCGATCCCGACGCCGACTACGACGAGGTGGAGCTCGACGGCGAGCACCTGGTGCTGGCCGCCGCCCTCCGGCCCGCGGTACTCGGCGAGCGCGGGGTCCTCAGCCTGACCCGGCCGGGCCGCGCGCTCCTGGGAGCCCGCTACGAGCCGCCGTATCCGAACGTCGATGGGGCCCACACCGTGATCGCAGGCGACTTCGTCACGCTCGAGGACGGCACCGGCATCGTGCACCTGGCCCCCGCGTTCGGCGAGGCCGATTTCGAGGTCGGGCGCGCGAACGGCTGGCCGCTGTGGCGACCGGTCGGCGACGACGGACGCTTCAACGACCTCGCGCCCGACCTCGTCCGGGGACGGTTCGTGAAGGACGCCGACCCCGCGATCGTCGAGGACCTCCGGACACGGGGGATCCTCGTGAAGGACGAGGGGTACGAGCACGCGTACCCGTTCTGTTGGCGCTGCGCGACGCCGCTGCTCTCCCTGGCGCGCCCCGCGTGGTACGTGCGGACGACCGCGGTGAAGGAGCGGCTGCTCGAGGTGAACCGGACCGTTCGCTGGGTGCCCGAGCACATCCGGGACGGGCGTTACGGCAACTGGCTCGAGAACAACGTCGACTGGGCGCTGTCGCGCGAGCGCTACTGGGGAACGCCGCTGCCGATCTGGCGCTGCCCCGAGGGCCACCAGACCGCCGTCGGCTCCCTGCGCCAACTCGGCGAGCTCGCCGGGCGCGACGTGAGCGACGTCGATCCGCACCGGCCGGCGATCGACGCGATCACGATCCCCTGTCCGGACTGCGGCGCGACCGCGACGCGCGTGCCCGAGGTGATCGATACCTGGTACGACTCCGGCGCGATGCCGTTCGCCCAGTGGGGCTACCACCCCGACCTGGGGCGCGGCCTCGAGGCGTTCGCGGCGTCGTTCCCTGCGGACTTCATCTCCGAAGCGATCGATCAAACGCGCGGGTGGTTCTACACGCTGATGGCCGAGGGGGTGCTCCATTTCGACGCCACGACGTACCGCAACTGCGTCTGCCTCGGCCACCTCGTGGCCGAGGACGGTCGCAAGATGTCGAAGTCGCTCGGCAATCAGTTCGATCCGTGGGAGGCGCTCGACCGCCAGGGCGCCGATGCCCTGCGCTGGTGGATGCTCACGACCGGCTCGCCGTGGGAGTCGCGCCGGATCGGCCACGAGGTCCTCGACGAGGTCGTGCGCCAGTTCCTGCTCACGCTCTGGAACGTCTACGCGTTCTTCGTGACCTACGCGAACGCCGACGGGTTCGACCCCGCGCTCCCCGACGCGCCCGCCGAAGCGGAGGCGAACGTGCTCGATCGGTGGATCCGATCGCGCCTTGCCGCCACCGTCCGCGAAGCGCGGGAACGGCTCGAGGACTACGACGCCACCGGCGCCGGACGCCGGATCGAGGCGTTCGTCGACGACCTCTCGAACTGGTACGTGCGGCGCAGCCGGCGGCGCTTCTGGAACGCGGGAGGCGCCGCCGGGGAGGATGCTCGCGCCGCCTTCGCGACGCTCTACCGATGCCTCGTGACCGTGACGCAACTCCTCGCCCCGTTCACGCCCTTCCTCAGCGAGGCGATGTGGCGCAACCTCGCGGCCGATCGCGGGGGGAACCCCGACTCCGTGCACCTGAGCGACTATCCGGACCCGGACGGCGCCGAGGACCCCGTGCTCGAGGACGCGATGGCGGCGGCGCGGCAGATCGTGGAGCTCGGCCGGCGCGTCCGCGCCGAGACGCGGACGCGCACCCGTCAGCCCCTCGCCGAGGCGGTCGTGCATCTGTCCGGTTCACATGCGGCGATCGAGCCGCTGCTCGGGATCGTCGCGGAGGAGTTGAACGTCCGCTCGGTGCGCTTCGCCGAGGACGAGGAGGCCTTCGGCAGTTGGCGGGCCAAGCCGGACTTCAAGGCGCTGGGACCCCGCCTCGGCGCCGACGTCCAGCGGGCGGCCGCGGCGTTCGCCGACGACGACGGGGCGCTGGCCGAGGCCCTCGCCCGGGGCGAGGCCGTCGAGATGCTCCTCGGCGACCGCGTCGTGCGGGTGGGCCCCGACGAGGTCGACCTGACGCAGGAGGTGCCGGCGGGGTGGGGCGTGGCGGCCGACGCCGGCACCACGGTCGCCCTCGAGCTCGAGCTGACCGACGAGCTCCGGCGCGAAGGGATCGCACGTGAGGTGATCCGCGTGATCCAGGACGCGCGGCGCACGGCCGAGCTCGCGATCACGGATCGGATCTCGCTCCGCGTCCAGGCGAGCGGCCAGGTCGCGGATGCGGTGCGTACGCACCGCCACCTGATCGCCGATGAGGTGCTCGCGACCGAGCTGACCGAGGGCGCGCCCGACGGCGCGGGCTTCATCCAGCGGACCGACGTCGGGGGCGAACCGGTCGGGATCGGGATCAGCCGGGCCTGAGCCCGGAGCTCAGCCCTCGTCGCCCCAGAACAGCTCCTTCAGCGACGGATCGCCGGGGGCCGGGGTGCGCTCGCTCGGACCGGTGGCCGCCGGCATCGGCTCTTCGACGCGGATCGGCTCCTCGGCCGGCAGCGCCTGCGTGCGCTCGGGCTCCGGCGGCTCCTCGGCGACCTCCGCCGCCACGGCCGGCGCCTCCTGGTCGCGACCGGCGACGGGGTTGGACGCGGGCGCGGGCACCGCCGCAGGCGCGGGCGCGGTGGAACGCGCCTGCTTCGCCATCGCCTTGACCGACTCGGCATGCTGCTGCACGAGGCCGGCGAGGTCCTGCAGGAACCCCTTCTCGTGGGACAGGAACGCGCCGACCGCGGCACGCTCCGCCGGCGTGGACGCCGCGGCGCCCGTGGCGCGCGCGTCCGCCGTGATCCGAGCGGCCTCGTCGCGGGCTCGCTGGATGATCTCGTCGGCCTGACGGGCCACATCGTCGAGGTCCGGCGCCCCGACGACGGGCGCGGCGTTCACGTGCGTCCGCAGACGCCGGTTGTCCTCCAGCAGGTTCGTGACCGACTCGGTGAGCTGGTCGAGGAACTCGTCGACGTCGCGCATCCGGTAGCCCCCGAGCCGCGAGACGCGGAACTCCTTCTGTTGGATCTCCTGCGGGGAGATCACGCGGGAGGAGCCCGCGGGCGCCGCGGGCGGCGCCGGCGGGGCGCCCGATCGATCGTCCGGTTGGTGTGCCATCACGAAGGACCCTCCTCGGTCGACCTCAGCAGAACGCGGCCTGGAACACGAAGATGATCACGAACGCGACCAGCACCGAGAGGTCGAACGCCCCCGCCCGGGGGAGGACCTTCCGGAGCGGCCGCAGGCCGGGTTCGGTCACATCGTAGAGCAGCGTGTAGGCCCCGCGCAGGGGGCCGGAGATCGGCGGACGCACGCCGAAATACTCCAACCAGGACACGACGACCCGGACCAGCAGCAGGATCCACGCCACCGTGAGCGCCACGCAGATCAGCCGTCCGATCGGGTTGGCCGCGATCATCGGGCGTGAAGGCTAGCAGCGGGAGGACGCCCGGCCGGACCCCCGGATCCCTGGGCGCTCAGAACTGGTTGTAGAACATGCCGCCCGCGATCTTCTCGCGTTCCTCCGCCGACACCTCAACGTTCGCGGGGGTCAGCAGATAGACGCGGTTCGCGACCAGCTCGATCTTGCCATCGAGCCCGTACACCAGCCCCGACGCGAAGTCCACCAGCCGGCGGGCGATCGCGTCCTCGGTGCTCTGCAGGTTCATGATCACCGCGGTGCCGTCCTTGAAGCGGTCGGCCACGTCGCGCGCCTCGTTGAACCGACGCGGCTCGGACTTGTGGATCGCCGAGGTCGCCGCGGACGCCGGACGCGGTGCCGCGATCGTCCGCACGACCCCTTCGGCCTCCGCGGAGACGTCGTGGACCGGCTGCGGCCGCATCTGACGGACCGACGCGGTGTCAGGCTCGGGGAGCTCGTCGACGTAGTCGTCGTCGTCCTCGACGAGACCCAGGTAGTTGAGCGTCTTCTTCCACACGCCGGCCATCCTCGCTTCCTCCTGTCACGGCGCCCGGGGACCGAACAGCGCCGTTCCGACGCGCACCATCGTAGCGCCTTCTTCCACCGCGACCTCGTAATCCAACGACATCCCCATCGACAGTTCCAGCACGTCGGGGCGGGTCTCGCGCAGCCGATCCCGCAGCTCGCGCAACCGGGCGAACCACGGCCGGGCGGCCTCGCCCGTCGCGGTCGCGGGCGGCAGCGTCATGAGGCCACGGAGGCGCAGGCCCTCGAGCGATGCCACCTCCGCCGCCGCGGCCTCGAGGTCTCCCGGGGCCACGCCGGTGCGCCCGCCCACGAGGTCGACCTCGAGCAGGACCTCGATCGTCCGCCCCGCGCGCTCGGCCCGCCCGGCCAGCCGACGGGCAGCCCGGCCGCCGGCGACGGTCTCGACCACGTCGGCGAGGTCGGCGACCGCGGTCGCCGTGCCGGACTGCAGGGCGCCGATGAAGTGCCAGGAGACCTGCCGGTCCGCGAGCGCCGCGCGCACGTCGCGCAACTCGCCCACGTAGTTCTCGCCGATCGCCGAGACGCCGGCGTCAACGACACGGCCGACGATCGCGGCCGGAACGGTCTTGGCGGCGGCAACGAGGATGACGTCGCCGGTCGAGCGGCCCGCCCGGTCGGCCGCGCGGGCGATGCCCGCGCGCACGACCTCCAGGTTCGCCAGGACGTCGTCGGAGATGGCCGCTCCCCCTCCCGGGATCGGTGGGGCGGGACCCGTCCGGAAGAGGCGGGGGAAGGTCGCCTCGTCCGATCGGGCCCCGCCCCGTGCGCTCGCGCGTGGGGCCACGCGGGGCGGGAAGGTCAGTTCTTGAGGAAGTCCGGGATGTCGAGGTCCTCCTCCGCGTCGAAGGACACCGGCGCCGGCGAGCCGACCTCCGTGGCGAAGACCTCGCCCTCGTCGTCCTGCAGCAGCGACGGCAGCGGCGTCTCTTCCGAGCCCGTGCGAACCGGCTCCTCCAGCAGGCGCGACAGCCGGCTCTCGAACCGGTTGTCGCCGATCGCGCTCGACTTGTCGAAGCCGGCGGCGACGACCGTGACGCGGACCTCCTCGCCCAGCGCGTCGTCGACGACCGCGCCGAAGATGATGTTCGCGTCGGGGTGGGCCACACGCGTGATCGCGTCGGCAGCCATGTTCACCTCGTGCA
The DNA here is from genome assembly GCA_035490535.1 of Actinomycetota bacterium. Classification (GTDB taxonomy): domain Bacteria; phylum Actinomycetota; class UBA4738; order UBA4738; family HRBIN12; genus AC-51. The sequence continues at coordinate 6,799 of DATHCP010000049.1, forward strand.
GCGTCAGGTCGGTGGGGCCCGCGATCGACAGCAGCACACCCTTCGCGCCGTCGATCGAGGACTCGAGCAGCGGGCTCGAGATCGCGGCCTTGGCCGCCTCGGCGGCCCGATCGCCACCCGAGCCGATCCCGATCCCCATCAGCGCCGATCCCGCGCCCGACATGACCGACTTCACGTCGGCGAAGTCGAGGTTGATGAGTCCCGGCACCGTGATCAACGAGGTGATGCCGTCGACCCCTTGGTACAGGACCTGGTCGGCCATGCGGAAGGCGTCGACCATCGGCATGCTTGGATCGGCCACCTGGAGGAGCCGGTCGTTCGGCACCACGATCAGCGTGTCGACCGCCTTCTTCAGCTCGGTGATGCCGACGTCGGCCTGCGTGGCGCGCTTGCGACCTTCGAAGCCGAAGGGCCGCGTCACCACACCGATCGTGAGGGCGCCCAGGTTCCGGGCGATCTCGGCGACGACCGGCGAGCCGCCGGTACCCGTGCCCCCTCCCTCGCCGGCGGTGATGAACACCATGTCGGCGCCCTTGAGGATCTCCTCGATCTCGTCGGCATGCTCGCGCGCCGCGCTCTCGCCGACCTCGGCGTCGGACCCGGCGCCGAGCCCCCGAGTGGTCTCCCGGCCGATGTCGAGCTTCACCTCCGCGTCCGACATCAGCAGCGTCTGCGCGTCGGTGTTCACGGCGATGAACTCGACGCCCCGGAGGCCCGCCTCGATCATCCGGTTCACCGCGTTGACACCGCCGCCGCCGATCCCGACCACCTTGATGACGGCCAGGTAGTTCTGAGGAGCGTCCATCATCGTCCTTGCCTCCGAGAGAGCCCCGGCTCGCCGTCGAGGGCTTCCAACGCATGCCCCTGGGCGTAGCTAACCCTCAGGTTGAACGTGATTGTTATATCTACCTCCAGTAGACGGCGCGAAGCTACTAAGAAATGCCGAAGCCGTCAAGCTGGCCGTCGACCATCCGCTGACGGTGATTGTGGGTGGACGTGACAGTTTCTGAGAAGGGCCTTCAGCCGGGGAAGGCGCTCCCGTTGGCCAGCGTCGCGGCTGGAGCTCCCGGCACCGACACGTCGACGGAGCGCACCGCGACACCTTGCTCCGACGCCCAGCGCAGCACCGACCGCAGCGCCCCGGCCTTCGCCACGGCATCGCCGCCCTGCCCGAACTCGACGCTCGTGCCGTCGACGAATTGGAGCCGCAGGTCGTCGCCGACCTCCATCACGGCGGCGCTCACCTGATGACGGATCGACGGACCGAGGGCTGCGAGCGCCTGCGCGGCGGCGACGCGGTCCGCGTCGCTCAGGTCTCCGAGCGCCCCGCGGATCTCGGGCAGGCCGGCCGTCGGCGCGCCGGGCAGCAGGACCCCGTCGCCCGCCACCGCTTCGTCGGTCTGCCCCTGGAGCATCCGAGCGATCGGCGCACGTTCGGTGATCGTGACCACCACGGTGCTCGGGAGGTCCCGGGCAACGATGGCGGTGGCCACCCAGGGGTCGGCCGCGATCGCGTCCGCCGCGCGAACGGTGTCGAGGTGGAACACGTTCGTTGCGGAGTCGAGGCCAGCGAGCCGGATGATCTCCTGCCGCCCCACCACCCCGGCACCCTCGATCCGGACCGTGCGGACCCGGAACAGCGGCGTGTACGTCGCTCCGACGAACAGCCCGACGAGGAGCAGCGGTGCCACCGCCACGATCGCGATCGCTGCCCACCGCCGCCGCGGTCGAGGCGTCGGGGCTCGCTCGGCAGCGCTCATCCGAGCGGCTCCAGCATGCGGACCTCGGTGTGCAGCGTGATCCCGTCCTCGTCGAGGATCCTCCCGCGGATCTGTTCGATCAGCGCAAGGACGTCCTGGGACGTCGCATCGGGCCCGGCGACGATGAAGTTCGCGTGCTTCGTCGAGACCGAGGCATCGCCGACGCGCAGCCCCTTCAGCCCGGCGGCCTCGATCAGCGCCGCCGCGTGGGCTCCGGGCGGGTTCACGAACACGCTCCCGCAGTTCGGCTCCGCGAGCGGCTGAGTGCGCCGCCGCCACTCGCGCGCCGCTTCCATCTCCTCGCGGATCGCCGCCGGATCCCCGGGCCGCAGTCGAAGCGTCGCGCTCACCACGACCGCATCGGCCGGCAGCGCCGTGCTGCGGTAGGCGAACCCGATCTCCTCGCCGGTGCGGCGCTCGGCGTCGCCGGCGCGGAGCCGGAAGGTCTCGGCTTCCTCCACCACGTCGGCGAGCTGGCCCCCGTGCGCCCCCGCATTCATCCGGATCGCCCCGCCGAAGCTGGCCGGGATCGCGACCCCGAACGCGAGCCCGGCGAGCGCGTGTTGCTGGGCCACGCCGGCGAGCGCCGGCAACGGCATCGCCGCTCCCGCGGTGATCCGGTCGCCGTCGCGCGCCGCCCACCGGTACCCGCGACCCAGCCGGAGCACCAGCCCGGCGAACCCGTCGTCGGGCACGAGGACGTTGGAGCCTTTGCCGAGGATCGCAACGGGGATCCCGGTCTCGACGATCGCGCGGTGCGCGGCGCGCAGGTCCGCCTCGTCGTTGGGCTCGAGGTACAGCGCCGCGGGGCCGCCGATCCGGAACGTGGTCAGCGGCGCCAAGGGGTGCTCCTCCCGCAGGCGCGGCCCGACGGCCTCGACCAGGATCGCTCGGGCGGCGGCGAGGTCGCTCATCGCGCCACTCCCCCGTCGTGCTCGGTGATGCGTTCGATCGCGGCGTCGCCGAGCATCCAGACGTCCCCGCAGCCCATCGTCACCACGAGATCGCCCGCGCGCACCTCCCCGTCGAGGAACGCGACCACGTCGCGCCGGTGCGGCAGGTAGACGGTGCGCCGCCCCGGGGCGGCGAGCTGCACGCCCTCGACGACGAGCTTGCCGGTGACGCCGGGGATCGGCTCCTGCGCGGCGCCGTAGATGTCGGTGACGATCACGAGGTCCGCGTCGGCGACGCTGGCGCCCAGCTCCCGCCAGAGGGCTTCCACCCGCCGGTACCGATGCGGTTGGACCAGGGCGATCAGCCGCCCCGGGTTCCGCCGCCGGGCCGTGGCCACCGTCACGGCCATCTCCGCGGGGTTGTGGCCGTAGTCGTCGAAGAACTCCGCGCCCCGCGCGCGCCCCCGGAGCTCGAACCGTCGGTGCACGCCCTCGAAGCCGGCCAGCGCCTCGGCCGCCCGCTCGGGAGCCACCCCCGCCAGCCGTGCGACCCCGATCGCGGCCGCCGCGTTGAGCAGGTTATGCGCGCCATCGACCCGGAGCCGGAGCTCGACCTCCGTCCCGTCGGTGCGGACCCGCCCACGGGCGCCGGCCGGACCGAGTTCCTCGACGCTCACCACGAGGTCGTTCCCCGTCTCGAGCCCGTAGGTGACGGCCTCGGTCCCGCCGATCTCCAGGGACCGCCGCAGCGCCGGGTCGTCCCCGAAGGCGACCACGTGCTCGCAGCGTTCGAGGAACAGCGCGAAGGCATCCACGATGTCATCGAGCCCGCGCGGATAGAACTCGACGTGGTCGACGTCCACGTTCGTCACCACGCCGATCCATGGCGGGATCAGCAGGAACGATCCGTCACTCTCGTCGGCCTCGAACACGAACAGATCGCCCGACCCCGATCGGGCGCCACTGCCGCTCTCGTTCAGGTCGCCGCCGATCAGGTAGGTCGGGTCGACGTTGCCGTGCTCCAGGACGGTCGCGATCATCGACGTCGTCGTGGACTTGCCGTGGGTGCCCGCCACCGCCACTACGCGGTGGCCGGCCGCGAGGGCCGCCAGCGCCTGTTGTCGGCGCCAGATCGCCACACCGTTCGCGCGGGCGGCCGCGAGCTCGGGATCACCGTCCCCGATCGCGCTGGAGACGATCACCGCGTCCGGCGTGCCGACCGCCGCGGGATCGTGGCCGACCGTGACCGCGACGCCGCGCGCCGCGAGCTCCGCGAGGGCGCGCGAATCCTTGATGTCCGAACCGCTCACGGCGATACCCCGAGCCAGCAACAGCCGGGCGAGGTTCCGCATCCCGGCGCCGCCGATCCCGATCAGGTGCACGCGCCGCACCCCATCGAGGGACGGGATCGGAAGGTTCGGGATCGAGTCCGGCGGCGGGGCCCACGGAGCGGCTCCGGGTCTGGTCACACCGAACCTCCGGCCGCCGCGGCCACCAGGTCCGCGAGCCGGTCGTCGGCATCCGGACGCGCCCACCGTGCGGCCGCATCGGCCATCGCCGCGCGGCGAGCGGGATCCCCGAGGAGCGCGTCGATCCGCTCGACGAAGCGCGCCGGCGTCAGGTCGACGTCGAGCACGATCTCGGCGGCGCCCAGACGCTCGAGTTCGCGGGCGTTCGCCTCCTGATGGTTCTCCGTCGCGTGGGGGTAGGGCACGAGGATCGCCGGGACGCCGCACACCGTGAGCTCCGCGATCTGGCCGGCGCCGGATCGGGCGACCGCGACGTCGGCGACGGCGAGTGCCAGATCCATCCGCTCGATGAAGCCGATCGGCCGCACCAGCAGGTCCCCGGCGTCGGGGAGCACCGCCTCGAGCGGGGACTCGCGACCCGGGCCGGTGGAGACCACGAGCTGAAGATCGCGCCGGTCGCGCAGCGGCTCGATCGCGCGGGCGACGACCTCGTCGAGGTGCTGCGCGCCCTGGCTCCCGCCGAGCACCACGACCGTCCGCCGGTCGGCGTCCAGGCCGAAGCACCGTCGCGCCTCCTCGATCAGCGCCGGCCGCCGCGACGGCACCGCGACGATCTCGCGCCGCACCGGGTTGCCCGTCCGCTCGGTACGCACACGCGGCGGGAGCGAGGCCGTCGTCGCCTCGAACACCACCGCCACCACCCGCGCCCATCGGGCTGCGATCCGGTTCACGACACCCGGCACGCTGTTCTGTTCGATCAGCACGAGCGGTCGTCGGGTGCGACGGGCAGCCATCGCGCCGGGCGCGCTCGCGAAACCGCCGATCCCGACCACGACGTCGGCCCACGCGACCTGCGGACGGCAACGGACCGCCGCGGCGCGCGCCATCCGCAGGGCGCCGAGCGACCGCATCGAAACGCGGGTCTGCGCGGAGCGGATCCGGAGCGGGGTGAACGGATAGCCGGCGGCCGGCACCAAGCGCGCCTCCTGGCCGTCAGCGGCTCCGAGGAACTCCACGGTCGCGCCGTGCCGTTCGCGCAGCGCGTCGGCCATCGCGATCGCGGGGAACACGTGGCCGGCGGTCCCGCCGCCGGCGACGACCACGTTCATCGTCCTCCGCCTCGCGCGGGTGCCGGACGGGGCCGCGGCCCGGAGGTCTTCGCGATCCCGGCCAGCACGCCGATCCCGGCGAGGGTGACGACGAGGGCTGAGCCGCCGAAGGACACGAGCGGCAGCGGCACTCCGGTGATCGGCAGGAGCCCGGTCACGGCGCCGAGGTTGATCACGGTCTGCAGCCCGATCCACGACACGATGCCGGCGGCGAGCAGCCGCTCGAACGTTCCGGGCGCGTGGATCGCGATCCGGATCCCGGCCCACAGCAGCACGCCGAAGCCGACGAGCACGACGAGACACCCGAGCAGCCCGAGCTCCTCACCGATCACCGCGAAGATGAAGTCGGAGTGCGCGTTCGGCAGGAAATCCCACTTCGCCCGGCTGGTCCCGAGCCCCGTGCCGAGCCAACCGCCGGAGCCGATCGCGATCAGTCCTTGGATCAGCTGGTAGCCCGAGCGCTTCGGATCGGCCCACGGATCGAGCCACGCGTCGAAGAACCGGGTGCGTCGATAGGTCTCGCCGAAGATCAGGTACGCCGCGACGAGCAGCCCGAGTCCGCCGCCCACCAGCAGATGGCGCAGTCGTGCGCCGGCGACGAACAGCATCAGCACGACGGTGCCACACAGGATCAGCGTAGTGCCGAGGTCGCGCTGCAGCAGACCGAGGAGCGCGACGCCGGCCACCACCGGCCCGAGCGGGAGCAGCAGGTGCCCCGGGTCGTCGAGCTTGCCCGACTTCCGCGCGAGCACGGCCGCGGCGAACGCGACGAGCCCGAGCTTCGCGAACTCCGAGGGCTGCAGCGTGACCGGCCCGAGGTCGATCCACCGGGACGCGCCGTAGAGGGAGGTGCCGGAGGTCGGCCGCGACGCGATCAGCATCAGGACGGCCGAGATCCCCAACAGCGGCAGCGCGAGCACGCGCCAGCGCGCGGTCGGGATGCGCGAGATCACGTAGGCGATCCCGATCCCGATCGCGGCGTAGGCGACCTGCCGCTGGAAATACCAGAAGCTGTTGCCGCCGTAGCCTTGCGCGGCCGAGACCGATCCGGCCGAGAGCACCATCACGAGACCGACGGCCGTGAGGAACCCGGCCGACGCCACGAGGAGGCGCAGGTCGATCCGCGCGAGGCGAGCGCGGTCGCGCGCCCGGGCGGCTCGCTCGGTGCGACCGTCGACCAGCCGCAGGATCGGCCGGCGCGGGCCTGGCTCGGCCCGCCGCGCGGACGCTCGTGCTTCACCCGCGCGCCGCTCAGCCATCGACACGCACCTCCTTGACGATCGCCCGCGCGGCGGCTCCGAACCGGTCTCCCCGCTCGGCGTAGTCCGCGAACTGATCCCAACTGGCGCACGCCGGCGCCAGCAACACGACCCCGTCCGCAGGAGCCAGCTCGTACGCGACGCGTACGGCCTCCTCGATCGAGCCGGCGCGCCGTACCGGGAGCCGGCCGTCGAACGCGCGCTCGACGTCGTCGGCGGCTTCGCCGATCGCCACGACACCGGCGAGGCGCGCCGCGCGGGTCCCGAGCGGGGACAGATCCTGGCCCTTCGCACGCCCGCCGGCGATCAGCACCGCCGCGCGGACGCCGTCGATCGCCGCGAGGGCCGCGTGGACGTTCGTCGCCTTCGAGTCGTCGACGAACCGCACCCCGCCGATCCGGGCGACGACCTCGCCGCGGTGCGGTTCCGGCGTCGCGAGCGTCAGCCCGCGGCGGATCGCTGCCGGCGCCACCCCGTCGGCGAGTGCCACCGCCGCCGCCGCGGCGGCGTTCGCGCGATGTCCGGCGCGGTCGTCGGCCACCGGCCCGAGGTCGACCTCGCCGTCGTCGGTCCGGGCGACGAGGCGCCCGTCACGGTAGCCCACGTCTCCCTCGTCGGGCTCGCCCAGGCAGAACCACCGCACCACGCACGGCGCGCGGGAGGACAGGGCCGCGGCGTCCGGGTCGTCGCGGTTGCCCACGTGCACGTCCTCGCCGGTTTGGTTCGCGAAGATCCGCGCCTTCGCCGAGGCGTATGCGGGGAACGATCCGTGGTGATCCAGGTGATCGGGCGCGAGGTTCAGCAGCACCGAGACGACCGGATGGAACGAAACCTGTTCGGCGAGCTGGAACGAGGACACCTCCACCACCAGCACGTCGTGCTGCTCCCGTGCGGCCGTGGGGAACGGCCGCCCGTTGTTGCCGCACGCCACGACGTCCAGGCCGGCGACGCCCAGGATCGAGGCGAGCATGCCCGTGGTGGTCGTCTTGCCGTTCGTGCCCGTCACGGCGAGGTACGGCGCGCGGGCGAGGCGGGCCCCAAGCTCCATCTCTCCCCACACCGGAAGGCCACGCTCACGCGCCACGCGCAGCAGCTCGGTGTCCGGGGGCACGCCGGGGCTCGTCACGACGAGGGTCACGCCCTCGAGGTCCGCGGGATCGTGCCCGCCGGCCCGCACCTCGATCCCCAGGCGCTCGAGGGCCGCCGCTTCGCCGAGCTCCTCGCGCGGGCGCGCGTCGGTGACGCGGACGCGCGCCCCTTCGCCCACGAGCGCGCGCGCGGCCGCGTTCCCGGCGACACCGGCACCGATCACCACGGCGATCTCGCCGTCGAACGCGCTCATCCCAGACCACCCCGCGCCAGGAAGTCCGCGTAGAACAGCCCGATCCCCGTGGCCGAGCAGAGGCCGGCGATGATCCAGAACCGCACGATCACCGTGAACTCGGGCCAACCTGCGAGCTCGAAATGATGGTGGATCGGGGACATCCGGAAGACCCGGCGTCCGAAGCCGCGGAACGCGATCACCTGCACGATCACCGACAGCGTCTCCAGCACGAACAGCCCGCCGATGATCACCAGGAGCAGCGCCGTGTTCGTCACCAGCGCCAGCGCGCCGAACAGGCCGCCCAGCGCCAGCGCGCCGGTGTCGCCCATGAAGATCCTCGCCGGCGCGGCGTTCCACCACAGGAAACCCGTCGCCGCACCCATCATCGCCGCCGCCACGATCGCGGCGTCCTGCAGGTCCACGCCGTTGACCGCGTAGCAGCCCGTGGTGTGGTTCAACAGCACGCATGTGTGGCGGAACTGCCAGAACGCGATGAACACGTACGCGCTCGAGACGAGGATCGACGCCCCTGCGGCGAGCCCGTCGAGACCGTCGGTGAGGTTGACCGCGTTCGAGGATCCGGTCAGCACCACGAACGCCCACACGTAGAACAGGAAGCCGAGGGCGATGCCGGTCGGCCGCACGAACGACAGGTGCGTCGAGATGCCCGTGGACGCGCCCGCGTGCGTGACGAGCAGCGCGAAGCCGATCGAGACGACCGCCGTCCCCACGAACTTCTGCGCCTTGGTCAGCCCGAGCGAGGGGCGGCGAGATACCTTCACGTAGTCGTCGAGGAACCCGACGATCCCGAAGCCGACTGCGGCCATCACGAGCGCGATGCCGGTCACCGTGAAGCGCTGCGTCGTGACGCGCGAGGCGAGGAACCCCGCCACCAGGCCGACGAGCATCACGATGCCGCCCATCGTCGGCGTCCCCATCTTCTCCAGGTGCGTGTGGGGTCCGTCCTCGCGGATCGGCTGGCCCCAGCCCCAGATCGTGAAGGCGCGGATCGCGACCGGGGTGCCGAGCAGCGTCACGACCAGACCCACGGCGGCGGCGACCAGGATCGAGATCACCGCAGCGCCTCCGCGAGCCGTTCCAGGCCGGCGACGCGCGAGGCCTTCACCAGCACGACGTCGCCCGGCCGCGCGTGCGCTCGGACGTCCTCGCGTGCCGCCTCGAGATCGTCGTAGTCGGCGACGTGCTCGGGCTCCACGCCCTCGCGGAGCGCCGCAACCGCGATCGCTTTCGCCTCGGGTCCCACCGTGATCAGGCGGGCGACGCCGAGGCGCGCGACGAGCTCGCCGACGCGTTCATGCTCCTGCGCGCCGATCGGCCCGAGCTCGGCCATCTGCCCCAGCACGGCGAGCACCCGGCCCTCCCCCGCCATCACCATCGCCGTCCGGAGCGCCGCGGCCATCGACTCCGGGTTCGCGTTGTAGGCATCGTTCAGCACCCGGACCCCGCCGGACCAGAACGTCTCCATCCGCCACGGCGCGACGGTCGCATCGCCGAGCGCGAGCGCGCAGTCGGCGAGCGGCACGCCCAGGTGGATCCCGACGGCGGCGGCCGCCAGAGCGTTGGGCACCATGTGGTCGCCGGGCACCGCGAGCCGGACGCCCGCGCGATCGTGACCAGCAACCAGCTCGAACACGGGTCGTGCGTCCGGGTCGAGCCGCACGTCCTCGGCGCGCACGTCGGCGCCGGCCGCGCGGCCGAACGTCACAGCGCGGGCATCCGTCCGGTCGGCCAACCCGGCGACCACCGGATCGTCGGCGTTCAGCACGGCGGTGCCGTCGGTGCCAAGCGCGTCGACGGGCTCGGCAGCGGCCCGCACGATCGCCTCCCACGACCCGAACACCTCGAGGTGCGCGACGCCGACGTTCGTGACGACGACGACGTCCGGCCGGGCGATCCGGCACAGCAGCGCGACGTCGCCCTCGCGGCGCGCACCGAGCTCGGCGACCACGACCTCGGTATCGGGCGCCGCGCCCAACAGCGTCAGGGGGGTTCCGATCTCGTTGTTGAACGACCGCGGGCTAGCGTGGATGCGGTAGCGCCGACCCAGCACGGCGGCCGTCATGTCCTTCGTCGAGGTCTTGCCGTTCGCGCCGGTGATCGCGACGACCGTCGCGTCGCTGCGCTCGCGCTCGTCGGCCCCGAGCGCCAGCAGCGCATCGCCGGTCGAGGCGACCGTCACGGCCGGTCCGTCGGTCACGGTGCCGCGGCGCACCAACGCCGCCGCCGCCCCGGCCGCGAACGCGTCGGCCACGAACCCGTGGCCGTCCCGGCGTTCGCCCTCGAGCGCCACGAACAGCGCGCCGGGTTCGAGCACGCGCGAGTCGGTCGACACCGACGAGACCGTCACGTCGTCGCCGACGAGCTCGCCGTCGACCGCGGCCGCCACCGCCGAGAGGGGACGCGGCCTCATCCGGGCTCCGCGGCGATGGCCGCGAGCTCCTCGCGGGCGACGACCCGGTCGTCGAACGGCAGCCGGCGCCCACCGATCTCCTGATACGGCTCGTGCCCCTTGCCGGCGACCACGACCACATCCCCGGCGGCCGCCTCCCGTACGGCCAGGCGGATCGCCGCCCGCCGGTCGGGCTCCACCACGAACCGCCCGCCGCCGGCCTCCGCCCCGGGCACGATCGCCGCAAGGATCGCCGCCGGATCCTCCGAGCGCGGGTTGTCGTTCGTCAGGACCGTCAGATCGGCTTCGGACGTCGCGGCGGTCCCCATCGCCGCCCGCTTCGAGCGGTCGCGGTCGCCGCCGCACCCGAAGACGACCAGGACGCGGCCGTCGACGAGCGAACGTGCACCCCGGAGCACGTTCCGGATGCTATCCGGCGTGTGCGCGTAGTCCACAACCACCAGGAAGTCTTGCCCCGCTTCGATCGCCTCCATCCGCCCCGGGATCTGGGGCGATCCCGCGACCCCGGCGGCGGCGGTGCGCGGATCGACCCCCGTC
>DATHCP010000050.1:0-19307 GCA_035490535.1 Actinomycetota bacterium
CGCACGCTCGCGCGTCGGGCGCGCATCGCCTCGTGGTCGGCACCGCCGACGTCAGCGCCGGCACGATCGCGTTCTACCGCGCGTGCGGGTTCGCCGACGCCGGAGTTCGCGCCGGATCCTTCGACGTCTATCCGGAGCCGGTGGTCGAGGGCGGCCGCGTCGCGCACGACATGGTGCTGTTCGAACGGCGGCTCGACGGCGGGGCGTGAGGGGCGAGCGGGTACACTGGTCCTCTCGGGCACTCCGTCCGAGGGTTCGCGCCGCGCGATCGATCTCCGAGCTCCCCGCCTTGGGGCCGTCGTTCCCGCCCACGGATCAGTGCGCGCCAGAGGGGAGACCGATCATCGGCTCGACGAACGTTCCGTACGGTGCGCCGGTGCGCGGGAAGCTGGCCGTGGACCGCGCGCCTCGAGGTCGGACCTGCGCCGCGCCCGGCTGCGCGACCGTCCTTTCCACCTACAATCGATCGGCGATGTGCTACCTGCACACGCCGGCGACGTACATCCACCCCGTGCGACGCGACTGAGCGGCCGCGCGGATCGAGGAGGTGCACGATGCCCGACAGCATGGGCAAGCGTCAGGTCCGTGACGCCAACGCGAAGAAGGCGGCCGCCCGCGAGGCGCGCCGCGTCGCGCGCGCCGAGCGCCGCCGCGACCGCGAGGCCGGCCTGATCGAGAAGGGCACGCCGCTCGGCCCGGCCGAGCAGAGCGAGTTCCTGCCGCAGCCGGGCGTTCCGGAGCCGGACGAGCAGGAGGCGGAGGCCGCGGAGTAGCCTTCGCGCGTCGAACGGCGAGCGGAGGTTCCCTGATGGTGTCGAACGGCTCCGGCGACGACGCCGCGGCGGTCGCGGTCTTCGAGACGGACGAGCAGGCTCGGTTCGGGTTGGACGCGTTGCTGCGGTCCGGCGTTCCCGAGGATCGGATCAGCATCATCGGCGCAGGCGAGATCGAGCCGGACGCCGAGGCCGAGCGCTCCGCAGGCGAGGACACGCCGGGCATGCGCGGCGGTGCGCTGGCCGGCGGGATCGCCGGCGCGGTGGTGGCCCTCGCGATCCCCGGCGGTGTGGTCCTCGTCAGCGGTCTGCTGGCCGCCTCGGTCGGCGCGCTCGCCGGCGCGAGCCTCGGGATCATGGCGAACCTCGGTGTGCCGCGGGACCGGATCAGCGACTACGAGGAGGATCTGGCCGACGGCCGCTACCTGGTGATCGCCCACGGCGACGCGTCGCAGGTCGGCGAGGCCGCGCGGGTCCTCGACATGACCGACACGCAGGAGCTGGACGTCTACCTCTGAGCCTGCTCCTCCAGCCGGCGCTGGGCGATCGACCGGAGCCGCCGGATGATCTCCGGCATCTCGGAGGCCATCTCGGGCAGGTCGCGGAGGTTCAACGCCACCGCCCGGACCGGGGTCGTGGCACGAACCGTCGCGGTTCGCCGTTGCGGGTCGACCAGCGCGATCTCGCCCACCACGTCGCCGGCGCCGAGCTCCGCCAGGTGCTCCCCGTCGCGGACGACCTCGACCGTGCCGTCCTCGAGGACGTACACGTCGTCGGGCATCGCCCCCTGGGTGATCAGGACCTCGCCGGGCGCGAGCTCGACGTCGCGCAGCCAACCGGCCACGTGCCCGAGGTCGTGCGCGTCGAGCTCGCCGAACAGCGGGAGCCGCGTCAGGCGTTCGACGTCGGCCGAGTCCATCGCGTCAGCTTCTCACCTTGGCAGCGGCCAGCAGCCGGTCCACGACGTACTCGGCGAACGACGGCCGCACGAACACCCGCGTGGCGTTCACGAGCTCCTGCACGATCACCGGCGCGCGCCCGAACACCGTCTGCGCGCAACGGCCGGCCGCCCAGCCGGCTCGCGCGTCCAGGTCGATCGGACACCCGGTGGCCAGCAGGTCCAGCCGCAGCGACCCGGTCATCTGGATCACGGCCCGGTTCGCCGAGGTGTTCACCACGCTCGCGTGCGTGCCGGCCAGGGCCGCCTCGAGCTGCGCGACCACCCCGGGGCCCGTGCCCGGGAGTCCGACCACCAGCCACTCGTCGGGACCGAGCCAGAGCACGCCGCGGACCATGTCGCCGGCGACCGTGTTCGGCTCCAGCGGGAAGCCCAGGCGCGCGGCCGCGTCCGTGCCGCACCGCACGTCGATCTGCGACAGGAACGCGACCTCGGTGGCGTGCAGGCGCTCGAGGTCGGTGGTGCGGTGCGCGAGCGGGGCCACCGGCTCAACCATCGCGCCGCGCCCCTTCCCTGTCGTAGAACACCGGATCCACCACCTCGACCGGCGCCAGCGAGCCGTCGGGGAGCACGGCGTGGATCGTCCGGCCGCGCATCGCCCGGCCGCCCGACACCATCGCCAGCGCGAACGTGTAGCCCAGTCCTGGGCTTCGGTACGACGAGGTCACGTGGCCGAGCATCGGCACCGGGGTCGGGCCGAGGCGCGGCCCCTGCGCGACCAACTGCGTCCCCTCGCGGAGCAGGAGGTCAGGGTCCTGCGGCGTGATCCCGACGAACTGCTTGCGATCGGTCCGCACCGTATCCGGCCGCACCAGCGACCGCTTGCCGACGAAGTCGCCCTTCGACGGGTTCACGATCCAGCCCATCCCGAGGTCGTCCGGCGTGACGGTCCCGTCGGTGTCCTGCCCGACGATCACGAACCCCTTCTCGGCGCGCAGCACGTGCATCGCCTCGGTCCCGTACGGCCGGATCCCGAGCTCCGAGCCCGCGTCGAGGATCGCCCCCCACATCGCGGGGCCGTCCCACGACGGAACGTGGAGCTCGTAGGAGAGCTCGCCCGTGAAGCTCACGCGGCACACCCGGGCTGCGATCCCGGCCACCGTGCCCTCACGGAACGTCATGAACCCGAAGGCGTCGTTCAACAGATCGAGGTCGGTGCCGGCGTCGGCCAGCACCGCGCGCGCCTTCGGGCCGGCGAGCGCGACCACGGCCCATTGCTCGGTGACGCTCGTGCAGTACACGCGGAGTTCCGGCCACTCGGTCTGGAGCCACTCCTCGAACCGGTCGAGCACGGCCGCGGCTCCCCCGGTGGTGGTCGTGATCAGGTATCGGTCCTCAGCCAGCCGCATCGCGACGCCGTCGTCCAGCACCATGCCGTCCAGCCCGAGCATCAACCCGTAGCGGATCGCGCCCACCGCGAGGTTCGACATCCGGTTCGTGTACATGCGGTCCAGGAACACCGGCGCGTCGGGCCCGACCACCTCGATCTTCCCGAGGGTCGAGGCGTCCAGGACGCCGGCGGCGGTGCGCACCGCTCGGCACTCGAGGGCGACCGCGGTGTCGAAGTCCTCCTTCCCCTTCGGGAACGCGCGCGGGCGCTCCCACTGGCCGACGTCCTCGAAGATCGCACCGCGCTCCACGTGTTGCGCGTGCATCGGCGTGCGCCGGATCGGATCGAGCAGCTCCGGCCCACGGTCGATCCCGGCCAGCACGGCGAACGGCACCGGCACGAACGGCGGCCGCGCGTTCGTCGGGCCCTGGGCACCGAGTTCCTCGCCCAACGCCGCGTTCACGATCTCGGCGGTCAGGGTGCCGCTCGTCCGGCCCTGATCGATCGCGGTGCCGATGTACGTCGCGCGCTTCACGTGCTCGACGCTCCGCAGCCCGTCCGCGACCGCGGCCAGCACGTCGGCCACGGTCTGGTCGCGCTGCAGGTCCACGAAGTGCCGCGTGAGGTCTTCCGCCGGCGTGTACCAGTAGGGCTCGCTCGCCGGCAGGTCGCCGGCGGCCGCGCCGATCACCTGGAGCCACGGCGGGCCGGAGCCGTCGGGCACGAACGTCGCGAGGCGCTCGTCGTGGCGGAGCCCACCGCCGATCGCGCGGAACAACTGCAGCGCGGGGTTCCAGCCGCCCGAGACCGCGACCAGGTCGGCGTCCACCGTGCGACGCTCGCCCTCCGGCCCGACCAGCTCCACGGTCTCGACCCGGTCACCCCCACCGGTGCCGGCCACCGCCCACCCCTCGCGCACGTCGGCGGTCGCGACGATCTCCGCGCCGGCGGCCCGGAGGTCGTGCACGTCCATGATCGTGACGTTCGTGCCGAACAGGACGACGCGCTCGCCCGGCAGGACGCCGAAGTCCCGGAGGTAGCGGCCGACGGCGCCGTTCAGCATCACGCCGGGCCGGTCGTTGTCGGCGAACGCGATCGGTCGTTCGTGCGCGCCGGTCGCCAGCACGACGCGCGCCGCACGCACGTGCCACAGGGTGTCGTGCTCCGCGGCCCGTTCGTGGATCACCGCGTAGCCGTCGTCGTACAGGCCGAGCACGGTCGCGTCCACCAGGACGTCGACGCCGTCGGGCACCGCCGCGACCGCGGGTTCGCGCTCGGCGAGCAGCACGCGGCCGCCCGCCTCGACGGCCGCCGCGGCCGCCTCGAGCCCGGCGCCGCCGCCGCCCACCACCAGCGTCTCGACGTGGCGCGTGCGGTGCACCGACGGCCGGGTGCGCCGTGGTCCATCGGGGAGCCTCCCCACGCCCGGCCGGCCGGCGGCGACCAAACCGTCAACGACATTGACCATCGTGGCGGCGACGATCGGCTCGAACGCGGGCTCCGCGACCTCGACGAACGCGCCCGCCTCCTCGACGCCGGCAGAGACGACGCCGCGCGGCCGCCCCAGGATCGGCGAGCGGCAGACGACGTCGACGCCGTTGGCCAGGAGCGCGCTCGCCAGCGTGTCGCCCTCGAAGCCGTCGTAGCCGGCGCCGTCGAACGTGAACCGGACCGGCCGGGAGCGGTCGATCCGGCTCCCACCCTCGTCGAGGCGGCGCCCGCTCACGGGTGCTCCGATCCGCGGAACCGCGCGAGCGAGATCGGTTCCTCGCCGATCGGATACGTCGCGATCATGCGGTGGGTCTCGGTGTCGCGCAGGGCCTGGAACCATCGGCGGCAGCCTGCCGTGTGCATCCAGCGCTCGCGGAACGGTCCCCTCGGGTTGTCCCGCATGAACAGGTAGTCGGCCCACTCCTCGTCGCTCAGGGCCTCGGGATCGGCGGGATAGGCGACCTGCGCCTGGCCGCCGTAGCGGAACTCGATCTCATCGCGCGCGCCGCACCAGGGGCACCGGATCAGCAGCACGCGCTCACCCCGTTCCCTCGTCGAACGCTGCGACCACCCGCTTCGGCGCGGTCATCCGCCAACCCTCCGTCACCAGCTCTCGGAGCTCGTCGGGATCGACGGTGCGGATCACGACGCCGACCCAGCCGCTCGGCCCGACGTAGGGCGGCGCGAAGAACGTGCCGGGATCCTGCGAGATCAGCGCGCGCTGCTCGTCGTGGGTCGACTTGATCCACGCGTGCCGTTCTCGCTCGGAGAACATCAGGAAGATCCGGTCGCGGATCCGGAACGTCGCGGTCTCCCACGTCTCTCGCTCCTCAGCCTCCGGCAGCGACAACGCGAACCGACGCACCATGTCCGCGCGCATCAGTGCGCCTTCTCCCGTGCGCGCATCAGTGCGCCATCTCCCGCGCGCGCATCAGTGCGCGACCGCCGCGGCGCCGTGTTCGTCGATCAGGGCGCCGGTGATGAACCGTTCCAGCGCGTAGGGGCGTGCGAGCTCGCTCTCGCCGGTCGCGAGCAGCTCGGCGTAGACCCAGCCGGAGCCCGGCGTCGCCTTGAAGCCGCCGGTGCCCCAGCCGCAGTTCAGGAACAGGCCGTCGACCGGTGAGGGACCGATGATCGGCGACGCGTCGGGGCAGACGTCGACGATGCCGGCCCACGTCCGCAGCACCGACGCGTGCGCGAACGCCGGGAACAGCTCCAGCGCCGCGGCCATCTGGTGTTCGATCACGTGGAACGAGCCGCGCTGGGCGTAGCCGTTGTACGGGTCGATCCCGGCGCCCATCACCAGCTCGCCCTTGTCGGCCTGCGAGACGTAGACGTGCACGGCGTTCGACATCACGACGGTCGAGAGCACCGGCTCGTAGAGCGCGGAGACCAGGGCCTGCAGAGGATGGGACTGCAGCGGCAGCCGTACGTCCGCGATCGAGGCCAGCACGCTGGTGTGGCCGGCGGCGGCCAGCGCCACCGCCGTCGCGCGGATCGTGCCGCGGGTGGTCTCGACGCCGGTCACCGCCCCGGATGCGTTCCGCACGAACCCGGTCACTTCGGCATGCTCGACGATGTCGACACCGAGGTCCGATGCCGCGCGCGCGTAGGCCCACGCGACCTTGTCGTGCCGCGCCACACCGCCCCGGCGCTGCAGGGTGGCGCCCATCACGGGATAGCGGACGTCGGGGGAGACGTTCACGATCGGGCAGAACGCTCGGACCTCGTCGGCGTCGAGCCATTCGGCATCCACCCCGTTCAGCCGGTTCGCCTCCACGCGACGGACGCTCGATCGGACGTCGCCCAGGTTGTGCGCCAGGTTCAGCACGCCGCGCTGGGAGAACTGGAGGTCGGCGTCCAGCTCCTCCTCGAGGCCCTCCCAGAGCTTCAGCGAGTGCTCGTAGATCGCGGCCGACTCGTCCCACAGGTAGTTCGAACGGATGATCGTGGTGTTGCGCGCCATGTTGCCGCCGGCGAGCCAGCCCTTCTCCACCACGCAGACGTCGGTCACGCCGTGGACCTTGGCGAGGTAGTAGGCGGTGGACAGTCCGTGGCCACCGCCACCCACGATCACGACGTCGTAGGACGGCTTGGGATCGGCGGCGCGCCAGTACCGCTGTTGGTCCATTCCCCGGCTCCCGACGGACGAAGGGACAGTCTCCCGGAGGTTCGCGTTCCGGGTCAACGTGGGCGGGCGGCCCCGGCTCGGGACGCGTCGTCGGGACCGTCCCGAACTACCCTTGGCAGGAGCACGGGAGGAGTCGTGGCATGACGGACGCCAGCGGAGGATCGGCCGATCCAGAGGTCCTCGCGCCCGCGCTCGGCGTGTCGTCCCCGCTGGCCCTGCACGCGCATCGCTCCGCCGGCTCGGTCGTCGGCCGGAGTGCGGAGCTGGATGCGATCGGGCAGGAGATCGCGTCGGCGCTCACGGGCCGGCTGGTCGGCCTGACGCTCGAGGGCGAGCCAGGGATCGGGAAGACCCGGCTGCTGCTGGCGGCCCGGGAGGTCGCGGACCGAGCGGGCATGGTCACGATCGCCGTGACCGCGGATGAGGAGATCCGAGGACCGTTCTTGCTAGCTCGATCGATCCTGGGATCGCGCGAGGCCGTCGAGGCTGCTGCCGGTGGGGCCGCGGAGGCGCCGCTCGCCCGCTGCCTGGCGGCGCTCTCTGGCCAGGACGATCCGGCGCTCGCGACCTTGCCGGCGGATCAACGGGTGCTCCGAACGTTCGACCTCGGCGCGATCGCGTTCCGCGCGTTGTCGCAGGGACGAGGGCTCGCGGTCCTGATCGACGACGCGCAATGGTGCGACGACGACAGCCTGCGCCTGCTCCGGTACGCGGTGCGGGCCGACGCCGCGGATCCGATCCTCCTGTTCTTCACGGTTCGACCCGCGGAGTTCGCCCTCGTGACCGAGGCGGTCAACCTGGTCGCGGACATGGATCGGATGGGCGTGATCCGCAGGTTGAAACCGGATCGCTTCACACCCGCCGAGACCGGAACCCTGCTGCGGCAGGTGCTCGGTGGGCCGGTCGATCCTGCGAGCGCTTCGGTGATGCACGGGCAGGCCGAGGGGGTGCCGTTCATCGTCGAGGAGATGGCGTCCGCGTATCGCGAGGCCGGCATGATCCAGGAGATCGACGGCACGTGGACACTCGCGCGCAACGCCGAGCGTCTGGTCCCCTCGGCGGTCCGGACCCTGATCTCGCGCCGCGCCGCGCGCTTGCCCGAGGAGACCACCACCCTCCTGGCGGAGGCCGCGGTGCTGGGTCGCCACTTCAGCCTCAAGGATCTGCGCGAGATCGAGATCGAGGTCCGCAACGTCGACGCCGACCTCGACGCGCTGGCGGCCTCGCTGGCCCCTGCCGTCACGGCAGGGCTCCTGCTCCCGCACACGGAAGGGTCGCCGGCCGACTACAGCTTCCCGCATGAACAGGTGCAGGAGTTCGCGATGGACACGCTCCTGCCGGAGCGCCGCCGGGCGATCCACGCGGCGATCGTGGGTCTGCTGATGGCCGGCGAGCCGGCTCCGGCGAGTTTGCCGCTGCTCGCGCGTCACGCGAAGGCTGCGGGGGACGCCGGCATCTGCGTCCGCTTCTCGGTGGCCGCCAGCAGGAACGCGCTGGCGGCGAACGCGCCCGAAGAGGTCCTGCGCATGGTCGAGCTCTCGCTCCCGCTGGCCGCGACGCCGCGGGAGCGCGTCGATCTGCTGGAGGCACGCGATCGAGCGCTGGAGATGTTGCGGCGCCCCGACGACCGGATGCAGGGACTCGCGGAGCTGTCCGCGCTCGCGGAGGCGATGTCGGATGCGCATCTCGAGGTCGACGTGCGGCTCCGGCGGGCCGCGGCGTTGCGGATGAACGAGGAGGACGATCGCGCGGCGCAGCTCGCACGGGAGGTGATGGAGCTCGCGGCCTCCCGGAACGACCGCGAGGGCGAGCTCGCCGCGTGCATCGAGCTCGGCCAGGACCTGCTTCGGAGCTCGGCCGGCGAGACGTACACCCCCGCGGCTCGGGAGGTGGATCTGGAGGGCGCGGAGGCCGCCTACCGGCGTGCGCTCGCGATCGCGCGAGACGTGGGCGACGACGCGAGCACGGCGCTCGTCCTGCGCGAGCTGGGCGTGATCGCGCTCGGTTGGATCCGCGACTGGTTCATCAACCTGGCCGAGAGGGGGGAGCATCTGCCGATCCTGATGCGCGCCGCCCAGGGTGAGGCGTTGATGGACATCCTGTCCGACCTCCCGATCGTGTCCCGCTACCTCGAGGCCCGCGACGCGATGGAGGAGGCGTTGGAGCTCTTCGAGCGGGTCGGCGATCGCCGTGGCGCGATGTCGACGGTGATCGCGATGGGGTACCTCACCTGGGCCGCCGACATCCACTTCGGCGCCGGTGCGGGCCGGCACATCGAGGAGATCCGGCGGCTGACCTCCCGCATGACGGCGCTGACCACGGCGAGCGACCGTGCCACGGCCGAGGCCCAGATGCTGTACGGGGTGCACGTGTTCGCCCGAGGCAAGGTGATCCCCGACCTGGCGGTGTCCCGCGGCGAGGAGGCCTTCCGGGAGGCGAGCGGGATCGGCGATCCCGCGTTGTCGTTCCTGGCGGCCGGCGGCACCGCGATGGCGTATCTCGACCTCGGCGAGCATGAGGCGGTGGCATCGTGGCTCGACCGAGCGGCCGCGGTCGCCTCCGCGAACCCGACCCCGTTGCGCGCCCGGCGGATGGAGACGTGGCGCGGCCTGGCGGCCGCCGCGCGGGGCGACACGGAAGGGATGCGGGGGCATCTGGAACGCGCGGTCGCGCTCGGGGCCGAGGACGGGAGGCCGGCCTCGCGGTGCGGAGCGCTCGCGGAGCTCGCCGGCAACTCCGCGGAACTGGGTTCGGAGCGTGGCGATGTGGAGCTCCTCGAACTGGCCGAGGGGTCCGCGAACGAGGTGCTCGCGTTGTCGCCGCACCTGTCCGGTCATCCCCCGTGGCCGGCGCAGGCGGACGCCGCGCTCGCGACGGTGACGCTCGCCCGCGGGGACCAGGAGCGCGCCGCCGAGCATGCTCGGTCGGCGTTCGCCCGCCTGAACGAGGCGAAGCAGGAGGATCCCCACCTGTCGACCCTGCTTCCGCTCGCTCGCGTGCTGCGCGCGGTCGGTGCCCCGGAGGCCGAGGCGGTCCTCGGGTACGTCGGCTACGTGGCCGCGATGGTGGCGCAGCGCACCCTCGACGAGTCGATCCGCGTGCGCTGGTTCCGGGGACCGCTGGGGCGTCAGGTGACCGAGCTGATCGGCGCCAGCGACGTCCTCCCCGGGTCGGCCGCGGACGGGGACGGCCCCGGTGCGGTCGACGAGGCGGACCGATCGCTCCTGCGGAGCCTCGTCCGGGGCCGTACGAACGCCGAGATCGCCGGCGACCTCGGGATCGACGAGGACGAGGTCGTCCGCCGCCTGGGCGAGCTGTTCGCAACGATCGGCGCGTCCTCCCGCGCCGAGGCGACCGCCTTCGCGTTCCGTCAGGAGGTCGTGTGAGCGATCGTGAAGGCCGCGCCAGCACCCTGCGGGCGCGGGTCGACCGCCATCGCTGCGTGGGCGCGGGGTCGTGCATCACGATCGCGCCGACCGCGTTCGACTGGCACGCGGGCGATCTGCTGAAGTCCGACGTCGTCGACGCCGGCAGCGTGGCGGAGGAGCAGCTGCGCGAGGCAGCGCTCGCCTGCCCCACCGGCGCGATCACCGTCGAGGAGGTCGAGGAGCTGCTGCCGTGGCAGCTCCGTGGCAAGGAGGCACCCCGCCGCGTCGAGAAGACGTTCATGTTCACCGACATCGAGAGTTCCACGAACCTCGTCGAGGTCCTGGGCGACGAGGCCTGGCAGGGCGTGCTGCGCTGGCACGACGAGACGCTTCGGTCGCTCTTCGCCGAGCACCGCGGCGAGGAGGTCGTTTCGACCGGCGACGGGTTCTTCGTGGGGTTCGACTCGCCCGACGACGCTCTGGGCTGCGCGGTCGCGATCCAGCGCCGCCTCGCCGAACACCGTCGCGCGAACGGCTTCGCGCCCAAGGTGCGCATCGGGGTGCACGCATCGGGCGCGACGCAGGTCGGGAAGAACTTCTCGGGCAAGGGCGTCCACGAGGCGGCCCGGATCGCGGCGCTCGCCGACGGGGATCAGATCCTGTCGAGCGTGGCGACGGCCACCGGGAGCAGGTTCCCGGTGGGCGAGCAGCGAGAGGTGACCCTCCGTGGGACGTCGGAGCCGATGGAGATCGTGACCGTCGAGTGGCGATGACGTCCGCCATGCCGTTCGACGGGGAGCCCGAGCGCTTCGACCTGGTCGTCGTGGGCGGCGGGGCGGCCGGCGAGCGCGGTGCCGCGCAGGCTGCGTATTTCGGCAAGCGGGTCGCGGTGGTGGAGCGGCGCCTGGAGCCCGGCGGCGCCACGGTCCACACCGGCACCCTCCCCTCGAAGACCCTCCGCGAGGCGGCGCTGTTCCTCTCGGGCTACCGCCAGCGTGATCTGTACGGCGTCTCGGTGGAGGTGGCGCCGGATCTGGAGGTCGCGAAGCTGATCGCCCGGAAGAACACGGTGCGCGAGCTCGAGACCGACCGGATGCTACACAACCTCGAGCGCCACGGCGTGGAGCTCATGCACGGCGAGGCGCGATTGCTCGACGCGTCCACGGTGGAGGTGGCGAACGACGCGGGCGCTCGCCGCCGCCTGAGCGCCGACGTGATCCTCCTCGTGACCGGCTCGAGTCCCTTCCGGCCGCCGGGGATCCCGTTCGGCGATCCCGACGTCCACGATTCCGACACGATCCTGGAGATCGACCGGCGGCCCGCGTCGCTCGCGGTGCTCGGCGGGGGCGTGGTCGGCTGCGAGTACGCCTCGATGTTCGCCGCGCTCGGGACCGAGGTGCACCTGATCGAACGCCGCGAGCCGCTCCTGCCGCAGCTCGACGGCGAGATCGTGGAACGGATGACGGCCGGGATGCGCGACCTGGGCGTGGTGTTCCACCTCGGCGAGCGCGCGGAGACGGTCGTGCGCAGCGGCGACGCGCTGGTGTGCGCGATGCCCTCGGGCGCCCGGGTCGCGGCCGAGAAGGTCCTGGTCACGGCGGGCCGCGTCGGCAACACCGCCGGCCTGGGGCTCGAGGAGCTCGGCGTGGCGACCGACGACCGCGGACGGATCGTCGTCGACGAGTCGTTCGCGACCACCGTGCCGTCGGTCTACGCCGCCGGCGACGTGATCGGCTCGCCGGCGCTCGCGTCGACGTCGATGGAGCAGGCGCGGGTCGCCATCTGTCGCGCGTTCGGGTTCGACTACAAGCTGGAGGTCGCGGAGCTGCTGCCGTTCGGCGTCTACACGATCCCGGAGGTGAGCTGTGTCGGCCTGTCCGAGCAGGACGCGGCCGCGCGCGGGCTCGACGTGGTGATCGGGCGCGCCGTGTTCCGCGAGAACGCGCGCGGCGCGATCATCGGCGACCGCGAGGGCATGACGAAGCTCGTGTTCGACCGCGCGTCGCGACGGCTGGTCGGTTGCCACTGCGTGGGCGAGCGCGCCTCCGAGCTGGTGCACGTCGGCCACGCCGTGATGACGCTGCACGGCACGGTCGAGACCTTCATCGAGATGGTCTTCAACTACCCCTCGCTGACCGAGACGTACAAGTACGCCGCCTACGACGCCCTCGCCAAGCTCGGACCGCTCGAGGAGACCGGCGTGGCGCGGCCGCGTCCGCCCCGCGAGGGCGGGTGATGAGCGAACACCTCGATGCGGAACGTGGGTGGCGGGCGCTGCTCGACGCGATGCGCACGTTCCACGACGTGCTCCCCGGCGGCACGTGGACCGAAGCCGGCGGGATCGCCGCGACCCGATCGCCCACGTGCCCCGTACCCATCCTGAACGGCGTGTGGCTCCTCGGCGACGCGTCCGTCGAGGGCGTCCTCGAGGCCGTCGCCTCCCTGGAGGCCGAGGGCCTGCCCGCGCCGGTGATCGTCCGAGAGGGCCGGAGCGCGGCCTTCGAGGCCGCCGTTCCAGAACGCGGGTTCGCGGTCGCCGACCGGACCCCGTTGATGGTGACGACGCCCGCCGAGCTTCGGGCCGTGGACGCGGAGGGTCTCGAGCCGTCGCTCGTGGACGACCCCGCCGGCCTCGACCAGGCGCGCCGGACGGCCGAGGGCGGCTTCGGTGTTCCCGACGGGCTGATCGGGGCCCTCTACGGACCGCCGGTGAGCGAGACCGACGGTCTCACCACGGCGGTGGCGCGCGTCCGAGCGCGGCCGGTCAGCACCGCGCAGACGATGCGGATCGGCGACGACGTCGGGATCTACGGGGTTGCGACGCCCGAAGGCGATCGCGGGAGGGGCTACGGCGGTGCGCTCACGGGGTGGGTGACGGCGCGCGCGTTCGAGGCCGGGGCGACGTTCGCATACCTGCAGTCGAGCCCGATGGGCGTCTCGGTGTACCGCCGGATCGGGTTCCGCGAGGTCGACGTGCTCGCGATGTACATGCGGCTGGCGCCGGGGTAGGCAGCACCCTGCGCTCCTTGCGTCGGACTACGGTTGCCGGGTGGTGGAGCCAGCTGCATCTCGGACGTCGATCCGGCCCTTCGTCCAAGGCAACTCTGACGTGACGAACGAGGAGGAACTGCCACCCGGCGGCGAGGTCGTCGGCGACGATCCTCCCTGGGACCCGTGGACGCCGTCGGAAGTGGCGGAGCGACTGCGCGACGTCA
The DNA here is from genome assembly GCA_035490535.1 of Actinomycetota bacterium. Lineage (GTDB taxonomy): Bacteria > Actinomycetota > UBA4738 > UBA4738 > HRBIN12 > AC-51. The sequence goes on from DATHCP010000050.1 coordinate 13,267, forward strand.
CCGCACCGTGGGCGGTCGCGGCCGGCTGGGCGCTCGACCTCTTCGCCGGCTCGACGAGTCGCGAGCACGAGGATCTGGAGATCGCGGTGCCCATCGGGCGGTTCGACGAGATCCACACGGCGCTGGCCGGGTTCGAGTTCTGGGTGGTCGGATCGGGGCATCGATGGCCGCTCGACCACGACGCCTTCACGGTGATGCAGCAGACATGGGTCATGGATCCCGCGACCGGGGTCTACCACCTCGACGTCTTCCGCGAGCCGCACGACGGCGACACGTGGATCTGCCGTCGCGACGAACGGATCCGGATGTCGTACCGCGACGTGATCGCGCGGGCTTCCGACGGGATCCCGTTCCTGATCCCCGAGGTCGTGCTCCTGTTCAAGGCGAAGCACGACCGGCCGAAGGACGAGACCGACTTCCAGCGGACGTTGCCGCTACTGACGCCCGCGCAACGAGCGTGGCTCGCCTCGGCGCTGGCGCTGGTGCACCCTGGGCACCGGTGGCTTCCGCGCATCGGCGGCTGAGCGGCCTAGAAATATCGTGCTACGATAGAGATGCTCAACGATCGACCAGGAGGTGCGAGATGGTCGACGAGGTTCGGCCCCGCTACAGCCGGGGTATGGAGCGGATCGTGGATCCTCGCCGTGCGGCGATCCACCCGCGGTTCGCACGGGGGCAGGAGCGACGCCCAGACCGGCCCGACCCCGATCACGAGGGCGACTTCGCGACGGGACAGGCTCGGAGCGTCCGCCACCCGGAGGACGAGCTCCACGGACGGTTCAGCCGGGGGCAGGAAGGCCGCGAGCGCATCGTCTCATGACGGCGCGCCCAGCCCCGCCCACAGGCGGCCGAGGTGACCGCCGAGGCGCGTGAGCTCCTCGAGGTGCAGCGCCGAAAGCGATGCCAGCGTTCGGGCGCCTCGCGCGGTGAGCTCGAGACGGACGGTCCGGAGGTCATGGCGATCCGGGCGCCGGCGAACCAACCCGGCCGCCTCGGCGCGATCGACCAGCTCGACGGCGCTGTGGTGGCGCAGCAGCAGGTGCTCGGCGACCTCGCCGATCGTCGGGGGAGCGCCGTGGGCGCGGACGACCAGCAACAGCTGGTGTTGGGCCGGTGTGATCCCGGCTCTTTCGGCCTCGCGCTCGCTCCACCGGAGGAACCGGCGCAGGCCGTCGCGTGACCGCAGCAGCCGCGTGTAGTCCTCGTCGCTCAGGTCGTCGCGCATCCGCGACGATAATACATCGTGACACGATAGGATTGCCAGGAGCGACGATGGACGACGGACACCCACCGCACACCGACGACCTCCCCGAGGACGACGTCCTCGGTCCCGACCTGCGCCAAGGCCCGGTCGAGCGCGAGCTTGGGGACTTCACCACCACGACGCAGGTCCTCTGGCTGCTGCCGGCCGCGGTCGTGATCGGGATCCTCGCGTCGCTCGTGGCGCTGGTCCTGCTGGACCTGATCGCCGTCATCACGAACCTCGCCTACTACCAGCGGATCTCGATCACGCTTACGTCGCCGGCCCTGAACACGCTCGGCGCCGTGGCGATCGTGATCCCGATGGTGGGCGGCCTGATCGTGGGGCTGATGGCGCGGTTCGGCTCCGAGCGGATCCGCGGCCACGGGATCCCCGAAGCGATGGAGACGATCCTGGTCGGCGGCAGCAAGGTCGAGCCGCGGCTGACGATCCTCAAGCCGATCTCGAGCGCGATCAGTATCGGCACGGGCGGCCCGTTCGGCGCGGAGGGCCCGATCATCCTGACCGGCGGCGCGCTCGGCTCGGTCCTCGCCCAGTTCTTCCACCTCAGCGCGATCGAGCGCCGGACGCTCCTGGTCGCCGGCGCCGCCGCGGGGATGAGCGCGGTCTTCGGCACGCCGGTCGCGGCGGTGGCGCTGGCGGTGGAACTCCTCCTGTTCGAATGGAAGCCGCGCTCGCTGGTGGTGGTGGCGACCGCGAGCGTCGTGGCCGCCGCGATCCGCGTCGCGTTCGCGCAGCACGGGTGGATCCCGCCGGCGCCGCTGTTCCCGGTGCCGAACGCCTCGCTCGACGGATTCGCGCCCCTGCTCGGCGCCCTCGGGCTGGGCGTGGCGTGCGGCGGCGCCGCGTGGGTCCTGACGAGGGCGGTCTACGGCGCGGAGGACGCGTTCGGGCTCCTGCCGATCCACTGGTCCTGGTGGCCGGTGCTCGGCGGCCTGGTCGTGGGGATCGGCGGGCTCCTGCAGCCGAGGGCCCTCGGCGTCGGGTACGACACGATCGGAGCGACGCTCGCCGGCAAGCTCGCCATGGCGACCCTGGCCTCGGTCCTGATCGTGAAGCTCGTGATCTGGGCGGTCGCGCTCGGTTCCGGCACGAGCGGCGGGATCCTCGCGCCGATCCTGATGATGGGGGCGGCGCTCGGCGGCCTCGCCTCGCCGATCCTTCCGGGCGGCACCGAGAGCACGTGGGCCGTCCTGGGCATGGCGGCGGTGATGGCCGGCGTGATGCGCTCGCCGCTCACCGCCGTGATCTTCGCGATCGAGCTCACCCACGACGTGAACCTGTTGCTGCCGCTGCTGCTGGTGGCCGTGACGGCGCACCTCGTCAGCGTGCTGACGCTGCCGCGCTCGATCCTCACCGAGAAGGTCGCCCGGCGGGGGTTCCACGTGGTCCGCGAGTACGCGGTCGAGCCGCTCGAGGCGCTCTTCGTTCGCGACGTGATGGCCACCGACGTCGCCGGCGCCGGAACGGGGTCGTCGGTGGCGCACGTGTTCGCATCCTTCGAGCCGTCGATCTGGCGCGACCGGGACCGGTCGTTGCCGGTCGTGGCGCCCGACGGCCGCCTGACCGGCGTGCTGCGCTGGGGGGACCTCCTGGACGCGCTCGCACGCGGCGAGCCCGAGCGGAACATCGAGACCTTGCTGGACGGCCGCGGGCCGGTGGCCTATCCGGACGAGACCTTGCGGATCGCCGCCGACCGGATCGTGGCGCACCGGGTCCATGCGCTTCCGGTCGTCGAGCGAGGCGAGCCGGACCTGCTCGTCGGCTTCCTGGTCGAGACGGACCTGCTCCAGGCGCGCGAGCGCCGACTGCTGGAGGAGCGCCACCGCGAGCGCGTGCTCCGTCTGCGCCGCTGAGGCGGCGTTCGCACCCGCCCTGGGTACGCTGGCGTGATGCTGGCGTCGATCCCGTACCGGACGTTCCCCACGATCGACCTGGGGCCGGTGCACCTGCACACGTTCGGCGTGTTCGTGGCTCTCGGCTTCCTGGTGGGGACCTGGCTCGCGGCCCGCGCCGCCGACGCCCGCGGGATCGACCGCGACGAGATCTACCGGCTGGGCGGCTGGATCGTGCTGGCCGGCATCGTCGGCTCGCGGATCGCGTGGGTCCTGGCGCATCCGAGCGAGATCCACTCGGTGATGGACGTGGTGGCGGTCTGGCAGGGCGGGCTCACGTTCACCGGCGGGTTCATCCTGGCGGTCGCGGTCGCGATCCCGTGGGTCCGCCGGTGGTCGCCGAGGCTGCGCTGGGCCGCGGCCGACGCGATCGCGCTCGGCCTGTCGGCCGGGATCATGCTCGGGCGGATCGGGTGCTATTCGGTCGGCGAGCATCTCGGGCATCCGACGAGCTTCTTCCTCGGCGTGCGCTACCTGGGCGGGGTGACGCGCGAGGGACCGCTGGTCGTCGGCGTCACGTACCACAACACCGCGCTCTACGAGTTCCTGCATCTGGTTGCGCTGACCGCGATCCTCTCCTGGATGCTGCGACACCGGCCGCCGTTCCCGCCGGGTGCGGCGATCGGCCTGTTCTGTCTCTGGTACGGGATCGCGCGGTTCGGCACCGATTTCTTGCGCGCCTACGACGATCGCGTGCTCGGCCTGACGGCCGCGCAGTGGCTGTGCCTGGTGCTGATCCCCACCGGGATCTGGATCCTGGCGACCGGGCCACGGCGCGCGCGGCGCCTGGAGGTTCCGGAAGCGGAGCGTTCGCAGCCGATCACCAGCGTCTGACCTTCGGGTGGATCAGGTGCGGGGGTCGACGTGGAGCGGGCCGACCGGTTCGGGCACGGGTGGCCGCGACTGCGCGGCACCAACCACCGCGTAGTCGCCCGCCGGGAGCTCGATCGTCCAGAGCCAGTCGGTGCGGGCCGCCGCCGTGACGGTCGCGGCGACTGTGAGCCACGAGGGCGGCGCGGTCACGCCGCGACGGACGAGGTCGGCGACATCCGACCAGGTTCGGCCACGGTGCAGCCGAAGGACGAACACCACGACGTCCTCGGGGCGCTCGTTCCGGAGATCGACCGCGACCGCACCGGCGCGGACCGGGTCGGCCGCGCCCAGCGAGAACGAGGAGCGGTGCGCCGTCGCCGTCAGCTCGCTCCCCGGAGGCCGGATCCGTGCCGACGCGTCGCCGCTCAGCCCGGCGACCAATCGCGACTGGACCGCGGCGCCATCGACGTCGGTCGCGACCTGGACCTCGGTCCCCGCTCCGATCGATGTTCGTCCCGACGACGGGTCGATGCGGAGCGGGACGGTTCGGAGCGTCGCCGTCGACGGATCGACGGCGAGCGCCGCGGCGAGCGGATCCCAGAGGTACGAACCGCCGAGCAGATACCCGTTCATCTTCAGCAGTTGGTACACACGGTCCACGCCCGTCGTGTTCAGGTGCTGACGCAGGCCCGCCAGGAAGTAGGTGGTCAGCGGCACCGCGTTCGTCGCGTCGAGCGGGACCAGCACGATCGGTACCCCCGAGGCGGCCACAGCGCGCGCCGCGCCGGGGTCGACGTAGAAGTTCCATTCGGTGTCCGGGTGGGACGCGACGTTCCCGGGGACACGAAGAGCGCCACCCATCACCACCACGCGCGCCAGCAGGTCGTCGATCGACGGCGCGGCGGCCAACGCCGTGGCCAGGTCGGTCAGGGGTGCGAGCTCGACCAACGTGACGGCCGCCGGCGCGGCCAGGACCGCGCGGATCAACGTCGCGACGCCGTCGCCGGACGTGCCGGGCGATGCAAGCGGAAGTTGCAGGCCGTAGAGGTGGTCGGCGCTCGCGCGCCAGCGCGACGGGAAGGCGCGCCGTCCCGAGGACGGCTCGGTCGATCCACCCGCCACGGGGATCTCGCCCGCACGCATCGCCGAAACGATCGCCCGAGCGTTGGCCACCCCGGGATCGCGATGGGTGAGACCGTCGCCCGCCACGATCACGGCATCGACCACGACGCGCGGTTCGGACAGCAGGTACATCAGCGCGATCAGATCGTCCGCCCCCATATCGGTGTGGATCACGACGTGCTGCAAGGGCGTCCGGTCGGCACCCTCCGCCGTGCAACCGACCGCTCCCAGTGCGATCGCCGCAGCGGCCAGCGACCCGATCACGGATCTCGAGGCGCGGAGCATCGCAGACCACCTCCGAGGCAACCCTGGCAGCGCGGAGCTCGATCGTTGGGGGCTGGAAGGCCTCGTGCCGGCGGGCCGTTCAGGCCTCAGGCGGCACTGGACGCGTAGCGGGCCGGCGTCGTGCCGACGTGCCGCTTGAAGTGGCGCGTCAGGTGCGCTTGGTCGTGGAAGCCGACGCCGGTCGCGACCTGTGCGATCGGCTCGCCACCGAGCAAGCGGTGGCGCGCCGCCTCGATCCTGCGGCCCACGACGTAGCGATGCGGCGCGATGCCGAACGTCCGCGTGAAGCAGCGGACGAGGTGCGCGGGGGAGACGTGCAGGATCCGGCCCGCCTCGGCCAGCGTCATGGGCTCGAAGCGATGGGCATCCAGCAGGTCGCGGAGGTGGGACGCGATCAGGTCCTCCGCGGCGATGTCGGGGTCCGCCGGGGCGGCGCCCAGGTGTCGGCGGAGCCGCTCCGTCGCCAACGCGAACGTCGACTCGGCCGCCAGCGGGTCGCGGAGGTCCGCCACCGCGCGGTGCACCCGATCCAGCTCGCGGAGCAGGCGCGGATCGTCGATGTCGGGCTGGTCGACGGCGCGCCCGATCAGCTCCTCGCCGAGGACCTCCGTTCCGACGTAGAGCACGCGCTTGCGGAACCCGTCGGTCCCGGCCGGACGGCCGTC
>DATHCP010000051.1:0-15883 GCA_035490535.1 Actinomycetota bacterium
CCTCGCTCGCGTGGGCGATCGGCTCCCTGTACGCGCGGAACGCCCCGCTGCCGAAGGACCCGCTGCTCGGTAGCGGGATGCAGCAGCTGGCCGGAGCCGGGGTGATCCTCGCGGTCGCGATCGGGACCGGGCAGTTCGCGCGCTTCTCGGTGAGCCAGGTGGAGCGGAGCTCGTGGCTGGGGCTCCTGTGGCTGATCCTGGCCGGGTCATTCGTGGGCTTCAGCGTCTACCTTTGGCTGCTGCGGAACGTCCGCACGTCGCTGGTGGGGACCTACGCCTACGTGAACCCGATCGTGGCGGTGTTCCTGGGTGCGGTCGTGCTGCACGAGCCGCTGCCGCTGCGCGTCCTGCTGGCCGCGGCGATCGTGCTGTCGAGCGTGGCGCTGATCGTCTCCGCCGGCGGCAGGGGCCGCGTCGACTCAGGCCGCCAGCAGGGGCGGACGGAACTGCAGCCCGAGGTCGGCTTCGAAGGCTGAGGCCGCACGCAGCAGCGTCCGCTCGTCGCGGACCGGCGCGGTCAGCTGGAGCCCGATCGGCAAGCCGGCGTCGTCGATCCCGCACGGCACGCTGATCGCCGGCACCCCCGCCAGGTTCGCCGGGATCGTGAAGATGTCGTTCAGGTACATCGCCATCGGATCGTCGGCCTTCGCGCCGATCGCGAACGCGGTCGTCGGCGAGGTCGGCGACACCAGCACGTCGAAGCCCTCGAACGCTGCCGCGTAGTCGCGGATGATCAGCGTCCGCACCTTCTGGGCTTGCCCGTAATAGGCCTCGTAGTAGCCGGCCGACAACGCGTACGTCCCCAGCATGATCCGGCGCTTCACCTCGGCGCCGAACCCGGCCCCGCGGGTGGCGCTCATCATCGCCACGCTGTCGGCGTGCTCACCGGGCGCGCGGAAGCCATAGCGAACACCGTCGTAGCGCGCGAGGTTCGAGGAGGCCTCGCTCGGCGCGATCAGGTAGTACGCCGACAGCGCGTAGTCGGCGTGCGGCAGGTGCGCCTCCCCGACCGATGCGCCGAGCCCTTCCAGCCGATCCACCGCGGCGCGCACCGCGCCGGCGACCCCCGGCTCGACCCCCTCGCCGAACGCCTCGGCCACGACCCCCACCCGCAACCCGGCCACGCCGTCCTCGAGTCCCTGGGTGTAATCCTCGGCGTCGCCCTCGAGGCTCGTGGCGTCGCGTGGATCGTTGCCGCCGAGGACCGACAGCAACGTCGCGGCGTCGCGAACGGTCCGGGTGAAGGTTCCGACCGTGTCCAGCGAGGACGCGAACGCGATCAGCCCGTAGCGGCTGATCCGCCCGTAGGTCGGCTTCAGCCCGACCACGCCACAGAGCGACGCGGGCTGCCGCACGCTACCGCCGGTGTCGGTCCCGAGCGCCCACACCGCGGCACCGGCGGCCACCGCGGCCGCGCTGCCACCGCTGGATCCGCCGGGCACCCTCGACAGGTCCCATGGGTTGTGGACCGGCCCGTAGGCCGAGTTCTCGTTCGAGGAGCCCATCGCGAACTCGTCGCAGTTCGTCTTGCCGACCAGCACCGCGCCATCGCCCGACAGGCGGGTCCACGCCGTGCCGTCGTACGGCGGCACGTAGTGCTCGAGGATCTTCGAGCCGCACGTCGTGCGGATCCCGTTCGTGGCCAGCACGTCCTTCAGCGCGGTGGGGATCCCGGCGACGGGCGACAGCGGCGCGCCGGAGCTCCGGTAGACGTCGAGCTCCTCGGCGCGCTCGATCGCGAGCTGCGGCGTCGGCGTCAGGAACGCGTGGAGCTGGGGGTCCACGCGCTCGATCCGCTCGAGGGAGGACCGGACGATCTCCACCGCCGACACCTCGCCGGCGGTGAGCTTGGCCGACAGCGTCGCGCCGTCCTGGTCGCAGAGCTCGCTCACGAGGTCTCCGTGATCCGCGGCACCTTGAAGCGGTCGCCCTCGCGGTCCGGCGCGTTCCGGAGCGCCTCCTCGACCGGCAGCGACGGCTCCGGCTCGTCCTCACGCAGCACGTTGACGCGCGGCACCGGTGAGGCGGTCGGCGGCAGGTCCTCCGTGGCGACCTCCCGCACGCGCGCGGCGTGCTCGAGGATCACGCCGAGCTGCGCGCGGAGCGTGGTCGCCTCCTCCGGGGTCAGGTCGATCCGAGCCAGACGCGCGACGTGGGCGATGTCGATCTCGACCGGCATCGGCGCAGTCTAGACGGCTCGGACGTCGGGTCTCGGCGGCACCGGGGCCGCCGCCGCGGCCCCCGTCTGGCTCGCCTCGATCCGCCGGACCACGAGGATCGCCAGGACCGCCGCGATCGCGGTCAGCACGGCGCCGACCAGCGTCCACGGCGCGATCGCGTGGAACGACGCGCTCAGGTCGACCGTCCGCGGTCCCTCGTCGGCGCCGATCACGTCGAACGACGCCCAGACGCCGCGCAGCACCGCCACGACGGCGGCGATCCCCGCCGTGTAGGTCCCGAGCAGGTAGGTCGCCCACCACGCACCCAGCAACGGTCCACCCGGGAAGGGCGCGCCCGGACCGGGCGATCGCCGGTCGAGCTCCCGGACCGCACGGAACGGCATCACGAGGTTCGCGAACGGGATGAACCACCAGGCGACCGCCCAGCCCGGAGAGATCCGGAGGTTCGGGCGACCCCACGCCCAGAGGTTCGAGGTGGCCCGGTGCTGCCAGATCAGCCACAGGACGATCGTCACGATCGAGAGGAGCCCCGCGACGCCGGCCACCCCCGAGCGGGCACCGAACATCGTCCCGTCGAAGGACGACGACCGCACCCCGCCGTTCGGATCGAACGTGACGACGAACGTCCCATGTCGCATCCGGAGGAAGCCGTCGATCCCGTTGAGGATGCCCAGCACCGCCGAGGCGCCGAGCGCGGCCTGGAGCCACGGCGCCAGCTCGCCCGTCGATCGAGGAACCGCGCTGCGCTGCATCCGCGGGAGGATATCGGCGGTTGCCCCGCGGTGCTACGAACGCCCGAGCCGCCGCAGGAACTCGGCCTCGTCGATTACCTCGACGCCGAGCTGTTCCGCCTTCGCGAGCTTCGTGCCGGGGTTCTCCCCCGCCACGACGAACGCGGTCTTGCCCGAAACGCTGGAGGTGACGCGGGCGCCGGCGGCCTCGGCGGCGGCCGCGGCCTCGTCTCGGCTCATCGATCCGAGGCCGCCCGTCAGCACCACCGACAGGCCCTCGAGCGGCGTGGGGCCCGTGGGCTCGGCACGGGGCTCGTCGGCGAGGCGGACCCCCGCGGCGCGGAGTTTCTCGATCAGCGTGCGGTTGTCGTCCTCGTCGAACCACTCGCGGACCGTGGCCGCGATCTCCGGGCCGATGCCGGGCACCGCGTCGATCTCGTCCTCGGTGGCGACCGCGATCGCGTCGATCGACCCGAACGCATCGGTCAGCAGCTGCGCCGCGTGGCCGCCGACGTGGCGGATGTTGAGCCCCATCAGCAGCCGGGGCAGCGGCCGGTCCTTCGAGCCCTCGATCGAGCCCAGGACGTTCGCGATCGCCTTGTCCTTGAAGCCGGGCAGCTGCAGCAGGTCCTCGGCATCCAGCGAATAGATGTCCGCGGGATCCTCGATCAGGCCCTTCTCGAGCAGGCGCATCACGGTCATGTAGCCGAGGCCCTCGATGTCCATCGCGCCGCGACCCGCGAAGTGGAACAGCCACTCGATCCCCTGCGAAGGGCAGCCCCGGCGGTTCGGGCAGCGCCAGTCCGCCTCACCTTCACGACGGACCAGCGTCGTCCCGCACGCGTTGCACGTTGCCGGCATCTTCCAGCGGCGTGCGCCCTTCTTCCGTTTCGCCACGACGGGACCGACGATCTCCGGGATCACGTCGCCGGCGCGCCGCACGATCACCGTGTCGCGGGGCCGGACGTCCTTGCGGTGGACCTCGTCCTCGTTGTGCAGTGTGGCGTACGTGATCGTGACCCCGCCCACGAACACCGGCTCGAGCACCGCGAACGGGGTGACCTTGCCGGTGCGCCCGGTGTGCACGTCGATCGAGCGCAGCAGCGTGGTGCGTTCCTCGGGCGGGAACTTGTAGGCGATCGCCCAGCGCGGCGCGTGCGACGTGGTGCCGAGCCGCCCCTGCAGCTCGGTCTGGTCGACCTTGATCACGGTTCCGTCGATCTCCCAGTCGACCGAGTGCCGGTGCTCCTCCCAGTGCCGCAGGAAGTCCTTCACCCCGTCGATCGACCCGCGTTGCTCCGTGGTGGGCGGGACCGGGAGCCCTGCCTTCGCCGCCCAGTCCAGGAAGCCGAGGTGCGAATCGAACGTCATCCCGTCGGCCGCCCCGAACGAGTGCACCCACAGCCGCAGCGGCCGCGAGGCGGTGACCTTCGGGTCCTTCTGCCGGAGCGACCCCGCCGCCGCGTTGCGCGGGTTCGCGAACGGCCGCAGCTCGGCGGCGGTCAGCTGCTCGTTCAGCGCCTCGAAGGCCCGCACCGGCAGGTACATCTCGCCGCGGACCTCGATCACCTCGGGCGGGTCGTCGATCAGCAGCCGCGCGGGCACGCCGCGCACGGTCCGGACGTTCGCGGTGATGTCTTCGCCGATCCGGCCATCGCCGCGGGTGGCCGCCTGGACCAACGATCCACGTTCGTACGTGAGTGCGCACGCGACGCCGTCGATCTTCAGCTCGCACGCGAACCGGGCCTCGTCGTCGACGATCTTACGGACGCGTGCCGCCCACGCGTCGAGCTCCTCGAACGAGAACGCGTTGTCGAGTGACAGCATCGGTGCGCGGTGCGGCACCGGCGCGAAGAGGTCGGCCGGGGCGGCGCCCACGCGCTGGGTCGGCGAGTCGGACGTGATCAGCTCCGGGAACCGATCCTCGAGCGCGACCAGCTCGCGCACCAGGAGGTCGTACTCCGCGTCGGCCACCTCGGGCGCGTCCTTCACGTGGTACAGGTAGCTGTGCCGGTCGATCTGGTTGCGCAGCTCCTCGACGCGGAGCTTCGCCTCCGCGCGCGCCCGCTCGTCGGCGTCGACCGTCATCCCGCGATCTCCACCGCGCCGGCCACACCGATCCGGTCCCCCATCACCACCACACCGCCGCGGACGCCCGGCACGCGCTGCAGGTAGTGCAGCGCCATGCCGAAGCCGTCCGGCTTGGGCAGGCAGGCCTGGACCCCGGCCGCGGCGGCGTCGGCCAGCATGCAGGTCTGCGCGATCACGGCCAGGCCGTCGGGGCCCTGCCCGCCGCGGCCGCGCCCGAGCGTGGTCGAGACGCCCACGCCACGGTTCGATCCGCCGATCGCGACCGTCAGCGGATCGGCGCCGCGCCGGCGCACCGCGACCTTCATCCGCTTCTTCGCCTTGATGTAGTAATCCCCGTCACAGGCGACCGTGACCTCGTGCGCCTGGTCGCTCAGGAAGCGCCCCACCGCGTCGACGACCGCCCCGCGGAAAGAGAACATCGGGCCGACGCCGGCCGCGTTCGCCGCCGACACGACTTCCTTCACGATCTCGGGAGCGTCGGCTGCCACCCTGTCGAGCGGCCGCTTCGACGTGCCGAAGTCGGCGTGCCGCAGGCCGTAGGACTGGAGCTGCTCCCAGAACGACAGCGCCGAGGCGCGCGACTCCTCGGCCAGGTCGTCGGGCGCCGTGATGTGCAGGACGAGGTCCTGGACCTGGATCTCGAACGTGCGGGGACGGCGGCGAAGCAGCCTCACCCCGCGAGCATACCCAGGGTCGCCGACGGCCCCGCCGTCCGCGTCAGCGTGTCGCGGCGACGATCCGGCCGCCACCGAGCAGCTCGTCGCCGCGGTAGACCACCGCGCTCTGACCGGGCGCCACCGCCCGCTGGGGAGCCCGGAACGCGACCGACATCCGGGTTCCGTCCGGCGTCACCACGGCCGGGACGTCCTCGCCTCGATAGCGGATCCGGACGTCGGCTTCGAACGGCCCCTCCGCGGGCGGCGCGCCGGCGATCCACGACACGCGGTCGGCAAGTAGGCCGCCCTTCGCGAGGAGCTCACCCGGGCCCACCACGACCCGGTTCGCCGCCGGATCGAGGGCCAGCACGTACGCGGGGGCCCCCGTGGCGACGCCGAGCCCCCGGCGCTGCCCGACCGTGAACGCGAACGTTCCATCGTGCCCGGCCAGGACCCGGCCGGCTGGATCTTCCACGGTGCCGCCCTTGCGGACGAGCGCCGGCGCGCGCGTGCGCAGGAACCCGCCGGCGTCGCCCGCCGGCGCGAAGCACAGCTCTTGCGAATCGGGCTTCGTCGCCACCGGCAGCCCGAACCGCGCGGCGAGCTCCCGGGTCCGCGCCTTGGACAGGTCCCCCACCGGGAACCGCGATCGCGCGAGCTCGCGCTGGCCCAGCATGTGGAGCATGTAGCTCTGGTCCTTCCCGCGATCGGCGCCGCGCAGCAGGCGGACACCGCCCGCGTCGCGCGCCGTCCGGACGTAATGGCCGGTCGCGACCAGGCCGATCCCGAGCGCGTCCGCCCGGCGCAGGAAGGCGCCGAACTTGATCTGGCCGTTGCAGCGCGCGCACGGGTTCGGCGTCCGTCCCTCGGCGTGCTCGCGAACGAAGTCCTCGATCACGCTCCGGTCGAACTCCTCGGTCAGGTCGCAGATCTCGAACGGGAAGCCGGCGATCCGCGCGACCTCGGCGGCGTCGGCGCGCGCCGCCGGGCCGCAGCACCCGTGCTCGACGCCCTCGAGATGCACCAGCGACAGATGCGAGCCCAGGACCTCGTACCCCTGCTCCTGGAGCAGGCACGCGGCGACCGACGAGTCGACCCCGCCCGACATCGCGACCAGCACGGAGGGCATGCATCGAGGCTACCGCGGCGGTCGGCGGGTGCACCGGAAGGCCTGCCCGTATCGTGTGCCGCATGATCGAGGCCCGCTTCGACGACCTGACCGGCGCCGAGCCGAGCTTCCGGCTCGTCGCGCCGGTCGGCGTGCTCGAGGCGACGCGCCCGCAGGAGGTGCCGGGGGTGCTCGCGGGGGCGGAGGCCGCGGCGGCGCGCGGCCTCTGGGTCGCCGGCGTCGTCGCGTACGAGGCGGCGCCCGGGCTCGATCCCGCGCTCCGGGTCCGCACACGGGATACCGGCGATCCCTTCGAAGGGCTCCCGCTTGCGTGGTTCGGGATGTTCGAGGGCCGGCAGGAGACCACGTTGCCTTCGCCGCCCACCGACGCGCTCGCCGACCCCTCGGCATGGGTGCCGTCGGTCGGGCGCACCGTCTACGACGCGGCGATCGCTCGGATCCACGACCACATCGCCGCCGGCGACACCTACCAGGTGAACTACACGCTGCGGCTGGACGCCTCGATCGGAGGCGATCCGCGCGGGCTGTACCGCGACCTGTGCTTCGCGCAACACGGGCGCTACGCCGCCTACCTCGATCTCGGCACGTTCCGGGTGGCGTCTGCCTCCCCCGAGCTGTTCTTCCGGATCGACGGCGATCGGCTGACGACCCGGCCGATGAAGGGGACGGCGCCGCGAGGCCGATGGCTCGCAGAGGACCTCGAGCAGCGCGAGCGGCTCTTGGGCTCGGCGAAGGATCGCGCCGAGAACGCGATGATCGTGGATCTGCTCCGCAACGACGTGGGGCGGATCGCGCGGAGGGGCTCGGTGACGTGGGCCGACGTGTTCGACGCCGAGCGCTACGACACGGTCTGGCAACTGACCTCGACCGTGGCGGCAGACCTCGCACCTGGAACGGGCCTGCCGGAGATCTTCCGGGCGCTGTTCCCCTCGGGCAGCGTCACCGGCGCACCGAAGGTGGCCACGATGGCGATCATCGCCGACCTGGAGGACGCCCCCCGCGGCGTCTACTGCGGCGCCGTCGGCTTCGTGGCGCCGTCCGGCATGACCGGTCCGCGCGCGCGCTTCAACGTCGCGATCCGCACGGTCGTCCAACGGGCCGACTCCGGCCTGGCGGGATACGGCGTGGGCGGCGGCATCACCTGGGACTCCGCCGCCGCCGCCGAGTACGACGAGGTCGTCGCGAAGGCTCGGGTGCTCACTGCAGCACGGTCCCCGTTCCGCCTGCTCGAGACGATCCTGCACGAGCCCGGTTCCGGGTTCCGCCGGCTGGACCGGCACCTCGCGCGGATGCGCGACTCGGCCGCGTACTTCGGGTTCGCCTGGAACGACGCGGCGGTGATCGAAGCGCTCGGCCGCGAGGCCGGACGGTTCCCTACGAAGCCCTCGCGGATCCGCTTGTTGCTCGATGCCCGCGGACGGGTCGAGACCGGCTCGGCTCCGGTCGCGGCCGGGGCCGAGCCGGTCCGCCTGGCGGTGGATCGCGCGCATCCGGTCGATCCGGCCGACGCGTCGCTGTTCCACAAGACGACGGCCCGTGAGCGGTACGAGACCGCGGCGGCCCGGTTCCCCGACGCCGACGACGTGGTGCTCGTGAACACCGCCGACCAGGTGACCGAGACCACGATCGCGAACCTCGCGGTGCTGCTGGACGGCCGCTGGGTCACCCCGCCACTCGGAGCGGGCCTCCTGCCCGGCTGCGAGCGTGCGGCCCTGCTCGAGGAGGGCCGGCTCGCCGAACGGTCGGTCACGATCGGCGAGCTGGGGCGTGCCGAGTCGATCGCGGTGGTGAGCTCGGTCCGGCCGTGGCGGGACGCGGTGCTGGCCGGATGACCCGTCCGGACTAGTCGGATCCGGCTTCCGCCGGTCGCTCCGTGGGGAACGCGAAGGGCTTCATCGTCGAGGCGTCGAGCGGACAGGCACACAGGGGGCAGCGCGGGGGATCCTCGTACACGAGCACGGTGCGCTCGCAGTAGGGGCATCCGCCCATCCGCATCGCGGGAGGTTCGGTCGTCTCGTTCGCCATTCGGAACCCGGCCGCATCGGGGGGAGCGGTCCCCCAACGCATCGGCAGCCGTGGCCCCCTCCTTGACCCGCCTCTCCCCCAACGGCGACCTCCGGGTCCCCCGGTCGGTCCTCCGGCGTCCCCCGGACGCGACGAAGCCCTTCCGCGACGGAAGGGCCTCGGGTCGCCGACCTCGATCTAGGCAGCGCGCTTCTTGGACCTGCGCTTGCCGCGCGGGATGTACGCGTGAACCGGTTCGTGCTGCCAGCAGTACTGCCACTTGTTGTACATCGACAGCTTCGTCTCGCATCCCGGCTGGGCGCACACCCTCCCGCTGGAATACGTCCGATTCGCTCGGGGCAGGCTCCGGACGGCCGCCCCTTTGAATCTGTCGTCCGTCATGCCGTCACATCCCTTCCCGGGGCCCCGCGGGCACGATGGGTCCCTCGTACCGTCTTCGAACCGAGGGTCCGGGCGGTTCATTCCGTGCGGGTGGTGCGGCGTGACGTCAGCCGCCGAACCGGGGCTCCCGTTTCTCCAGGAAGGCACGCATCCCCTCGCGCTGATCGGGGGTGCCGAACAGGTCGAGGAACAGCTCGCGCTCCCGCCGGATCCCATCCGGGCCGGGCGAGTCGATCGCGGCCCGGATCGCCCGTTTGGCTGCCGTGAGCGCCTGCCGAGGGCCCCGGGCGAACGCTCGGGCGTCGGCGATCGCGGCGGCGAGGACCTCCTCGTCCGGCAGGACCCGCTCGGCGATGCCGAGCCGCTGGGCCGCGTGCGCGTCCAGCTGCTCGCCGCCGTAGACCAGCCGGCGGGTCAAGCCGGGCCCGATCAGCTGATTGAGGCGCTGCGTCCCGCCCGCGCCGGGGATCACACCCAAGCGGATCTCGGGCTGCCCCACCACGGCGCCCTCGCCCAGGTAGCGGAGGTCGCAGCCGAGCGCGAGTTCGAGCCCGCCGCCGAGGGCATAGCCGCGCACCGCGGCGATCGACACCTTCGGGATCCGCTCCAGCAGGTCGCACGCATCCCCCAGGGCGTCGACGCTCGGGCGAACCTCCTCGCCGCTCCACGTCGCCATCGCGCGGACGTCCGCGCCGGCAGCGAAGATCTTCGGACCGCCCCACACGACGAGCGCCCCGACCTCGTCGGCCTCCTCCGCCCCGCGGATCGCTTCCTGGAGCTCGATGCCGACCTGCAGGTCGATCGCGTTGGCCGGTGGGCGGTCCAGGCGGATCACCGCGACGCCGTCGTCGACCTCGGAGCGGACGAACTCGCCCATCGCGGGCGAGCCTACCCGGTGTCCAGGTCTGCGGCGGCCGCGAGCGTGATCCGCAGGCCGTCCAGCAGCGGCGTCGTGCGCACCCCGAAGGCCTCGGCCGCGTCCGGCGCGTCGGCGCGGCTCGGCAGCCCGAACCACGACGCGGCCACGGCGTCGACGTGGATCCCGAGCGTGCGCGAGAGCAGTTCGGCCGCGGCCTGGCCGTCCGCGTGGGCGATCGGGAGGTCGTCGTCGCGCAGCAGCCGCGCGAAGCCGTCGGCGGTCAGGGCGTCGGGCCCCTCGAGGCCCCAGGAGCCCGAGGCCACCGACGCCGCGTCGTCGATCGCGGCCACGACCGCACCGACGTCGTCGGCGAACACCGGCGCGATCTCCTGCCGGCCGTCGCCGCAGACGAACGGCGGCTCCGCCAGCGCTCCCTCGACCCCGGCGGTGAACCACAGGCCGCCCAGGCCGTACACGTGCGTCGCGCGCACGATCACGTACGACAGCCCCGAGCCGGAGATCGCCTCCTCCGCCAGCCCCTTCGCCCGCAGGAACGGCTGGGTGGCCCCGGGGTCGGCGCCCGGCACGGACAGGAAGACGAAGCGCTCCGTCCCGGCCTCCCGGGCGGCCGCGAGCGCGGTCAACACCGAGCCGTGGTTCGCGGCGAACAGCGCATCCGCGTCAGGCTGGTTCGGCCCGCCGATCAGGTGGACCAGGGTGTGGCACCGCGGCAGGAGCTCGGCGAGCGCGTCAGGGCGGTCGACCTCCCGAACGGCGACCTTCGCCCCGAGCTGCCGCAGGTACTCGGCGGCGACGGGACGCCGGACGGTCGCCCGCACCTCGTCGCGGGCAAGCAGGGCCTTGACCACCGCTCGGCCGACGACCCCACCGGCGCCCGTCACCATCACCGTCATGACCCCAGGCTAGCGCCCGGGAAGCACGGCACCTGCAAGGCTTTGCGTTGCACCTGCAAGACCATGTACGATGCCCGGCGTGGTGGCGACGATCGACTACGAAGAGGTCCTGGACCGCCTCCGCGACCGCGGGCTCCGGATGACGCCGCAGCGCCGCGCGATCGTCTCCGAGGTGATGCGGACGCAGGGCCACATCTCCCCCGCCCAGATCGCCCGGAAGGTCCAGGGCGAGATGCCCGGCGTGAACGCCTCCACCGTGTATCGGACGCTCACGCTGCTCGAGGAGATCGGGCTGCTCCAGCACTCGCATCTGGAGTCCGGCGCCGAGTATCACAAAGCCGAGGAGGCCCAGCACGTCCACCTCACGTGCGGACGCTGCGGCCGCGATGACGCGCTCTCGATCGCCGAAACCGGCAAGCTCTCCCGGCTGATCCGCACCCACCACGGGTTCGAGGCGGACCTCACGCACTTCGCGATCACCGGGCTCTGCGAGGACTGCGCCGCCCTGGCCGGCTGAGCCGGCCCTCAGACGTGCTGCGACGCGTGGTGCGCGGCGTCGTGCTCGTGCTCGTGCGCCTCCTCGACGTTGCCCAGCCGGTGGACGTGCGTGTGGTCGTGGATCAGGTTCACGCGCAGCAAGAGCTCCCGGTCGTGCAGGAGCGTGGCCGGCGAGCCCTCGGCGGCGACACGGTGATCCTCGGAGAACACGACGCAGCGGTCGGCGACCGCGTCGAGGATGTCCAGGTCGTGCGTGGCCATCACGATCGTCTTGCCGGCGCGGTTCAGCTCGATGATCAGCTCGACCAGCCAGGCCTGCGTGCGGGGATCGAGCGCGGCCGTCGGCTCGTCGAACAGCAGCACCTCGGGGTTCATCACGAGCACCGAGGCGATCGCGACGCGCTTCTTCTCGCCGCCCGAGAGCTGGAACGGCGCGCGCTCCGCGAGCGGCTCGATCTCGAGCATCCGCAGGACATCCCCGATCCGACGGTCGATCTTCTCGCGGGGCCATCCCATCTGCAGCGGCCCGAAGGCGATCTCCTCCCGCACGGTCGGGGAGAAGACCTGGGCGTCGGAGTTCTGGAAGATGAACCCGACACGTGAGCGGAACCCCATCGCGAACTGCTCGTCCTCGAGGTTGTCCTCGGTCACCTGCTCGCCGAACGCCGTGAACGTGCCGGCGTCGGGGAAGAGCAGGCCGTCGAGGATCTTCAGCAGCGTCGACTTGCCGCAGCCGTTCGCCCCCAGCAGGGCCACCTTCTCGCCCTTGCGGACCTCGAGGTCGACGTCGTCGAGGGCGGGGAAGCGCTCCAGGTAGGCGTACCGGAGCCCCTCGACCACGAACAGCGGGTCCCCTGGGGCGAGCTCGGACGTCGAGGAGGCGTCCTCGCCGAGCGGATGCGCAACCGCGCCGGAGTCGACCCCGTCAAACGCCAAGGAGCCGATCCCCGCCGAGCACGAGGGCGGCCGCGACCACGCAGCCGACGACGAACAGCACGTCGATCGCCCCGACGGTGAAGGCCGCATACGACTTCGCGTCGCCCGCGTACCCGCGCGAGACCATCGCCATGTGGACCTCCTCCGACAGCGCGTGCGCCTTGCCGAACAGCGCGCCCGCCGTGGCGCCGACCACGCGCTGGCCCTCCTTGTAATCGTTGCGCTGGTTGCCGACGGTCCGCGCCTTGCGCGACGTGTACATGTCCGTCACCGAGTTGAGCAACAAGAAGATGTAGCGGTACGCCATGCCGATGATCAGGATGAAGATCCGGGGCACGGCCAGGGCCCGCAGCCCGGCCAGGAGCTTGGTCCACGGGGTCGTCAGGGTCAGCAGGACGACGAGCGAGACCGAGGTGGCCACCCGCATCACCAGGAGCCCGGCGCTCGTCAACCCCTGCTCCGTGATGCCGACCGGGCTCCCGTTCCAGTGCCACAGCGGCAGCACGATCGTGCCGGGGGTGATGAAGCTGAACATCGCCGGGATCACGATGATGCCGGTGAAGATCGGGATGAACAGCCACACCCGCTTGACGAAGAACCCGACGGGCAACGCGGAGACGATCGCCAGCACCACGGTCGCGGCGTAGAGCACCACGAGGGTCGGGATGTTCCGGACGAAGGCCGTCACGATCAGGAGCCCGAGGAACGCGACGATCTTGACCCGCGGGTCCACCCGCTGCAGGAACCCGTGCTGCTGCGCGACGTCCTCGCCGAACATCGCGTTGCGCATCACCCCGACCGCCCCCGACAGGGTCTTCTCGACGAAGCTCCCCTTCTTCCGCTTCCCGATGCAGCCACAGGGGCACAGCGCCAGCTCGCCCGTGACGAGCCATTGCGGGGTGGGAACCTCCTCCGCGCGAACGGTCACGTCGCTCATGCGGTGACGGGCGGCTTGGCGCCGGCGCCCTCGGTCTCCTCCTCGTCGTCATCGTGGAACCCGCGGCGACCCATGATCAGGCGCACCAGGAAGATGAAGCCCACGAGGAACACGCTGATGAACAGGATGCCGACGAACGCCGAGATCAGGTAGCCGATCACCGGATGGTCGCCGCTGTGGAAGCCGTAGCCGCCGAGGACCGCGTGGCTCCAGAAGCTGCTGAACTTCTCCAGGCCGGTCGGCACGGCCGACAGGTGGTACTTCGAGAGATCGAGGTCCTTCGGGGCGTCCTCGCCGAACGCGCCTCCGGGGGCGAGCAATCCGAGCGGGGTCAGGACGACCATCACCGCGAGGCCGATCAGCGCCCACCGCCATCCGAGACGCTTCTTCGCGAGCTCCTCGTCGCTGACCGGCACGTTGACGTGGTTGATCTTCAGGATCGGGACGTTCGCGCGCTGCAGGTACGCGATGATCCCGGCCGTCGCGGCGAACTCCGCGAAGCCGGCCACCGTGAGGTGTGCGAACAACATCGCGGGGATCGTCTGGGCCAGATGGAACGGCGAGTAGAGCGGGACGCCGGCGGCCGTGTGGAACAGGTCGGGCTGGATCCCGAGCTCGATCGCCGTGCAGAGCGCCGCGGCATTGATCCCGACGTAGCCGCCGATACCGCCGGCCAGGGCCCGGCGACCCGACGTCAGAGGAACGTTGCCGGCGATCGCTCGATAGACGTAGTAGCCGACGAACGGCAGGACGAAGGCCATGTTGAAGCAGTTCACGGCGATCGCCAGCACGCCGCCGTCGCCGAAGAACAGCGCCTGGATGATCAGCGCGATGCTGACCGCGATCACGGCCGCCCAGGGCCCGAGGATGATCGCGATGATCGTGGCGCCCACCGCGTGCGCCGTCGTCCCGTCCGGTACCGGGACGTTGAACATCATGATCAGGAAGCTGAAGGAGGCGCCGATCGCCAGCAGCGGCACGTAGCGGCTCTTCACGATCTTGCCGACCGCGCGCGAGGCCTTGTACCAGATCGGCACCATCACCACGGCGAAGAACCCGCACGTCTGCGGACTCAGGTACCCGTCGGGTATGTGCATGGGCCGCCCTCCCCCTTCGCGGCGTGCGATTGCAGGTGCAAATCCTTGCGATAAGCCCTCGGCTCACCGTACCCAGCGGGTCCGTATGCGTCAACGGGCGGGGCGTTTCAGAAGCGCGGCGTCTCGCGCCAGGGGCCGAAGACCGCCTGGAGCGCCTCGGTGACCTCCCCCTCCGTGCATCGCGCGCGGGCGGTGTCGATCAGCGGCCCCATCAGGTCGGCGTCGGGATCGCGGGCGGCGGCGGCCAGGCCCTCGAGCGCGGAGGCCGCCTCGGCGGGATCTCGCGCGCTCCGGGTGGAGGCGACCGCCTCGCGCTGGGCGACCTCGGTCGCCATCGGGATCTCCAGGATCTCGAGTGGCTGGTCGCCGGCTTCGACGAAGGCGTTCACCCCGACCTGCACCAGGTCGCCGGCCTCGAAACGCCGCTGTTCTTCGAACGCCGCGGCGGCGATCTCCTGGACGAACCATCCGTCCTCGACCGCACGCAGGACCCCCTCGAGCATCGAGCCGCGGCCGAGCTCGTCCAGATGGGCGAAGAGCTCCTCGGCCAGCTCCTCGATCCGGTCGGTGAGGGACTCGATCAGGTAGGAGCCCCCGAGCGGATCGACGACGTCGGCCACGCCGCTCTCGTAGGCGATCACCTGCTGGGTCCTCAGCGCCAGCGTGGCCGCGCGCTCGGTCGGGAGCGCGAGGACCTCGTCGAGGGCGTTCGTGTGCAGGGATTGGGTTCCGCCGAGGACCGCCGCCAGGGCCTCGATCGCCGTGCGGATCACGTTGTTCATCGGCTGCTGGGCGGTCAGGGAGACGCCGGCGGTCTGGGTGTGGAACCGCAGGCGCTGGGCGAGGGGATCCGTCGCGCCGTAGCGGTCCCGGAGCCACCGCGCCCAGATCCGGCGCGCCGCCCGGAACTTGGCGATCTCCTCGAAGACGTCGATGTGCGCATCGAAGAAGAACGAGAGCTGCGGCGCGAACGACCCGATCTCCAGACCGCGCCGCAGGCCGAGCTCCACGTACGCGAACCCGTCGGCGAGCGTGAACGCGAGCTCCTGGGCGGCCGTCGAGCCCGCCTCGCGGATGTGATAACCGCTGACGCTGAGCGGGTGGTACTTCGGCACGCGCGCGGCGCAGAACGCCAGCAGGTCGCCGATCAGCCGCAGGTGGGGCCGCGGCGGGAACAGCCACTCCTTCTGCGCGGAGTACTCCTTGAAGATGTCGGTCTGCAGCGTCCCCTCCAGGCGCTCCCAGGCGACGCCTTGCCGCTCGGCCGCGACGAGGTAGCACGCGAACAGCCACGGCGCCGGCCCGTTGATCGTCATCGAGACGCTGACCTCGTCGAGCGGGATCCCCTCGAAGAGGATCTCCACGTCGTCGATCGAGTCCGTCGCGACGCCGCACCGGCCGACCTCGCCCTCCGAGCGCGGATCGTCGGAGTCCAGGCCCATCAGCGTG
>DATHCP010000052.1:0-8831 GCA_035490535.1 Actinomycetota bacterium
CGAGATGATCGGCCCGGTCGAGAACGCCGCGGCGATCGCGTGGGCGGCGAACGCCAGGAACAGGCACGTCGCGAGCGTCAGGTACACCGAGCCCATCACGTTCTGCCGCAGGAACCCCGAGCGCTGCCACGCCGGGCGGAACTCCCCGGAGTTCAGTCCGGTGCCCAGTCGCGAGCCGAGCGCACCGAAGATGTTGCCCCGCATCCCGATCGCGGCCGGGATCAGGACGGTCAGGCCGAGGAGCGTGCCGAGCTCGTGGGCCATGAAGGCCAGCGCGAGCCCGGCGAGGAGGTCTCCTCCGGAAGACAGGAACAACGCGACGAAGCCCTGGGTGAGCGTGCGCCGTTCGGCACGCCAGTACCCCAGGAACCGCCGGCCACGGCGTGCGAGGGCGCGAGGCGTCGGCGCCATCGACACTCCTTCATCGCGAACCCTCCGATCGTCGTCCCGAGCCGGCCGCCCGGCGGCCGTCGGGATGGGCAGGGCCCCGGGCAGTATGGCCTCGGGTGGGGTCCGGGGCAACCCTTCCCGCGGGGGAACCTCAGCCCGGGTCCTCGTCCCAGTCGCGGGTCACGAACAACCAGAACGCGAGGCCGGCGTCCGGCCCGTAGCGGTGGAAGCGGCGCTCGATCGTCGCGTCGGCGGGGGCCTTCCGCCTCCCGCGGAGGCGGGCGTAGGTCGGGCGCGTCCAGGAGTCCAGGATCAGCCGGGAGTTCCGCCCGAGGGTCATCATCACGTGCGCCGCCGCGTACGGGCCGACCCCCGGGAGCGCCAGGAGCCGGCGCTCGACCTCGTCGTCGGGGAGCTCCTCGCGGGTCGCGGCGGCCAGTGGCTCCAGCTCGACCTCGCCGCCGGCGACCAGCCCGGCCAGGCGCACGAGGTTCGGCGCCCGGTAGCCGGCGCGGACGACCGATCGGTAGTAGGCCTCGTCGCGGGCCGCCATGGCCTCCGGGGTGGGGAAGGCGTTCGTCAGCGGATCGGAACCTCCGGCGACGGGCTCGCCGAGCTCCCGGACGAGGGCGCGGACCATCGTGGTGGTGAGCGCCCAGGTGCAGTTCGTCGTGCAGACCGTCTTGACGACGTCCTCCCACACGGTGGGGGAGCGCAGCATCCGCCCGGCGCCCGCCGTCACCCAGGACAGCTCGGGGTCCTCGGCCGCCAACGCGTAGAAGGCCGACAGATCTTGATCCAACCGCAGGACGTGTGCGGCGCCGGCCGCCGCCGACGCCCGCTGTGCCCCGGTGAGGGCGCGCCCGCCCACGGGCTCGACCCGCGCCGTGCCCCGGCGACCGGCCGAGATCCGTAGCCGGCGCGGGGCGCCGCGCGGCAGCCGGAGCGTCACGTCGAGCGTGCGCCGCCGCAGATCGATCGCCAGCGGCGGAAGGTCCGAGAACCCGTGGGAGATCAGCGTACGCCACAGATCGACCGGCTCGCCGCCGGGGCCGCGCAGCCGCAGCTCGATCGGCTCGGCGCTCATGGGATCCGGGTGGCCACGGCGCGCAAGGCTAGCGCGCGGGGCCGACGGGACGCGCAGTAGCATGGCCGCCGTGCTCCGGCTCACCGACCGCGCCCGGGAGGCGTTGCTCGCATCGCAGTCGGCGGCGCGCCGGTTCGATCCCTCCGCGCACGTTCGGCTGCTTCGGGTCGGCGGCCGCTTGCGAACGGAACTGGTCGACGCGGCCGAGCCGGGCGACGAGGTCGTCCATCTCGACGGGCTCGATCTGTTCGTGCAGGCGGGGATCGTCGGCACGGTCGACGCCGCTGAGCACAACGAGCTGACGCTCGACGCCTGAGGCTCCGCGGGCGGCCGCGACGCGACGTCTACACTCTGCGGATGGCCGACCGCGCCCCCTCCGGAACCGTCGCGTCGTTCGACGCCGCCGCCGGTCCGGTGATGGTGATCGGCGGCGCGGAGGACAAGGTCCGCGAGAAGGTCCTGCTGTCGCGCTTCGTCCGCTACGCCGGCGGCGCCGAGGGGCACGTCGTCGTGATCTCCACGGCGTCCTCGCTCGGCGATCGGGCGACCGAGGTCTACCGCGAGCTCTTCCTCGGGATGGGCATCGGCTCGGTCGAGGGGCTGCGGCCGGAGGAGCGCTCGGCGGCCGACGAACCGGAGGTCGCGCGCGTGCTGGCGCCGGCGACCGGCGTCTTCCTGACCGGGGGCAACCAGTCCCGCCTGACCCAGGTGGTGGCCGGAACCCGGCTGGCCGACGCCCTCGCGAACGCGCACGACCGCGGCGCCGTGCTGGCCGGGACCTCGGCCGGCGCCTCCGCGATGGCCTCCCACATGGTGGCGTTCGGGAGCACCGGCCCCACGCCGAAGAACCGCATGGTCCAGCTCTCCGCCGGCCTGGGGATCCTGCACGGCCTGGTGATCGACCAGCACTTCGAGCAGCGGGGCCGGATCGGGCGCCTGCTCGCCCTGGTCGCGCAGTCGCCCTCGCTGTTCGGGGTCGGCGTGGACGAGGACACGTGCGCGATCGTGTTCGCCGACCGGACCCTCGAGGTGATCGGGAAGGGCGCGGTCACGATCGTGGACGGCCGGCACGTCACGACCGACGCGTACCGGGGGAAGGGGTATAAACCGCTCATGGTCTCGGGCGCGGTCCTGCATTCGCTCCCGTCGGGGTACGGCTTCGACCTGCGCCGGCGCGAGCTGCTCGCGGGCCCCGGATCCCGCCTGACCGAGCGGGAGGCGTCCGAGTAGGTGGCCTCCCGCGCGTCCTCGGCGACCAGGACGAAGGCGGACCGCGAGCGGACGAAGAAGGGCGGCCCCGCCGGCAAGCCGAAGCGCGCGCCTGACCTGCGGATCGTCCAGACCCAGGTCTTCCGCGGCCCCAACTACTGGTCCTACGACCCGTGCATCCGCATGGTGGTCGACCTCGGCTCGCTCGAGCACTGGCCGTCGAACACGATCCCCGGCTTCAACGACCGGCTGCTGAAGCTCCTGCCGGGCGTCGCCGAGCACAGCTGCTCGCTGGGGCGCGCCGGCGGCTTCGGGGAGCGGCTGCGGGAGGGGACGTGGCTGGGCCACGTGGCCGAGCACGTCGCGCTCGAGCTGCAGCGCGAGTCCGGCGCGCACATCTCGCGCGGGAAGACGCGCGGCGCGGGGCAGCCGGGCGTCTACAACGTGATCTACGGCTACGCCGAGGAGCAGGTGGGCCTGGCCGCCGGCGCGCTCGCGGTCCGGCTCGTGAACCACCTGGTCGTGCGCGAGGACGGGTTCGACTTCGACGCGGAGCTCGAGTCGCTGATCCTGCTGGCCGAGCGGCGGCAGTTCGGGCCCAGCACGCAGGCGATCGTCGACGAGGCGGTCTCCCGGGACATCCCATGGCTCCGGCTGAACGAGCAGTCGCTCGTGCAACTCGGCCAGGGCCGCTACCAGCAGCGGATCCGGGCGACGATGACCTCGAAGACCAGCGCGCTCGCGGTCGACCTGGCCTCCGACAAGAAGATGACGAACCGGCTGCTCGCCTCCGCCGGGCTGCCGGTGCCGCGCAGCGAGGTCGTGCGCACCGACGACGAGGCGGTCGCGGCCGCCCGACGGATCGGCTTCCCGGTCGTCACGAAGCCGCTCGACGGCAACCACGGCCGCGGTGTCGGGCTCGACCTGCGGACCGAGCGAGCCGTCCGCACCGGCTTCCGGCGCGCGGCGAAGGAGTCCCGCCGCGGCGGGGTCGTGGTCGAGACCTTCGTGGATGGCGCCGACTACCGGATGCTGGTGATCGGCGGCAAGATGATCGCGATCGCCGAGCGGGTGCCCGCCCATGTGGTCGGCGACGGGAAGCGGACCGTGGCCGAGCTCGTCGAGCGGACGAACCGCGATCCGCGCCGTGGGATCGGGCACGAGAAGGTCCTGACCCGGATCAAAGTGGACGACGCCGCGATCGAGCTGGTCCGGGCGCAGGGGTTCGCGTTGGACGACGTGCCGCCCAAGGACACGCTCGTGAAGCTCGCGGCGACCGGCAACATGTCCACCGGCGGCATCTCGATCGACCGGACCTGGGACGCGCACGAGGACAACGTCGAGATCGCCGAGGAAGCCGCGCGGGTCGTCGGCCTCGACGTCGCCGGCATCGACTTCATCGCACCCGACATCGCCGAGCCGGTGCGCGAGACCGGCGGCGCGATCGTCGAGGTGAACGCGGCGCCCGGGTTCCGCATGCACACGCACCCAACCGAGGGCGAGGCGCAGTACGTCGCGAAGTACGTGGTCGACCTGCTGTTCCCGCCGGGCACGCCGGCACGGATCCCGATCGTGGCCGTCACCGGCTCGAACGGCAAGACCACGACCACGCGGATGATCGCGCACATCCTGCGTGGGATGGGCCACCAGGTCGGCATGACGACGACCGACGGCGTCTACATCGACGAGCGGCTCGTGAAGCGCGTCGACGCGAGCGGCCCGAAGTCGGCGCAGATGGTGCTGCAGAACCCACGGGTCGACACCGCGGTGTTCGAGGTGGCGCGCGGCGGGATCCTCCGGGAGGGCCTGGGCTACGAACGCAACGACGTCGGCGTCGTCCTGAACGTCACCGGGGACCACCTCGGCCTTCGCGAGATCGAAACGCTCGAGCAGCTGGCCGCGGTCAAGCAGGTCGTCGTCGAGGCCGTGCCACGCAACGGCTGGGCCGTGCTGAACGCCGACGACCCGCTCGTGTTCGAGATGCGCCGGCACTGCGGCGGCAACGTCCTGCTGTTCTCGATGGAGCCGGAGAACGCCTTCCTCGAGCGTTGGATCCGGCGCGGCCGGAAGGCCGTGGTGCTGGAGGCCGGCGAGCGCGGCGAGCTGATGGTGATCCGCGAAGGCCGGCGGACGATGCCGATCGCATGGGTGCATACGCTGCCGGCGACGTTCGACGGGAAGGCCCGGATGATGGTGCAGAACGCGATGGCGGCCGCCGGCGCCGCGCACGCCGCCGGCGCGCACCTGCACGACATCCGTCAGGGCCTGCGCTCGTTCGCGACGTCGATCTACCAGGCGCCGGGGCGGCTGAACGTGTTCGACCTGAACGGGGTGACGGTCGTGGTGGACTACGCCCACAACGCGCACGGCCTGGAGACGCTCGGGGATTTCGTCGAGCGGATCGTGCAGGACCGGCCGACCGGCGGCCGTCCCGGCGAGGCCTCATGGGCGGCCAACCTCCGCGTGGCGGTGGTCGCCACGGCCGGCGACCGGCGCGACGAGGACATGCGCGACCTCGGGCGCGTGGCCGCGCGGTACTTCGACGACGTCATCGTGCGCGAGGACCGCAATCCGCGGGGGCGCGGGCCGGGAGAGACCGCGGGCCTGATCATGCAGGGGATCGCGGAGGCGCGGGCCGGCGGCGCGAGGGCCGGCAGCGCCGAGATCGTCGAGGACGAGATGGCCGCCACCCGGGTGGCGCTCGATCGGGCGCGGCCGGGGGACCTCGTGGTGCTCTGCGTCGACTACGCGACCGAGGTGTTCCGTGAGATCGAGGCGCGTCGCGGCGTGGCGAGCCCGACCGCGCTGCTCGCCGCCGAGGCCGGGCCGTTCGAGTCGGTCGGCGGCGACATCGACCTGCTGGGGCGCGGAGCGCCGCCACGGTGAGCGTCGACGCGGCCGAGGTGCGCCGCGTGCTGCGCGAGCGGCTCGACGGCCTGGATGCGGAACTCGCCGAGCTGACCGCGGTCCCGCGCGATCCGGCGGCGGTCTCCTTCGGCAAACGTGTGGGCGACGGCACGACCGAGGCCGTGGAGCGTCTGGCGAAGGTCGGCACGGCCGAGCAACTCGCCGCGATGCGCGGCGACGTGGTGCGCGCGCTCGAGAAGCTCGACGACGGCACCTACGGGCTCTGCGATCGCTGCGGCGCGTTGATCCCCGAGGAGCGGCTGGCCGCCCGGCCGTGGTCGGTGCTGTGCGTGCGGTGCGCGTCGCTGCGGAGCTGATCCCTCAGTACTGGCCCGGCGCGAACCATCCCCCGTGGCCCTCGACCAGCTCGTTGCATTCGTCGGGCCCCCAGCTGCCCTTCGCGTAGGGCATCACCGGCGGCGGGTCCTCCAGGAGCGGCTCGACGATCCGCCACGTCTCCTCGATCGCGTCCTGGCGCGGGAACAGGGTCGAGCGCCCGGCCAGGGCGTCCATCAGCAGACGCTCGTACGGCCCCGGCGCCATGCCGAGCTGCTCATCGAAGTCGAGGTCGAGGTGGACCGATTGGGTGGCCGGCTCGCCCGGCTTCTTCAGCAGCAGCCCGATGCTGGCGCCGGCGTCCTCGCCGATCCGGACCTTCAGGTGGTTGTGATGGCGTAGCGCGCGCACCCCGTCGCCCAGCCGGATCGCGGGAGGCTTGCGGAAGCGGATGTCGACCTCGGTGCCGTTGACCGCGAGCGCCTTCCCCGCGCGGATGAAGAACGGCACGCCGTCCCAGCGCCAGTTGTCGATCCGCAGCTTCAGCGCCACGAACGTCTCGGTCGTGGATTCCGGGCGGACCCCCTCGACGTCGCGGTAGCCCTCGTACTGGCCGCGGATGTAGTGCGCGGGATCGGCGGCCGGCATCGCCCGGAACACGTCGATCCGGCGGTCTTCCAGCGGATCCACGCCGCCCGCCGGCGGCTCCATCGCGACCAGCGACAGCACCTCCAGCAGGTGGTTCTGGACCACGTCGCGCAGGCAGCCGACCGCGTCGTAGAAGCGGCCGCGGTCCTCCACGCCGAAGGCCTCGGCCATCGTGATCTGCACCGAGCTGATGTGGTCGCGGTTCCACAGGGGCTCGAAGATCGCGTTCGCGAACCGGAGGTAGACGATGTCCTGGACCGGCTCCTTGCCGAGGAAGTGGTCGATCCGGAAGATCTGGTCCTCGCGCAGGACCTCGTGGAGCTCCGCGTTCAGCGCACGCGCCGACGCGAGGTCGGTGCCGAACGGCTTCTCGATCACGATCCGTGCGTCGTGCGTCATGCCGGCGTCGGCGAGCTGCGTCACGACGCGCGGGAACAGCTCCGGCGGGATCTCCAGGTAATAGAGCGGCCGGTGCGCGCCACCGATCGTCGTACGGATCATGTCGTAGGTGTCGGCGCTGTCGACGTCGCCCGTGACGTAGTGCAACCGCGCGGCCAGCCGTTCGAACACCTCCTCGTCCACGGTCACGGTGGCGGCGATCGCCTGGCGGGCCATGTCGCGGAGCCCCTGGTCGTCCATCTCGGTCCGGCCGATGCCCACGATCGGAACGTCGAGCAGCCGCCGGCGCTCCAGCTGGTACAGGGCGGTCAGCGTCTTGCGACGCGCCAGGTCGCCGGTGATCCCGAAGATCACCAGCACGTCCGACCGCACGTCGCCCATCGCCCCTCCGATCCGGCGCCGCTGACACGACGCGGCAACGAGGATACGGTCGCGGCGCCGGAACGAGACGGGAACGAGACGAGGGGAGACGAGATGACCACGGACCGACCGACGCAGCTCGGCATGGTCGGCCTCGGCCGGATGGGATCGAACATCGTGCGAAGGCTGCTGCGCGACGGACACCGTTGCGCGGCCTTCGACGTGAACCCGGACGCGGTGGCCGGCCTGGCGGCGGAGGGCGCGGCCGGCGCGGATTCGCTGGCGGCCCTGGCCGCGGCGCTCGAGCCGCCCCGGAACGTCTGGGTGATGGTGCCGGCGGGCGGCCCGACCGAGGAGGCCGTGCGGGGCCTGGCCGAGGTCCTGGAGCCGGGCGACGCGGTGATCGACGGCGGCAACACCTACTACCGCGACGACATCCGGCGGGCCCGCGAGCTGGCGGCCAGGGGGATCGCCTACCTCGACTGCGGAACCTCCGGCGGCGTGTTCGGGCTGGACCGCGGGTTCTGCCTGATGATCGGCTGCGACGACGACGCGGCATGGGAGCGGCTCGAGCCGATCTTCCGGTCCCTCGCTCCGGGCCTCGAGGCCGCGCCGCGGACCGCCGGGGCGACCGGCGAGCCCGCGATGCAGGAGCGGGGCTACCTGCGCGCCGGGCCGGCCGGGGCGGGGCACTTCGTGAAGATGGTCCACAACGGGATCGAGTACGGCCTGATGGCCTCCTACGCCGAGGGGCTGAACATCCTGAAGCACGCGAACGTCGGCGCGACCGAGGTCGCCGCCGACGCGGAGACCGCGCCGCTCGGCGATCCGTCCTTCTACCGCTACGAGATCGACGTGCCGGCCGTCGCCGAACTCTGGCGCCGCGGGAGCGTGGTCGCGTCGTGGCTGCTCGATCTGACCGCCGCGGCGCTGCGCGCGTCGCCCGACCTGGAGGGCTTCGCCGGACGCGTCTCGGACTCCGGCGAGGGCCGCTGGACCGCGATGGCCGCGATCGAGGAGGGCGTGCCGGCCGAGGTGCTGACCGCCGCGCTCTTCGAGCGGTTCTCCTCGCGGGGGCAGGCGGGCTTCGCCGATCGGGTGCTGTCCGCGATGCGGAACCAGTTCGGCGGGCACGTGGAGAAGCCGGCGTGAGCCTGGTGATCGAGGTCTTCGACGACGCGGAGGCGACCGCCCGCCGCGGCGCCGAGGTGATCGCGAAGGCGGCTCGGTCCCGCGCCGCGGCGGGCTCCCGGTTCGCGTTCGCGGCCTCGGGCGGCTCGACCCCGTGGCGGATGTTCGAGCGGCTCTCGACGATGGACGTGCCGTGGGGGATGGTCGACCTGTTCCAGGTCGACGAGCGGATCGCCCCCGACGGTGACCCGGACCGCTCGATCACGCACCTGCGCGCCGCGCTCCTGCCGGAGGCCGCGGCCGCGACGTGGCACCCGATGGACGTGACCGCCGAGGACCCCGAGGCGGCCGCGGCCGCCTACGCCGCGTCGCTGCCGGAGCGGTTCGACCTGCTGCACCTCGGGATCGGGCCCGACGGCCACAC
>DATHCP010000053.1:0-45998 GCA_035490535.1 Actinomycetota bacterium
CTGCTCTACGTCGCCGGGAGGGATGGGTTCAGGGTCTTCAACGCCTCGTGCGGGAGGACGGCCGACCCATGCGCGCCGCTGTGGTCCTCGCCGAAGTCCATCGGGGGGTTCAACAACCATGCGACCATCGCCGGCGATCTCCTGCTCGCGAGCCCGGTGGACGGCACCGTCTACGCGTTCACGCCGGGAGGATCGGTCCCGCTGCCGGGCGCGGCGGCCGTCCCACGCCGTCCGTCGGGGTGGTACGGAGCGTTCTACGGTCTCGTCGCGGTCGCCGTGATCGTCTGGGTGGTCCGGAGGCGCCGGCGTCGCCGGACGGCGCCGTCACCCTCGGCCTGAT
Organism: Actinomycetota bacterium; assembly: GCA_035490535.1. Classification (GTDB taxonomy): domain Bacteria; phylum Actinomycetota; class UBA4738; order UBA4738; family HRBIN12; genus AC-51. Next base: position 341 of record DATHCP010000053.1, read on the forward strand.
CGCTACGACGGGGTGCCGTAGACCTCGATCTCGGACATGTCCATGAAGGAACACCCATCGAAGAAGCCCGGGTCGGTGGCGGCCGGACCGCACCGAGCGGCCACGCTGCCCGTGCCGGCCGGGCAGTTGGACACGTCGTCGCAGGTGTCCCCGGTCATCGGCACCATCGGGTCCAACATCGTGAAGCGCACGAAGTTCACGCCGGTCGTGCTTCCGCCGAGCGTCACCGGATTCATCACGCCGACGTCGCCGGCGAAGAACGAACCGGTCGCGGCGGTGGTCCACGTCGTCCCGTTCGCGGAGACCTCGACCGTGTAATCGTGCGTCGCTGCCGACGCGTCGTCGCCGCACGTCGGGCCGGGGTCGACCGAGATCGCTGAGATGTCGACCGTGGCGGGAAGCGCGATCACGAGGTGTTTCGGCGTCACCGAGCCCGTGTCGTCGCCGGCGTTCGTGTCGGTCGTGCTGCCCCACCCGATCCCCTGGGACTGGTCGATCGCGTTGATCGGTCCGCACCCGAACGTCGTGTAGTCGGGACCGTTGAAGCTCGCGATCGTCGCGCCGCCTCCGGCGGCCGCCCAGTCGCGGTCGAGCGACCAGTCCCGCGTGTTCGCGCCCGGGACGATCGTGAGGCTCGCGACCACCCGGTCGTAGCCGGCGCCCGCCGCGTTCACGCCGGCATACGCGTGGGCGAAGATGCTCGGGATCGAGTAGTGGCCCGCCGCGTCGGTCACGCCGACCAGGTCGCCGACGAACCCCGAGTCGTGCCCGCCGAAGGAGACGACGGCGCCCTCGATGGGGTCGAGCGTCTCGGAGTCCCGGACCGTGCCGGACAGGGTCGCGTTCGGCGAGCCCGACGGCGGCATCGAGAAGTCCTGGACCGGCTGCGTGTCGTCGCCGTCGATCGCGGAGGCGAAGTAGCCCATGCCGCGGTGCGCGAAGGTCTTCCAGATCGTCGTGCGGTGCGCGCCCGCGTGCAGGACCTGGTCGGCCTGCAGGATCGCGTTTCGCTCGTCCAGGAACGACGGGTTCGCGGGGGACAGCTCCATCGCCCGCGTCACCAAGCCCTCGGTGATCTTCGAGCCCAGCACGGTCCGCAGGTCCCACAGCGTCTGGCCCCAGATCTCGCCGTCGGCGTGCACCTCGGGCGTTCCGAAGATCTTGCCGAAGTCGCCGTACGTGTAGCCGCCCTTGCCGAGCCCGTTCGCGCCGCGGCACCTCGGCGCGGCCGAGCCGACGGGGCAGTCGATCGCCTCGGTCCGGACCAGGCGCTTGCCGCCGCTGACGTAGGTGCCTTCGAGGAGCTGGCCCGGCGCGGCGGTGTCCTTGAACAGGCCCCGGTTCACGAGGTAGTCCATCGCGTACCAGTCGCTCCACGCCTCGCCCATCGCGCCGGCCTGGAGGTTGCCGAGCGTGGAGACGCCGTTCGCATCGACCACGAGCCGGTTCGAGAGGCCGTGGGTGTACTCGTGGAAGACGATGTCGGCCTCGTCGGCGCCGTTGCTCTGGATGAACGGATCGGCTCGAGGCCCGAACGCGATGTTCGTGAGCGGGTCGTTCCACAGGTACATCTGCATCGTGGGCGCGAAGCCGTCGGGCGGCGTGCTCATGTTCGCGTTGTCGGTGTGGTTGAAGTCCGGCAATCCGATCAGCCCGTGGCCGAGGTTCAGCGTGTTCGCGCCGTCGAGCGCCTGACCCAGGACCGGGTCGCCCCCGAGGCCCTTCCCGGACGGGTTGAAGAGCTGGAAGTTCCCCGCGGCCGGCGTGAAGCCGATCGGCGCGGCCTGCAGGTGCAGGGCGTAGCGGTTCAGGAACCAGAACAGCTGCGTGGCGCTCTGGCGCCGGTTGGTCTTCCAGGAGAAGCCGCCCATCCGGCGTGAGTTCCACGAGCACGGGTACTTCGCCGGGCACGCGGAGTCGACCGTGTTCGTGAACGGTACGAACGGGAAGGTCCAGTTCCCTCGTGCGTTCGGCCGGACCTCCTCGGACGTCTGCACGACGTTGTCGTCGTTCACGTCGGTGCTCACCCAGGCCCGGGGGCCGAAGAGCCGGTTGCGCGCGTAGAGGTACGGGGTGAGGTTCACGGTGTGCTGGACGCCGCCCGCCGGCGCGCCCGGAGAGTTCTCGAACACGCGGCCGTTCGCGTCGTCGGTGAGGGAGTGCCGGTACAGGACCGCGCCGGAGCGCGCGTCGATCACGCTCAGGAACAGGCCCTGCTCCCCCCAAACGTAGGTCTGCCACGCCAGGTGCGTGCCGTCCGGCCGCGGGAAGAAGACCTTGGTCGCGGTCGGGGCGCCGCGGCGGATCGCGCCGCCCTCGGTGACCCTCGGCAGGCCGGTGACGTGGGTGAGCTTCGCGTCGGAGACGGCCGTGGCGATCGCGCGGGACGCCGGCACGGTCGCGGCGGTGCCGACCGCGCCCAGGCCGCCGACCGGTGACCCCAAGACGTTGATCACGCGACCGTCCCTCGTCACGTTGACCTGCAGGCCGCTGCCGAACACCGGCACGCCGGCGTACCGCTGGGTCCAGGCGACGTGGTGGGTACCGTCGATCGAGACGTAGTCGCGGACGAAGCTCAGGGAGCGCAGTGCCGGGTCGGTCACACCGAACGCGGCGGCGTGCGTGCGGACGTAGTGCATGGCGATCGCACGGGCCGACCCGGCTCGCGGACCGGAGAGGAATCCGTTCAGTTTGGCGATGATCCGGGGGGTCGCCGTGACCGGGTCGAGCTCGACGACGCCCTGCGTGCCGAGCGAGGTCCGCAACCGCCGGAGCGCCGGCGGCGCCTGGGCGAGCAGCCGGGCCGATCGCACCGCCTCGCGCATCCGCGCCGACACGCCCGAGCGGGCGTCGTACGTGGCCGCGGCCGAGCGCGTCCGCGCGCCCGAGCTCCCGGTCGCTGTGCCGGACCTTGCCTGCTGCGCGGTTCCGGGCATCGCGCTCAGCACCACGAGGGCCACGGCCAGCGCGGCCGTCCCGCCGAGCCACCGGCGGCTCCGACGCGTCGTCATGCAACGCCCCTGTCTCGAGATCGTTCCGGCCCACGGGCGAGCCGGGTGGTCAGTGTGGCAGACCGCGTGGGAGAGGCCTGTCGGTGGTTCGGGCTAGACTGACGTTCCTGCAGGCAGACGGCCTGCGTCCCGGGGGGGTTCTCGATCATGCCGAGATCCATGTGGAAGGGCGCCATCTCCTTCGGCCTGGTGACGATCCCGGTCGCGGTCTATCCGGCCACCGAGGAGAAGACGCTGCGGTTCAACCAGTTGCACGACGAGGACGGCGGCCGGATCCGCTACAAGCGGGTGTGTGAGAAGGACGGCGACGAGGTCGGTTTCGAACACATCGTCAAGGGGTACGAGGTCGAGAAGGACCGCTACGTGATCCTCACCGACGAGGACTTCGACGCGGTGCCGGTCGAGTCCAGCCGCGCGATCGACATCCAGCAGTTCGTCGACCTGGATCAGATCGATCCGGTGATGTTCAAGAAGAGCTACTACCTGATCCCCGAGGAGACCGGCGCCAAGGCCTACGCGCTCCTCCGCGAGGCGATGACCGAGGACGGCCGCGTGGGGATCGCGAAGGTCAGCTTCCGCGACCGCGAGCACCTGGCCGCGCTCCGGTTCAAGGGCGACGCCTTCGTCCTGGAGACGATGTTCTGGCCGGACGAGATCCGCGAGGCCGATTTCGGCGGGGTCGACGTCGACGTCAAGGTCCGCGACCAGGAGCTCGAGATGGCGCGGCAGCTGATCGAGTCGCTCTCCTCCGAGTGGAACCCCGCCGAGTACGGCGACGACTACCGCGAGGCGCTGCTGCGGATCGTCGAGGCGAAGCTGAACGGCCAGGAGATCGAGGTCGTCGAGCCCGAGCCCACCGCGAAGGTCGTCGACCTGATGGAGGCCCTGAAGGCCAGCGTCGCGGCCGCCAAGCAGGAGACGGCGCCCGCGAAGCCCGCGGCGAAGAAGAGCACGGCGAAGAAGCCGGCCGCGAAGAAGACCACCGCCAAGAAGCCCACCGCGCGCAAGAAGGCCGTCGGGGAGTAGGTGGCGCTCGATCTGCGGCCGGCGTCGGCCAACGACCGGTCCGCGATCGCGGCGCTGGTGCGCGCCTCGGAGCTCGAGGTGATCGGTCGCGTCACCGCCGACTGGGACGAGATCACGGTGTTCTTGTGGGCCACTCCCGGGTTCGAGCCGTCCCTGGACGCCGTGGTGGCGGAGGTCGACGGGTCGGCCGTGGCGTTCGCGGGCGTGTTCCCGCACGACGAGAGCGAGGACGAGCCCGACGGCTCGATGGTCGTCGTGGACCATCGTCGCCGCGTCGTCGATCCGGAACTCGAGGCGACCCTCGTGGAGTGGGTCGAGCGGCGCGCGCTCGAGCGGGGCGCGACCGCGGTTCGCCAGTTCGTGCCCCGGCAGGATGAGCGCCGCCGGGAGCTCCTCGCCACGCGCGGCTTCGCAGCGGTCCGCGCCACCTTCACGATGCATCGTGACCTGCCGGACCAGAGCGATGCGACGCCGCCCGATCGCATCACGGTGACGACGCTGGCGGAACATCCCGACCTCCGCGGATTGCACGCCGCGGCTCAGGAGTCCTTCGCCGAGCACTTCGGGTTCGTCCCCGAGCCGTTCGAGCGGTGGCGGGCGAGCAGGATGCCTCTGGACACGTACGACCCCGCGCAGTGGTGGCTCGCGCTCGACGGCGACGAGATCGTCGGCTACCTCCTCCAGGTCACCGGCGGGGTCGTCGCGCAGGTCGGCGAGCTCGGGGTGCGGCCGGCCTGGCGCGGACGGGGGATCGGCACCGCGCTCCTGCGCCGGTCGTTCGCCGACATCGCCCGTCGCGGCGCCCGCGAGGTGACGCTCTGGGTCGACGCCGAGAACGGAACCGGGGCGGTGCGCGTCTACGAGCGGGTCGGGATGACACCCGTCGTGGTGACCGACACGTTCGACAAGGAGCTCCGGTGAGCCTGCCGGCGGATCTGACCGCGCGGCCGGTCCGGATGGACGACCTCGACGCCGTGGTGGCGCTGTTCCGCGACGTCGAGCTCGAGCTGTTCGGCGAGGCCGAGGACATCCGGTCGTTCCTCGAGGAGACCTGGAACAGCGATTGGATGGATCTGCCGACGATGTCGCGCCTGGTCGTCGACCCGGCCGGCGCGGTCGTGGCCTTCGCCGGGCTCGAGGCGGTCCGGGCGGACGAGTCGGTCGACGCGTTCATCCGGGTCCATCCGGAGCACCGGGACCATGGGATCGGGTCGGCGCTGGTCGCCTGGTCAGAGGAGGCGACCGCACGGTTGATCGAGGCGGGGGAGACCTCGCTGCTGAACAGCACGTCGGCGGCCGACGCCGCGGCCCTGCGGCTGCTGCGCGACGCTGGGTACGAACGCGTGCGCACGTTCTGGCACATGAAGATGGACCTGCCTGCGGACCTGGACGCCGGGGCGGCGCCGACCGGCGTCACGATCCGCACGGCGATCGAGGGGCGGGATGATGCCGACGTCCACGAGGTGCTGATGGAGTCCTTCCGGACGCACTTCGCCTACGTGGTCGTGGGTCGGCAGGAGTGGTGGGACCACACGCGTCGCGCGCCGGGCTTCGACCCCACGATGATCCTCGTCGCCGAGCGCGACGGCCGCATCGTCGGGGTGTGCACGGAGTTCCCGAACGGCACCGTCGGGTGGATCGGCGAGCTCGGGGTCCGTCCGGAGGCACAGGGGAGCGGGATCGGCAAGGCGCTGCTCCGCGCGGGCCTGGCCGATCTGGCTCGGCGGGGCTTCCGCGTCGCGCAGCTGAACGTCGACGCGCAGAACGAGACCGGCGCGACGCGGCTGTACGCCTCGGTCGGGATGGAGATCTGGCGCGAGTGGCCCGTGTTCGAGAAGCGGATCGCGGCGGCGGTAAGCTCGCGCCCGTGAAGCTCGTCACCGCGATCGTCAAGCCGCACCGGATCGAGAACGTGAAGGAGGCGCTGCGCGAGCTCGGCGTGAGCGGCCTGACCACCACCGACGTCGAGGGGTTCGGCCGTCAGCGCGGGCACACGGAGGTGTACCGCGGCGCCGAGTATCAGGTGGACTTCGTGCCGAAGGTGAAGGTCGAGGTCGTCGTCGAAGACGCGGATGTCGACGGGGTGGTCGCGGCGATCGTGGAAGCCGCGCGGACCGGCAAGATCGGTGACGGCAAGCTGTGGGTCGGCGAGGTCGACCGGGTGGTCCGGATCCGAACCGGCGAGATGGGGTCGGACGCCCTGTCGGGCTGACGCGGTGACCGACCCGGTCGCCAGCCTCCGCGACGAACTCGGAGCGCTGGAACGCGCGTACGCACCGGGAGCCCAGGGCCGCTGGGTCGCGCGCCGGCGCGCGGCGGCGATCGACGCCGCGCTGGCCGGCCTGTGGGAAGGTGCCGCGGCGCCGGCCGGGATCGCCCTGGCGGCGATCGGCGGCTACGGGCGTGGGATCCAGCTGCCGCACTCCGACATCGACCTGTTGATCGTCCACGACGACGTCGTGGCTCCGGAGCTGGCTCGCGTCGTCGACGCGATCCTGTATCCCCTGTGGGACGGCGGGCTGGTGGTCGGGCACGTCGTCCGGACCCCGGCGGAATGCCTCGACGCCGCCGGGCGGTTCGACTCCTGGACCGCGATGCTCGACGGCCGGCCGCTGGTCGGCGACGTCGCCCTCGCCGAGGCGGCCCTCGCGTCGGTCCGCGAGCTGGCCACGCGAGATCCTTCGGGGTTCCTCGACCGGCTCGCCGCCGCCGCCGGCGCCCGCGCATCGCGGTTCGGTTCGTGTGCGCATCTGCTGGAGCCCGATCTCAAGGAGGGGACCGGTGGCCTGCGCGACGTCGCGTCGCTCGGCTGGATCGCCGTCGCGATCGGCCGCGATCTCCTCGACGCGGGGTTGCTCCGAGGCGGCGAGCGCAGCGCCGTCGAGGACGCCGAGGAGTTCCTCGTGCGCGCCCGGTCGGCCGTCCAGCTCCTGACGCGACGCCGCGACGACCGGCTCGTGGCGGAGCTCCAGCCGGATGTTGCCCGCGAGATGGGCTTCGCCGACGAGCCCGGGTTGGTGGCTGCGGATGGCCTGATGCGCGCGTTGTTCGGCCATGCGCGCGATGTCGAGCTGGTCGCCGACATCGTCCCCAGGAGGATCGCGGCGCCGCCCGCCACGCTGTCACCGGTGCCCGAGGGGCCGGGGGCGGTGCTCGCCGTGCTCGCCGACCTGGCGGAGTCGGGCGATCCGCCGTCGGCGCCGCTGCTGGACGCCATCGAAGGCGCCGAGCTCGACGACCCGGTCGCGTGGGATGCCGAGGTCCGAGCAGGGTTCGTGCGCCTGCTCCGCGCCGGGGACGCGGGCGCGCGGATGCTCGAAGTGCTCGATCGGCTCCGGCTGCTGAGCCGCTTCGTGCCGGCGTGGGCGGACGTCCGCTGCCGGCCCCAGCGCGATCCCTACCACCGTTCCACGGTCGACGTGCACCTCCTGCGCGCCGCGGCGGGCGCCGCCGCGGCGCTGGCGAGGGCCGGCGACGCCGATCCGGCCGGGATCGCCGCGATCTCGCAGCCCGACGCGGTCCTGCTCGGTGCCCTGCTGCACGACATCGGCAAGACCGGCGTCGGCGGGCACGTCCCGATCGGCGCGGCGATCGCCGCCGAGACGCTCGAGCACATGGGCGTCGAACCGCTCGTGCGGGAGCTGGCCACGTTCCTCGTGGCCGAGCACCTGCTCCTGCCCGACACCGCGACGCGGCGCGATCTGTCCGATGAGGATCTGCTGCTGGATACGGCCGCCCGGATCGGCACGCCGGAGCGACTGGCGGCGCTGTGGATCGTGACCGAAGCCGATGCGCTCGCGACCGGGCCGGCCGCCTGGACCCCGTGGCGCCAAGCGTTGATCCGTGAGCTGGTCGCGAAGGTGCGTCGGATCTTCGCGCGGGGCGACATGGGGCGCGAGATCGCGGAACGGCTGGCCGAGCGGACCGAACGGCTGCGCGCGTTGCTCGCCGAGGAGCCCGAGAAGGAGGTCGACGCGTTCGTGCTGCGGATGCCGCGCGGGTACTTCCTGGCCACCGAGCCGGCGCAGGCGGCGCGCCACTTCCGGACGATCGCGCCACCGATCGGAGCGAACGAGGTCCGGACCGCGGCCACCGAGGGCACGCAGCCCCAGACGTACGAGGTGCTCGTCGTCGCCGCCGACCGGCCGGGCCTGCTGTCGTGGATCGCCGGCGCTCTCGCGATCGGCGGGATCTCCGTGCTGTCCGCCCAGGTGTTCACGACCGGCGACGGGGTCGCGATCGACCTGTTCGAGGTCGAGGGAGCCTTCGAACCGGAGATCAACGAGGCGAGGTGGCGGGAATTCCGCTCGATGCTTCGCCGAGCGATCGAGGGGTCGGTGTCCCTGGAGCACCGGGTCGAGGAGAAACGTCGCCACTATCCGCCGCCGCGCCTGCGGACCCCGCTGACGGTACGCAGCCACAACGACGTCTCGGAGTTCTCGACCGTGGTGGAGGTCGGCGCGCCCGACCGGATCGGCCTGCTGTACGACGTCACCCGCGCCTTGGCCGACCTGCGCCTCGACGTCCACCTGGCGAAGGTGGCCACGTACGACGGCCGCGTGGTCGATGCGTTCTACGTGCGGGACGCCCTCGGGCGCAAGATCGTCGACGAGCCGCAGCTGGCGGAGATCGAGCGGGCGATGCGGGAGCGCTTGGACGCGGAGCAGACCCCGGCGGCGCCGACGACGTGAGCCGCGCTCAGGCCTGCACGCTCCCCGGGATCTCCCGCCAGTCGTACGGACTCGAGAAGTCCACCAGCATCTTCATGTAGTTCGATCGGGAGAAGGCGACGGGGTCCGCGACCGCGTCCTGCCGCACGCTCCCCTTCATCTGCTCGAGGCTGTCGTAGCCGTGCTCCTCGAGCCAGGAGGTGATGCCCTCCCGCATCGTTCCGAGGTGCCCCGGGCCGTTCCGGAACAATGCGCTGGCCATCATCGTCACGTCCGCTCCCGCGAGGAGCATCTTCAGCGCGTCCTCCGGCGTGTGCACGCCGGTGGTGGCCGCCAGGGAGCCGTCGAGTTGGCCGCGGAGGATCGCGATCCACCGGAGCCCGAGCAGCAGCTCCGCGCTGGTGGACAGGTGCAGCGTCGGCACGACCTCGAGGGTCTCGAGGTCGATGTCGGGCTGGAGGAAGCGGTTGAACAGCACGAGCCCGTCGGCGCCGGCCTCGACGAGGCGATGCGCCATGTTCGCCATCGACGAGAAGAACGGACCGACCTTGACCGCAAGCGGGATCGACACGCTCGATCGGACGGCCGCGACGAGGTCCAGGTAGCGGCGCTCGACCTGCTCGCCGGTCTCGGCAGGATCCGCGGCGATCAGGTAGACGTTCAGCTCGAGCGCGTCGGCGCCGGCGTCCTGGATCAGCCGCGCGTAGCGGACCCAACCGCCGACGCTGATCCCGTTCAGCGATCCGATCACGGGGATCGTCAGCTCGCGCTTCGTCGCTTCGAGGTGCCGGAGGTACTCCTCGGGGCCGGTGTTGTAGTCCTCGAGGTCGGGGAAATAGGACGTGGCCTCGGGGAACGCGTCGAGTCCCGTCTCGAGCACGCGCTGGACCTGGACCTCCTCGTGCTCGATCTGCTCTTCGAACAGCGACTGCATCACCACGGCGGCCGCGCCAGCGTCCTGGAGCTCCTTCAGCGTGTCGATCCGGGATGCGAGCGTCGAGGCGCTCGGCACGAGCGGGTTGTCGAGCGAGAGTCCGAGGTACGTCGTTCGCAGGTCCATCGTCCTCAACCTCCTTCGCGTCCGTCGTCGTCGGAGGCGCGACCCGGCGCGTGGCGCTCAACCCCGGCGATCTGCTCGTACAGGCGGCGGCGTTCCTGCGTGTCCTGGTCGGCCAGGCGGTGCAGCTCCTCGTACGCGGACGGGCGGGCGCGGGCCAGCATCGCGAACCGCGCCTCCTTCTCCTGGAACTCCTCCAGCGGCAGCGTCGGCGCCTTGCTGTCCAGCCGCATCGGGTGCTCGCCGTCGACGGCCAGCCTCGGATCGAAGCGCCACAGTGGCCAGAAGCCGCTCTTGACGGCCTCGGTCTGATGCGACATCGAGGTGGACATGTCGATGCCGTGGGCGATGCACGTCGAGTACGCGATGATCAGCGACGGTCCGTGCCAGCTCTCGGCCTCGGCGAAGACCTTCACCGCGTGCGCGTTGTCGGCACCGAGGGCGATCTGGCCGACGTAGACGTTGCCGTATCCCGTCGCGAACAGGCCGAGATCCTTGCGCCCGACGCGCTTGCCGCCCGCGGCGAACTTCGCGACCGCGCCGCGCGGCGTGGCCTTCGAGGCCTGGCCGCCGGTGTTCGAGTACACCTGCGTGTCGAGCACCAGGATGTTCACGTCGCGGCCGCTCGCGAGCACGTGATCGAGCCCGCCGAAGCCGATGTCGTACGCCCAGCCGTCGCCGCCGACGATCCACACGCTCGTGCGGACGAGCGCGTCCGCGACCGCCAGCAGGTCGCGCTCGGCCTCGCCGTCCCGCGCGGCCAGCAGCGCCTTCAGCTCGGCCACCCGCTCCCGCTGCTCGGCCAGCTCGCGCTCGTCGGCCTGCGAGGCGTCCAGGATCCCGCGAGCGAGATCCTCGCCGAGGTCCGGGGCCAGGTCCCGGAGCGCCGCGCGGGCCGCCGTCGCGTGGGCGTCCAGCGCCAGGCGCATCCCTAGACCGAACTCCGCGTTGTCTTCGAACAACGAGTTCGCCCACGCCGGTCCTCGACCCTCCGCGTCGGTCGTCCACGGCGTCGTCGGGAGGTTCCCGCCGTAGATCGAGGAGCAGCCGGTGGCGTTCGCCACCATGATGCGGTCCCCGTACATCTGCGTCAGGAGCTTGAGGTACGGCGTCTCGCCGCATCCGGCGCAGGCTCCGCTGAACTCGAACAGCGGCTCCAGGGTCTGCGAGCCCTTGATCGTTCCGACCTTCACGTCGCGGCGATCGTGCGGGGCGATCCCGAGGAAGAACGCGAAGTTCTCGCGCTCCGCCTCGAGGATCGGATCCTTCGGCGCCATGTCGATCGCCCTGTGCTTCACGACCTCCTTCGAGTGCGCCGGACACACGTCGACGCAGACGCCGCATCCGGTGCAGTCGTCGGGGGCGACCTGGATCGTCATCCGCTTCCCGGGCTCCTCGCGGTCGCGCCAGTCCTTGTGCTGGAAGGTCGCCGGTGCGCCCTCGACCGCCGAAGGATCGAACACCTTCATCCGGATCGCGGCGTGGGGACAGACCAGGGCGCACTTCGCGCAGTCGATGCAGATCGCGGGGTCCCAGACGGGGATCTCCAGGGCGATCGACCGTTTCTCCCAGCGCGCCGTGCCCGTCGGGAACGTGCCGTCGACCGGCATCGCCGAGACGGGCAGGAGGTCGCCCTGACCCGCCAGCATCATCGCCGTGACTCGTTGGACGAACGCGGGCGCCTCGGCCGGAACCGCCGGGAGGCGGTGGAGCTCGCCGCTCGTCCGCTCCGGAACCATCACCTCGTGGAGTCCGGCGAGCGCCGCGTCCACCGCGGTGACGTTGCGTTCGACGACGGTCCGCCCCCGCTTGCCGTAGTTCCGCTCGATCGCGATCTTGATCGCCGCCACCGCTCGTTCGATCGGAAGGACGTCCGCGAGCGCGAAGAAACAGGTCTGCAGGATCGTGTTCACGCGGGGACCGAGTCCCGCCGTCGCCGCGATCGCGTTCGCGTCCACCACGAACAGCCGCAGGCCCCGGTCGATGATCGTCCGCTGCATCTCGACCGGGAGGTGATCCCAGACCTCCTCCGGGCCGAACGGCGCGTTCAACAGGACCGTGGCTCCCGGGGCCGCGACCTCGAGCACGTCGTGGCGCTCCAGGAACGTCCACTGATGGCACGCCACGAACCCGGCGCGCTCGGATCCGATCAGGTACGTCGAGCGGATCGGCCGCGGCCCGAACCGCAGGTACGAGGTGGTCATCGTTCCGGACTTGCGCGAGTCGTAGACGAAGTAGCCCTGTGCGAACAGGTCCGTGCCCTCGCCGATGATCTTGACCGAGCTCTTGTTGGCGCTGACGGTGCCGTCGGCGCCTAGGCCGTAGAAGACCGCGCGCGTGACCCCTTCGGGCTCGGTCACGAAAGAGCGGTCCACCGAGAGGGACGATCCCGAGACGTCGTCGACGATCCCGACCGTGACGTGGTTCCGCGGCCGGTCGGCCGTCAGTTCGTCGAGGACGGCCTTCGCCATCGCGGGATCGAACTCCTTCGAGGACAGGCCGAACCGACCGCCGATCACCGTGGGCATCCCGGCGTCCAGCGGGCGCTCGGTGAGCGCGGTGACGACGTCCTGGTACAGCGGCTCCCCGAGTGCGCCGGGCTCCTTCGTCCGGTCGAGGACCGCGATCGCGCGCACGGTGGGGGGCAGGGCACCGACGAACGCCTCCGCCGAGAACGGCCGGAAGAGCCGGACGTTGAGGACCCCGACGCGCTCGCCGCGGCGGACGAGCTCCTCGACCGCCTCGGCGGCGGCGCCGTTGCCCGATCCCATCAGGACGACCACGCGCTCGGCGTCCGGCGCGCCCGCGTAGTCGAACAGGTGGTAGGCGCGGCCGGTCCGCTCGGCGAAGCGGTCCATCGTCGCCTGGACCACCTCGGGAACCCGCGCGTGGTACGGGCTCGCCGCCTCTCGCGCCTGGAAGAAGACGTCCGGGTTCTGCGCCGAGCCCCGCAGCACGGGATGCTCGGGAGACAGCGCGCGCGCGCGGTGCTCCCGCACGAGCCGGTCGTCGATCAGCGCACGGAGGTCTCCGTCGTCGAGCGCGGTGATGACGTCGACCTCGTGTGACGTGCGGAACCCATCGAAGAAGTGCAGGAACGGAACACGGGTCTCCAAGGTGGCGGCGTGCGCGATCGCGGCCAGGTCCTGGGCCGTTTGGACGCCGTCGGAGGCCAGCATGGCCCAGCCGGTGGAGCGCACCGCCATCACGTCGCTCTGGTCCCCGAAGATCGACAGCGCGTGCGTTGCCACGGTCCGGGCCGCCACATGGATCACGGCCGGTGTGAGCTCGCCGGCGATCTTGAACATGTTCGGGATCATCAGGAGCAGGCCCTGGGACGACGTGAAGGTCGTGCACAGCGCGCCGCTCTGCAGGGCGCCGTGCAGCGCGCCGGCGGCCCCCGCCTCGCTCTGCATCTCGATCACCTCGGGGACCGTGCCCCACAGGTTCGGCCGGCCGGCGGTCGACCAGGCGTCCGAGAGCTCGCCCATCGGCGAGGACGGCGTGATCGGATAGATCGCGATCACCTCCGAGCAGCGATGCGCCACCCGAGCTGCCGCCTCGTTCCCGTCCACCGTGATGCGCGTCTGCTCGGTCATGGGTTCCGATCCTCCTGCGTCCATCCTGCGGAGCGCGGCTAGGTGCTCCCCGGGCCGTCCGACCCCCGGCGAACCGGCCGGACGGCCCGGACGAGATGACGTGCTCCCGGCGCACGCACGACCGTATCGGACCTCGCCGGCCTGAAGTGGAGGGGTCGGATGGCCGCTGGCGGGGAACGCATCTGATCCTACGCTGGAGGTGGGAAAGAGGCGATCGAGGTGCGTCGCGGTGCCGTGTGCGCGGTCACGTTCGTGCTGGTTGCCGCGATCGCGCCCGGTTGTGGAGCCATGTCGTCCGGCGGGCGAGCCTCCGCGCAACGTCCCGGCGTCGTGAGGATCCTGATCGGTGGCGACGTGCTGCTCGGTCGCGCGGTGAGCACCGTGGTCGCCGAGGATCCGTCGAGCATCTTCTTCGACATCCAGACGCAGGTTCGTTCCGCGGACATCGCGATCGCGAACCTGGAGTCGCCGGTCACCGCTCGGCCCCCGGTCGCGGGGAGACCGAACGCGCTCGAGGCGGATCCGGCCGCTGCCGCCCCGCTCGCGGCGGCGGGGTTCGACGCCATGTCGGTGGCCAACAACCACGCCGGCGATGCGGGGCTCGGTGGGTTCCTGGACACGCTCGACGCGCTGCGCGGCGCCGGCATCGACCCGCTCGGCGGCGGTGAGGATGCCGCGAGCGCAACGGCGCCCACGGTCCTCGATCGCAACGGCGTCCGCGTCGCGCTGCTGACCTTCGACGCGACCCTGAACGGGCCCGAGGCGGGATCGGATCGACCCGGCGTCGCGTGGTGGAGCCCGGCCGTCGCCCGGAGTGCCATCGCCAACGCGCGCGCATCGGCCGACGTGGTCGTCGTGGGGCTCCACGGAGGAACCGAGTATTCGTCGCGGCCCGACGCGTACATCGGCGCGATCGCCCGTCGCTCGGCCGCGTGGGGCGCCGACGTGGTCTGGGCGAGCGGCCCCCATGTCGTGCAGCCGGTGCGCGTCCTGCCGGCCGATCCCGCCGGACGCCGGAGCGTCATCGCGACGAGTCTCGGGAACCTCGTCTTCGATCAGACGCAACCCGGAACGACGACCGGGGCGCTGCTCGAGGTCCTTGCCGGACGCGACGGCGTCCTCGCCGAACGGGTGGGCGCGACCGCGGGCGGTGACCTCCGGGCGCACTTCACGGGCTGGGTGCCGCCGTCCGGCGACGCCGGCGAACTGGTCGATGGATGGTGGTCGCTGCTCCGACCCGTCGTTCCTGCCGTGGCGGTCGCGCCCGAACGGCTGCCGCGCCCGCCGGGACGCCGAGCAACGATCGTGGCGGCCGCCGTCGGCGACGTCGACGGCGACGGTCACGACGAGATCGTGGTGGCCTACCGCAGCGCGTTCCACCCCACGCGGGTGAACGCGCTCTATCCGCACCGGCGGTGGACGGATCGGAAGGGCCTCGCCGCACACCTCGGCATCTGGCGCGCGGGCGATCTGGCGCCGGTCTGGATCGCCGGAACCGTGCTGCGCCCCGTGACGGCGCTCGCCGTCTGCGGGCGGGAGCTCGCGGTCGCGTACTCCACGTTGCTGGACCCGAGGGTCGTCGCCGTTGGCGTGTGGCGGTGGAACGGGTTCGGGTTCTCATCCGCAACGGATCTCGCCGGGCCGGGTCGGCCGGCCTGCGCCGACGTCGATCGAGACGGATCGCTCGACGCGGCCTTCCTCGGCCGATCGTCCCCGGCGCTCGAGGGAAGGGGAACGTCATGAAGGCAAGGATCAGCATCTCGTTGCTGGTGTTCGTGATGATCGTGACCGCGTGCACGGGGAGGTCCGCGACGACCGGAACGGGGCCTCCGTCGACGTCCGCCTCGAGCGGTGCATCACCCGCGCCGAACGCCGTGCCCATCTCGCTGTTCGGGTTCGGGTCTCTCCCGGTCGTCCCGCTGCTGGGCGAGTCGCCCGTCTATGCGGGGCCGGCGACGCCGCACAGCCTCGCGTCGGTTCGGATCGCGAGGTCCCTCCTGCCACAACTCACGCCGGAGGTCCGTGCTCTGCTCACGCGGTACGGGTTCGCGATCGTGCCGAGCGATACCAAGTTGATGTACGACGCGTACACCGATGCCCCGTACGGGAACTACCCGGTGTTCGTCACGACCGACGTCGCCTACCACCAGTGGCACCTGACGTTCGACAAGGTCTTGCGGAGCACGGAGCAGGAGGTCCTGCTTCCGAAGCTCGAGGCGCTATCGCAGGGAGCCCTCGTGGGAGCGCAGCGGCAGGCCGCGGCCCTGCGAGGAACGCCCCTCGCCACGGAAGCAGCGCGGGTCGCCGAGCTGTTCCAGGCCGAGGTCGCGCTGCTGGGGCTGCCCGCCGGAGCACTTGATCCCCAGGTGCGCCATGAGCTCGCCTTGATCCGCGCCCACACCCAGATGGCGATCTCGCCCATCCTCGGGAACGGTGGGGGATCGAGCTGCCTGGGCATGACCCCGCCGCCACCGGGGTGCATCGACTACTCCCTGTTCACCCCGCGAGGCCACTACACGACGTCGGCGGCCCTGACCAGGTACTTCCTCGGGATGTCGCTGCTCGGGCAGTCGGCGTTCCGCGTGACGGGCGGTGACCTCCGTCCGTTCGCGATGGGGGTGCTCGCGTCGCGGGTGATCGTGCCGTCGGGCGCCGGGACCGCGGAGCTCGCCCAGCTCTGGCGCGATCTCTACCAACCGACCGCGTTCCTCGTGGGCGCGGCGGATGACTACACGCCGTTCGAGACCGCAGCGGCGGTGGAGGCGACCCGGCCGGGTGCGATGCGGACGCCGCAGGTCCTGACGACCCAGCAGTTGCGTGCGGCACGCGCCGCGCTCCTCGCGCGGCGCAGCGTGATGGTCGATCCCGAAGCCGCATCGATCAGGCTGATGGGCACCCGGTTCGTGATCGACGCGTACATCCTGGATCAGCTGGTCGATCCGAGCGTCAAGGACCGGCTCATGCCGTCGGGGATGGACCTGGCGGCCGCCTTCGGTTCGCGGTTCGCCTATCAGGTGCAGCGGAAGGCCGGACAAACGGCGTTCGTGGGGTACGACAGCCAGATGGGGCAGATGCGTCACCTGATCGCCACGCGGCCGCAGGCGGCATGGGGGCGCACCGTCTACGACGGATGGCTCTGGGCGATCCAGCCGTCCTGGCTCCCGCACGGCGCGGCGTTCCCCGACTTCATGCGGACGCGCGCGTGGACCGTGAAGTCGCATCAGACCGGTCTCGGCTCCTACGCCGAGCTTCGTCACGACACGATCCTGTACGTGAAGCAGTCCTCCGGCGAAGGGGAGGGTCCCTCCCCGGACCTGTCCTATCGGAGCTGGGTCGAGCCCGACCCGGTCGTGTACGAGCGGCTCTCGGCGGTGACGGGTCTGATGCTCGGCGGGCTCGGCTCCCGAGGGCTGTTGACGGCCGAGCAGCGAGGACTGCTCACCGACACGCGAGCGCTGATGGACTTCTTCGCACGGATCGCGAAGGACGAGCTCGCGGGGAAGCCGATCGCCATGGACGACGATCGGCGGCTCGAATGGATCGGGGACGAGCTCGAGGCGCTGTGGTTCCGGAGCTCCGATCATCCGACGGCGAACATCCCATCGGCGACCGACGACGACGCGGTGATCGCCGATATCGCGCGCGGGGGGGACCAGGCGCTCGAGATCGGAACCGGTCGGTTCGACCGGATCATCGTGCTGGTGCCGGACAACCGCGGGACGTTCGAACTGGCCGTCGGTGGTGTCTACTCCTACTACGAGTTCGGGCAGCCGGTGTCGAACCGGCTGACCGATGAGGCGTGGCGGCAGATGCTCGACCAGAACACGGCGCCCGCTCGCCCGTCGTGGGAAACGCCGATCCTGTCGGGGTGATCGCCGATGCCGGTGGATCGGCGACGACCCACCGCATCAGGTGGCCACACGCATCGGCATGCCGTTGCGCGGCCGCAGCGTGATCACCGGCTGCAGCTCGACCCGGGCCCCGGGATCGAGCTCGAAGCGGTGGCGCCGCGCCAGCGTCGCGAGCACCAGGAGCGCCTCGAGCTCCGCGAACCCCTCGCCGATGCACATCCGCGCGCCGCCCCCGAACGGGACGTACGCGTGCCGCGGGCGATCGGGGTCCTCGTGGAGCCAGCGGTCCGGACGGAAGACCTCGGGGTCGGGCCACCAGCGTTCGTCGTGGTGCAGGAGCCACGGCGAGACCAGGACCACCTCGCCGGGTGCGATCGGCACGTCCCAGAGGTCGTGCGGCGCCACCGCCTCGCGGCCGATCAGCCACGCCGGCGGCCTGAGCCGGATCGACTCCTGGAGGACGGCCCGCAAGAAGGGAAGGCGCGGCAGGTCGGCGAGCGCCGGCGCCCGT
Source organism: Actinomycetota bacterium (assembly GCA_035490535.1). Classification (GTDB taxonomy): domain Bacteria; phylum Actinomycetota; class UBA4738; order UBA4738; family HRBIN12; genus AC-51. The sequence goes on from DATHCP010000053.1 coordinate 18,066, forward strand.
CCGCCGAGCTCCGCATCGAGCTCCGCGCGGAGCCTCCGCTCCGCCTCGGGATCCTGCGACAGCGCCCACCAGGTCCAGGTGAGCGCGTTCGACGTGGTCTCGTGCCCCGCGAGGAACAGCGTGACGGCCTCGTCGCGGACCTGGGCGTCGTCCATCTGGGCGCCGTCCTCGTCGGCGGCCAACAGGAGCGAGAGCAGATCCTCCCCGCCGGGCTCCGCGCGCCGGCGCGCGATCATCCGACGGATCACGTCGTCGAACACGGCCACCGACCGATCGAACCGGCGCGTCGACGGCAGGGGAAGGCGCGAGGAGATCCGGTACCAGGGCGAGAACTGCCGGTCGAACTGCGACAGCACCTCGTGCATCGCCGCGCCGACCGCGACCACATCGCGGTCGTCCAGGTCCGAGCCGAACAACGCCCGCGCGACGATCGTGAGCGTCAGCCGCGCCATCTCCTCGTGGACGTCGACCGTGGCTCCCACAGGGAGCCGATCGGCCGCCCGCTCCGCCTCCTCGACGATGCCCGCCGAGTAGCCGTCGATCCGGTCGTGATGGAAGATCGGCTGGATCAGCCGCCGCTGTCGACGGTGGAGCTCACCCTCGCTCGTCAGCAGGCCTCGGCCGAGCACCCGGCGGGCGTTGCGGATCGCGGGGCTCTTGCGGAAGTCTCGCGCGCCGGTGCTGAGGACATCCCAGGCCAGGTCGGGATGGTTCGCCAGCGTGAGCCGAACGCGCGGTACCGGGATCCGCACGACGTCGCCGACGGCCGCGGCGCGTTCGATCAGGCGGATCGGATCGCGCCGGAGCAGCCGGAGCGCCTGCGTCTTCGAGAGGTCGAGCGCCGGCGCGACCGTGCGCGTGCCCATGGGGGAAGGCTACGGCGGCCTGGCCGGTCGCGTACCGGTCTGGCGCGCGCCGGGTGGACCGTCCGCTGCGAGATCGAAGAGCTAGGCCAGAGCTGCTTCGAGCCGCGCGGCCATCTTCGGGCTCGCGCCCTCGTCCTCGTGCTTGAAGTAGCAGAACACCGACGCGCCACCGTCGAGCGCCGGCCGTATCCGGCCTGCCCACGTCGAGAGCTCCTCGTCGCTGTAGTCGGTCTTGCGCAGGCGCAGGTAGCCCACCGGCTCCCACGACAGATCCTCGGGGCGCGGGTCCTTCTCGTCGGTCTCCGCGACGCACCACGCGACGCCGCGGTCGCGGAGCGTGTCGCGCGCCTGGGCCCAGGACGGATGGCGGAACTCCATCGCGTAGGACGCGGAGCTCTCGGGCAGCACGTCCAGGAAGGCTCCGAGCAGCTGGGCGTCGTACGGGAGGGTCGGCGGGCACTGGAACAGGACGCAGCCGAGCTTGTCCCCGAGCAGCCCGCCGAGCTTCACGAAGTCGCGGACGTCCTCGCCGACGTCGCTGAGCTTCTTCCAATGCGTGATGCGCTGGTTCGCCTTGAGCGTGAACACGAACCCCGGCCGCGCGCGATCGCGCCAGGTGGTAAGGGTCTTCTCGGTGGGGAAGCGGCGGAACGTGTAGTTGATCTCCACGGACGACAGCTTGGAGGAGTAGAAGTCGAGCATGTCGTCCTTCTTGAGGCCCTCCGGATAGAAGACGTCGTGGCGCCACTCGTCATAGGCGAAGCCGGAGGTCCCCAGGTAGAAGCCAGCCATCGCTTGGGATGATGGCACGCGTGGAACGCTTCCGGGTTCCGACGCCGAAGGGCGAGGTGAGCGCGGCCTGGCATCCCGCCGACGGGCCGGCGATCGTGATCGGGCACGGGGCCGGCGCCGGGATGGACCATCCGTTCCTGGTCGGTTTCGCCGAAGCCGTTGCGGCCGAAGGGGTCGCGGCGCTCCGCTTCAACTTCCCGTACCTCGAGGCCGGCCGGCGCAGCCCGGACTCCCCGGCGAACGCGATCGCTGCCTCTCGGGCCGCGTTCGCGGCCACGGTCGAGCGAGCGGCCGGCCGGCCGGTGTTCGCCGGGGGGAAGAGCTACGGAGGTCGGATCGCGTCGATGGCCGCCGCGGAGGGGATGCCCGCCGCCGGCCTCGTGTTCCTGGGCTATCCGCTGCATCCGCCGGGGAGACCGGAGCAGGTCCGGGACGCGCACCTGGTCGACCTCGACCTCCCGATGCTCTTCCTGCAGGGGACGAAGGACCCGTTCGCGGATCCGGCGACGCTGCGGGCGACGCTCCGGAAGCTGGGCGACCGCGCCACCTACGTCCCCTTCGAGGGCGCCGGGCATTCGCTCGAGCGCTCGCGCAAGGACGACCCGCGCGCGAACGGGGCCTCGGCGGCGCCGTTCGCCGTCGCGTTCGTCCGGGAGCACGCCTGATGCCGCGGCGGAACCGGCGCGGCTCGATGGAGTATCAGGCATCGCCGCCGCCGCAGCCTCGTTCGGCGCCGCCCCCCTGGGCCGTCGTCGAAGGCTTCGAGGTGCGGAACGTCACCGGTCCGAAGGAGTACCGGTGCCCCGGATGCGATCACGTGATCCGGCCCGGGTCGTGGCATCTCGTCGTCGTGCCCGACGGCGACGCCGAGGGCCGGCGCCACTGGCACACGGAGTGCTGGCGCTCGGAGCTCCGACGGCTCGGGCTGTTGCGTCGTTCGATCGACGACGACTGATCGACACCTATCGCCGGCGCGCGACACGGTCATACACTCGCGCGATGACCGACCCGGTGCGCGCGCGGATGTGGTGCTCGGGCGGACGCTGGTACGCGCTCGTGCTCGACGCGCCGATGTACGTCGAGGTGACCGGCACGTCGAAGCGCTCGTGTCTCGACGAGCTGCGCACCGCCACGGGCGAGGACGTGACGCTCACGGTCGAGGTGCTTCCGGAGCTCGTCGGCGTCGCCGAGGCCGCGGAGATCATGGGCTGGGACAAGCGGCGTGTGATCACCTACATCGACCGTGGACATTTCCCGGAGCCGCTGACGTGGCTCGCCGCCGGGCGCGTGTGGCTGCGGGAGGACGTCGAGGCCTACGCAACGGACTGGCGCGCGCGGCACCCGAACGCGAAGGGCGCCGGATGAGCGAGGAGCGGCGCCTGTACCTGATCCGTCACGGCAAGGCCGATCACCGATCGAAGGGCGAGACGGTGACCGCGCTCGGCCCGGTGGCCGATCCGCCGCTGGACCGAACCGGCCACGAACAGGCGGCGATGCTCGCACGGCGTCTGCGCCGGATGCCGCCGCCGGCGGCGATCTACTGCTCCACCCTGCGGCGGGCGCGCGAGACGATCGCGCCGTTCGCCGAGGCGACCGGCGTCCCGGTGACGTACCGGCAGGACCTCGCGGAGTGGTTCGGCGGCGAGTGGGAGTTCAAGGAGTTCGAGGAGCTCTTGGTCGAACATCCCGAGATCCCGCAGCGGATCCTCCTGCAGGACCCGCTGTTCTTCCTAGCACCCGGCGGCGAGCCGTTCGAGGCCTTCCAGGCGCGGGTCGTCGAGGCGATCGAGGGGGCGCTCGGCGCCCATCCCGGCGGCGATGTCTGGATCGTGTGCCACGGTGGCGTGATCAACGCCTACCTCCAGCGGATCTTGGACGTCCGCGACCAGGAGATGTTCTTCCTGCCCCCGAACACCAGCCTGAACACCGTCAAGGTGATCGGAGACCGGCGCCTGCTCTGGTTCCTGGCCGACGACACGCACGTCACCGCCCCCGAGCTCTTCCCGGATCCGGCTCCCGGCCGGGCCGGGGGTTCCCGGTAAGGTGGCGGTCCCGACGCGAAGGAGCGGCCCGTGAGCATGCGGTTCTTATCCCCGGAGTGGGTCGACGCCTTGAAGGCGGCGGTGAACGACAGCGCCGAGTTCAAGGAGGCGGCGGCGAACCAGTCGGCCAGGATCCAGCAGGCGATCACCACCTCCGACGGCCAGACGCGGTACTGGACCACGATCGCCGACGGCGCGATCGACATGGGGATGGGCGACCTCGACGGGCCGGACGCCACGATCACGCAGAGCTATGACACGGCGGTGGCGCTCGCGCGCCGCGAGCTCTCGCCGGTCACCGCCTTCATGATGGGCAAGATCAAGGTCGACGGGAACATGGGACTGCTGCTCGGCCTCGCCGGCGCGCTCGGCAAGCTCGCGGACGCGATGGCCTCGCTGGACGTCGAGTACTAGCCGGGTTCCCGCGGCGCGGTGACGCTGTAGGTCCCGGTGCCGCGCACCACGAGGCGATCGTGCGCGTCCAGCACGTCGGCCTCCGCGAAGGCGATCTGCGTCCCGACGCGGACGACGCGGCCGATCGCCGAGACGGCGCCCGGGGCCGCGGGCCGTACGTAGTGCACCCCGAGTTCGATCGTGACGTGTCGCCGTCCCGGCTCGATCGCCGTGCGGACCGCGAGCCCCATCGCCACGTCGGCGAGCGTGGCGAGCAACCCGCCGTGCACGAGCCCCTGCAGGTTCCGGTGCTCCTCGCGCGCGAGCCAGCCCAGTCGGACCGATCCTTGGTCCGCGTCCACGACCGTCAGCCCGAACCCCGCGTGGAACGGCGAGGCGGCCACACGGCCGCGGAGCTCCTCGAGGATCGCTTCGTCGCCCATCCGCGCACCCCCCCCGGCCGCGTAGTGTCCCATGGGAGGTTCCGGCGGGTTTGACGCCTCCGGAGCCCGACCGGAGAATCCCGGGCTGAGCCGCGCCGGCCCGCATCCGGCGCCGCCCGATCGAGAGGGAGGGTGTGCATGTCCAGATGGATCCGCGTGGTCGCGTTGCCGCTCGTGGTGCTGAGCGTCGTCGCGGCGGCGTGCTCCAAGAGCACCACGACCGGCGCCGCGACCGGCAGCGGGAGCGGCTCCTGCAGTTCCGATCTGAAGGTGGGCCTCGCGCTCGACGTGGGCGGGCTCGGTGACAAGGGGTTCAACGACCTCGCGTACGCCGGCCTGAACAAGGCGATCGACGACGGCATCATCTGCAAGGAGAACACGAAGTACGTCGAGGCCAACGCGCAGGGCTCGAACCTCGACCAGGAGGTCCAGTCGCTGATCGATGGCGGGTACGACCTGATCATCGGCACCGGCTTCGCGTTCACCGACACCGGCAAGATCAACGAGATCGCGCCGAACTATCCTGACGTGAAGTTCGGCATCATCGATGGGTTCGCCACCTGCGGCACCGTGTGCGGCCTGCCGAACGACGCGGACAAGATCCCGAACGTGGTCGACCTGACCTTCAAGGAGCAGGAGGGTTCGTACCTGGTCGGCGTGGCCGCGGCGCTCGAGGCGCAGAAGCTGAACTGCAACAACGTCGGCTTCCTGGGCGGCCAGACCGGCGACCTGATCGGCAAGTTCCAGGCCGGCTACGAGGCGGGGGTCGCCTCGGTCGACCCGAAGATGACGGTGCAGGTCGAGTACATCGGCGACTCGACACAGGCCTTCGACAACCCGATCCAGGGCGAGGCGCTGTCGAACAAGATGTACGACAAGGGCGCCTGCGTGATCTACCACGCGGCCGGCAACTCCGGGAACGGCCTGTTCAAGGCCGCAGCCGCGCAGCAGAAGATCGCGATCGGCGTGGACTCCGATCAGTACCAGGTCGTGTCTCCCGACCTGCAGAAGTGGATCCTCACGTCGATGATCAAGCGCGTCGACACGGCGACCTACGACACGATCAAGGCGGCCGCCGACGGTACGTTCAAGGGCGGCATCGACCAGGTCTTCGACCTGAAGTCCGACGGCATCAGCTACTCGACGTCGAACACGGCGTTGATGACGCAGGACATCATCGACAAGGTCGAGGCCGCGAAGCAGAAGATCCTGAGCGGCGCGATCGTGCCGCCGTCGGTTCCGCCGTCGCCATCCGGAGGTTGACGATCGGAACCCAGGGCGAGATCGGCCAGGGGGCGGGGGGCGCGAGCTCCCCGCCCCTCGTCGTGATGCGGAACATCACGAAGCGCTTCCCCGGCGTGGTCGCGAACGACGACGTCTCCTTAGAGGTCCGCGCCGGCGAGGTCCACGCGCTCGTCGGGGAGAACGGGGCCGGCAAGTCGACCCTGATGCGGATCCTCTACGGGATGTATCCGCACGACGAGGGCACGATCGAGGTCGGCGGCCAGCCGGCCAGGATCCACTCGCCCCGAGACGCGATCGCCCTGGGGATCGGCATGGTGCACCAGCACTTCGTGCTGGTCGACCCGTTCACGGTCGCGGAGAACGTGATCCTGGGGCGAGAGGGCGGCCCGATCGTCCGCGCCGACGACGCGAACCGGCGCGTGCAGGACCTGGCCGACACCTACGGCTTCCAGATCGATCCCTCGGCGACGATCGAGATGCTCTCGGTGGGCGAGGAGCAGCGCGTCGAGATCCTGAAGGCCCTGTACCGGGGCGCGGAGATCCTGATCCTCGACGAGCCGACGGCGGTCCTGACGCCCACCGAGATCGAGGCGTTGTTCGAGAACCTCCGGCGCCTCCGCGACAGCGGCAAGTCGATCGTGTTCATCAGCCACAAGCTCGACGAGGTCTTGGAGATCGCCGACCGGATCACGGTGTTGCGCCGCGGCAAGGTGGTCGGGGAGACGACGCCGTCGGAGACGTCGAAGGCCAGGCTCGCCGAGATGATGGTCGGTCGTCCGGTCCTGTTCCGGCTGGAGAAGCCGTCCACCGAGATCGGCGCGACCGTCCTGGCGCTGGACGGCGTCCACGCCGGCCGGCTGCACGGGCTGGACCTGGAGGTGCACGCCGGCGAGATCGTGGGCGTTGCCGGCGTCGAGGGCAACGGCCAGCGCGACCTTGCCGACGTGATCATGGGGCTCGAGCCGGTCGGGCTGGGGCGCATCACCCTGGGCGGTCGCGACCTCACCACGATGGACACGGCCGAGGTGCGGCGGGCCGGCACCGCGTTCGTGCCGGAGGATCGACACGAGCAGGGGCTGGTCCTGGACATGAGCCTGTGGGAGAACACGCTGCTCGGCCGGCAGAACGAGGAGGCGTTCGTGCGCCGCGGCGGCATCCTGTCGATCGCGGCGATCAAGGAGCGCACGCAGGAGCTCGTGAAGGGGTACGACGTCCGCGCGCGCAACATCGACGTGACCGCCCGGACGCTCTCCGGCGGCAACCAGCAGAAGCTGATCCTCGCGCGCGAGCTCGAGGGCGAGCCGCAGCTCCTGCTCGCGGCGCAGCCGACGCGGGGCCTCGACGTCGGCGCGATCGAGTTCGTCTGGCGCCAGATCCTGGAGCAGAAGGCGGCCGGCCGCGCCGTGCTGCTGATCTCGGCCGAGCTCGACGAGATCTACGCGTTGTCCGACCGGATCGTGACCCTGTACGAGGGCCGGATCACGGCCGAGTACCCGCCGGACGCACCGCCCGAAGAGGTCGGCCGCGGCATGCTCGGCGACGTCGGCGTTCCGGAGGCGAGCTGATGGCCACCGCCCCGATCTCGTTGCCGACGGAGACGGCGCGCGAGCGGCCCGAGTGGCTCGACAAGCTCGCCGGCCAGGCGCTCGCGATCTTGATCGCCGTCGTGATCGCGCTCGGCCTCGGCTCGCTGATCATCCTCGGGTACGGCGAGAGCCCGCTGACGGTCTACGGAGCGATCTTCCAGTTCGGGTTCGGGACGAAGGACGGGTTCGGCTACGTGCTGACCGAGGCCACGCCGTTGATCTTCTCGGCGCTCGCGGTCGCGGTGTGCTTCAAGGCCGGGATGTTCAACATCGGGGTCGAGGGTCAGTACCTGGTCGGCATGGTGACCGCGTCCTGGGCGGCGCTGAAGCTGGACTTCCTCCCCGGCCCCCTGTTGATGTGGGTCGTGATCCTCTTCGGGATGCTCGGGGGGATCGCGTTCGCGCTCGTGCCGGCGATCCTGAAGGTGCGGACCGGGGCCCACGAGGTCGTCACCACGATCATGATGAACGGGATCGCGATCTCGCTCGTCGCGTGGGCGCTCGCCGGACCGCTGAAGTTCACGACCGAGGCGGGCGGGCACACGCCGAACCTCCGCACCGACCCGTTCCCCCCGAACGCCCGGATCCCTGACCTCGGGCACCTCTTCGGGATCCGGTCGTCGGTGCACCTCTCCTGGCTGTTCGTCGGCGCGCTCGTCACCGCGGCGATCATCTGGTTCGTCCTGAAGCGGAGCCGGCTGGGCTACGAGGGGCGCGCGGTCGGTGCCTCGGCCGGCTCGGCCCGCGCGGGCGGGATCTCGATCGGCAGCGTGCAGCTGCGGCTGTTCATCCTGTCCGGGGCGCTCGCGGGGCTGGTCGGGATGCAGCAGCTGCTCGGGGACAAGAACTACCTGCCGATCGGCTACGAGGCCGCGCTCGGCTTCACGGGGATCGCGGTCGCGTTCCTGGGGCAGAACAGCGCGGCGGGGATCGTCGCCGCCGCGATCGTGTGGGGCGTGCTGGCGCGCGGCGAGACCGCGGTGCAGATCAAGACCGACGTGCCGCGGGAGTTCGTGATCATCCTGCAGGGGATCTTGATCATCTCTGTCGTGGTCACGTACCAGCTCGCGAAGCGCCGCCTGCTGTCGCGGCAGCTCCGACGGGCCGCGACCGTGGAGGATTTCGTCGACTCCTCCGCCTCCGCCGACATCGAGGGCATGGCCCAGGAGGACCGGTAGATGCTGGCCGCCGTCGACGCCGGGAGCCTGCGGTTCGGGGACATCGGGGCCGCGATCGGCATCGCCCTGACGTACTTCACGATCATCTACCTGACCGGCCTCGGCGGGCTGTTCAGCGAGCGCTCGGGGATCGTGAACATCGGCCTCGAGGGGATGATGATCATCGGCACGGTCACCGGCTCCTGGGGCGCGCACCACTTCACGCTGCCGCCGCCGGAGGGTCTGGGGTGGGGTCTGCCGTGGGGGCCGATCATGGGGCTGTTGATCGGCATGGCCGCCGGCGCGGCGTTCGCGTCGATCCACGCGCTGGCCACGGTCACGTTCCGCGTCGACCACATCGTCTCAGGGGTCGTGATCAACCTCGTCGCCGTGGGGATCGCGCGGTTCCTCTCGACGATCTTCTTCGGACAGGCGACCCAGTCCGACCCCGGTCAGCCGGCGCTGAACCCGATCAACATCCCCTTGCTGTCCAGGATCCCGTGGGGGCTGGGCGGCGCGTTCCAGCAGTTATCACCGATGGTCGTCGTCGCCGTGCTGCTCGTGTTCCCGGTGTGGTTCGCGCTGTACCGGACCCGCTGGGGCTTGCGGCTTCGGTCCTGCGGCGAGAACCCGGAGGCCGCGCGCTCCCTCGGGGTCCGCGTGGCGCCGCTGCGCTACGAGGGTGTGCTCCTGTCGGGCGCGCTGGCCGGCCTGTCGGGGGCGTTCCTCGCCGTGGAGGTCACGAACGCCTGGCAGGAGGGAGAGACGCAGGGCCTCGGCTTCATCGCGCTGGCCGCGCTGATCCTGTCGAACTGGGACCCGATCCGGCTGATGCTCGCGGCGTTCATCTTCGGCTTCGCGCAGGCGATCCCGCTGCGGCTGATGGACGCTCCGGTGCTCCGGCTGATCCCGGACCCGTTCGTGCGCATGACGCCGTACATCGTCACGATCGTGGTCCTGGCCGGCTTCGTCGGGAAGGTCCGGCCGCCGGCCGCGGCCGGGCGGGCCTACGAGGGGGGCACGACCTAGGGCTCGTTCGGCTCGGGCTCGAGCGTGCCGTGGAGCCGGTCGCCGAAGTCCCCGAGGCCCGGCAGGATGAAGCCGTTCGCGTTCAGCTCGCGGTCGAGCGCGCCCGCGATCACCGGGACGTCCGGGTGGTCGCGCTGCAGCCGCGCGATCCCCTCGGGTGCCGCGACCACGCACACGAACGAGATCGAGCGGGGTTCGGCGTTCGCCTTCACGTGGGAGAGCGCGGCGCTGCCGCTGCCGCCGGTAGCCAGCATCGGATCGAGCACGAGCGCGCGCCGACCCCCCATCGGGGGAAGCTTGGCGTAGTAGTCGCGGGGCTCGAGCGTGACCTCGTCGCGCTCCATCCCGAGGTAGCCGACGACCGTATCGGGATACAGGTCGGTCGTGGCGTCGAGCAGCCCCAGGCCGGCGCGGAGCACCGGGATCGCCACGATCGGCTCGGCGAGCACGTGCGCGCGGACGGTCTCGAGGGGGGTCTCGACCTCGACCTCGGCGGTGGCGAGGTCCCGGGTGGCCTCCAGGACCAGCAGCCAGCCCAGGCGGCGGGTGAGGGTCCGGAAGCGGTCCGGGGGCGTGGTGCGGTCGCGGAGGCCCGCCAGGAGGTCCAGGGCGAGGGGATGGTCCAGCACGGTCGTCGCCATGGGGTCGGATGGTAGCCGGGGCCCCGCGGCGTTTGCCACGTGCGGGCGGCGTCTGCCACGATGCCCGGCGAACATGCGGCGGACGTATCGCTCCTGGTGCTCCTTCGTCGGGCCCGACCCGGCGTAGTCGCCAGCAGCCACCCGCAGCCAGCGACCCCGGGCCGAACGACCCGGGGTCCTCCGTCTCCGGGCCGTCCGACCGGGCCGACCGAGGAGGTTCGACCAGATGGTCGTCGTGATGACGGCGAACGCGACCGACGGGGACATCGAAGCGGTCGCCGGCCGCGTGCGTGCGCATGGCGGCGAGGCGTTCGTCTCCCGCGGCACGGTCCACACGATCATCGGGCTCGTCGGCGACACCGAGCGTTTCGCGACGATCGAGTGGAACCAGATGCCGGGCGTCGATCACGTGATCCAGATCGGCAAGCCCTACAAGATGGTCTCCCGCGATCTGCACCCCGAGACCACGGTGGTGAAGGTCGGAACGGTGCCGGTGGGTCGCGACACCTTCACGCTGATCGCCGGGCCGTGCGCGGTCGAGAGCCCCGAGCAGACGCGCCTGGCGGTGAAGGCCGCGAAGGACGCAGGCGCGACGATCCTGCGCGGCGACGTCTTCAAGCCCCGGACCTCTCCCTACTCGTTCCAGGGGCTGGGCGAGGAGGGGATCGAGATCCTCGAAGAGGCGCGCCGGACGCACGGGCTGCCGTTCGTGGTCGAGGTCGTCGACGTCGGCCAGGTCGCGCACGTGGCCGAGGTGGCCGACTGCATCCGGGTGGGCACGCGCAACGCGCAGAACTTCGAGTTGCTCCGCGAGGTGGGGCTGGCGAACAAGCCGGTGATGCTCAAGCGCGGGCTGGCGATGACGGTCGAGGAGTGGCTCCAGGCGGCCGAGTACGTGGCGCAGCGGGGGAACTCCGAGATCATCCTGTGCGAGCGCGGGATCCGGACGTTCGAGCCCTCGACGCGCAACACGCTCGACCTCGGTGGGATGGCCGTCGCCCAGCACGAGTCCCACCTGCCGGTGATCGTCGATCCGTCGCACGCGGTGGGGAAGCGGCACCTGGTCGCGGCGATGGCGCGCGCGGCGGTGGCCGGCGGGGCCGACGCGGTGATGGTGGACGTGCACCCCGATCCGGAGCAGGCGCTGGTGGACGGCGCGCAGGCGTTGACGCCGCCCGAGGTGATCGAGCTGGGGCGGCAGCTTGCGGCGATCGCCGAGGCGATCGGCCGCACGATGAACCGCTAGGTCAGGGTCCACCGTCGTTGGTCATGGCGCGCTGATATCCGTTGGTGCTGACATCGTCGGCGCCTTCGCCAAGGGGTCACCATCCGAGCCTGTGGTTGTCGGCGCGGATCGACGATGGGTTCCCGATGAAGACCGCGGTCGCAGTCGGGAACCTCTTGACAACTTCGGTCGGCGAAGCGGCGCCCGATCGGTGACGGGTTGACGCAGTCGCCCGCGCCCGGCGCTCCTACACCTCGACCGGCACGTTCGGCGTGAGCTCCAGGATGTCCGCCGACCCCCGCCAGCGCGCCAGCGACTCGCCCGGTGGTCCGACGCGCGACTTGCGCTTGTCCACCAGCGCCGTCGCCATCGTCTCCCACTCCGCGCCCTCCAGCAGCCGCGGCGCCGCCGAGAACTCGTCGAGCGCCGTGTCGCGACCCTTCCGCCGGGTGGTCACGAAGAACTCCTTCGCCCGGCCGATCCCCGGCACGGTCTGCTCCTGAGGTCCCGGCTCGCGCTGCGACAGCACGTAGATCTTCCCGTCCCGGTAGACGAACCACGCGGGGATCGCCTGGCGCCGGCCGTTCACGTCGGCGCCGATCCAGATCACGTCGGAGCGCTTCAGACCGTCCTCGATCTCCTTCGGCAGCTTCACGGGAGCCGCCTGCACGAAGATCGGCAGCTCGATCTCCCCGACCACCTGCTCGTCCAGGATGAACGACGCCACGTACGTGCCCGTCTCGTCGAAGACCGCGTCGGCCACCAGGTCGATCTCGGTCGTCAGGTCGAACATGCCCTTCATGCGCCGCGGCTCCGGGCCCCAGCGCCATACCATCCGGCCCGAGGGTCCGTACAGCCGAACCTCCTCGTCCACGATCCCGGCGCCGACCTTCCACGCGCGGTACAGGACGAACGGGAGGGCGGGGCCGGGCTGGCCGGTGAGGTAGACGCCGTCGGGCGACTCGGCGCCGAACGAGCGCCACACGCGGTCGTCCACGACCGCCGCGGCGACGAGCTCTCCGATCGACTCCACCGGCGCAGAGGATAGCGGCTCGGGTACGCTCGGACGCCGTGCCCGCACCCCCCCTCGTTCGACGCCTGTTGGCCGCGGTCCTGGTGGCCGCGACCGCCGCGGTCCTCCCGGCGACCGCGCCGGTCCCCGCTCCGGCCGCGGCGGCGCCGGCGTCCCTGCGGCTGCGGCCCTGTCCGCACGTCACCCGGGCGCGGTGCGGCACCCTCAGGGTCCCGCTGGACCGCGCGCATCCTGGTCGCGGCACGATCGGGATCCGCGTCGAGTTGCATCCCCGGCGTGATCGCGCCCGCCCGCTCCTCGGCACGATCGTCGCGGTGCAGGGCGGGCCGGGCTATCCGACGCGCGCCTACCGGGACAGTTACCTCGCCCTGTTCCGCCCCCTCCTGGGCCGCTACCGGCTCCTGCTCGTGGACAACCGCGGCACGGGCGACTCCGGCGCGATCGACTGCCCACGACTCCAGTCCTACCGGGGCGATTACGTGCGGAACGCGGGGCTGTGCGGTCACCAGCTCGGCGCCACCGCCGTCGACTACGGAACGGCCGACGCCGTCGACGACCTCGCCGACGTCCTCACCGCCCTCCATATCGCGCGGGTCGACCTGTACGGCGATTCCTACGGGACGTTCTTCGGGCAGGTCTTCGCCGTCCGCCATCCAACGATGCTGCGGTCGCTCGTGCTGGACAGCGCCTACCCCGTGCTGGGCGGCGATCCGTGGTCCCGCGACACGAATCGGGCGATCCGGGCGGCGTTCCGCCGCGCATGCCTGCGCGACCCCGGGTGTGTCGCCCGGCCCGGCGATCCGCTCGGCCGGATCCGCCGGCTGACCGAGCTCGTACGGCGCCGGCCGATCGTCGGCACCGCCTTCGACGCCGACGGGATCCGGCGCCGCGTCACGTTCGACACCGGCACGCTGATCACGATCCTCGCGGCCGGCGCCGAAAGCTTCGATCCGTACCGCGAGCTGGACGCCGCGATCCGGGCGGAGCTCGGACCGGAGCACGACGCGGCGCCGCTGCTCCGCCTGGCCGCCGAGAACCTGTACTTCTCCGGCGCCGGCGATCCGCGCGCGTTCTCGGAGGGCCTATACCTGGCGACCGATTGCAACGACACGCCGTTGCTGTTCGACCGGAACGCGCCGATCCCGGTCCGCCGTCGGCAGTACGCGGCGGCGATCGGTCGCCTCCGGCGGACCGACCCACGGGCGTTCGCGCCCTTCACGATCTCCGAGTGGCTGCACGCGCCGCTTTCTGGCGTCCAGCCGTACGACTCCTGCCTGCGGTGGCCGCGACCCGCCCGTGCGAACCGGCCGATGCCGCCGAACCCCGTCTATCCCTCGGTCCCCGTGCTCGTGCTCTCGGGGGACCTCGACTCGCTGACCTCGCCCGAAGGCGCGCGGAAGGTCGCGGCGGAGTTCCCTGACGCCACCTTCGTCGACGTGCGCAACATGAACCACATCGCGGCGCTCGACGACGCCGGCCGCTGCGCCTCCGCGATCGTCGTGCGATTCGTGCGGACGCTGGACGCCGGCGACACGAGCTGCGCACGGCATTACCAGGAAGTGCGGATGGTGCGCCGGTTCCCGCTGCGAGCGGCGGATCTCGGGCCGATGGGGCCGGGTCGCCGGGCGGCGGAGGTCGCGACCGGCTCGGTCGGTGACGTGATCGCCCGCTGGTGGGAGATGTACGGGTACCACGGGGTGGGCCTGCGAGGCGGCCGCTTCGACACGGCGGGGTTGACACGGGTGTGGTTCGCGCTGCATCGGATCAGGTGGGTGCGCGACGCTGCCGTCAGCGGCACGGTCCGCTGGAACCGGGCGGATGGACGGATCCGCGCCTCGGTCACGGTCGACGGACCGGGGGTCGAGGCCGGCCACCTCCACCTGGCATGGAACGACTGGGCGACCGACGCCGTCGCGACCGTGAGCGGCACGGTGGGCGGCCGTTCGGTTCGGCTGCGGCTGCCCGCGCCCTGAGCCTCAGACGGTGCGGGCGAGCCACAGGCGCGGCTCATCGAGCTCCGGCAGCGACGGCAGGGCGTCCGGGCCGTCCCACATCCGCGCGAGCGCCGATTCGTTCGTGAGCTCCACCACCGCGTCGCAGAAGGCCCGGCCGGTTGCGTACTGCTCGCGCTTCATGTCCACGCCGAGCAGGCGCTCGAACACGGGGTCGGCGCGCTCGTCCTCGCGGTGCCGGCGCATCGCCTCGTCGATCTGGGCGAACGTCGACAAGAGCGTGGCGCCGACCGCGTGCATCACGTGATCGGCGTAGCCCTCGGCCGCCGCCATGAAGGCCTGGATCCGCCCGAGCTTGAGCCGCTGCTCATCGTCGAGCACCGCGCCGAACATCCCGTCGTCGTCCTCGCCGGCGAGGGCCCGCTGGAACGACTCGGGATCGGCGGGGTCGATCGTCGCGAGCCGTTCCTGGATCCGGTCCACGTCGATCGTGAGCGTGCTCAGGAAGTCGTCGACGAGCTCCACGAACCGCGGCCGAGCCCAATCGCGCGCGAACTCGAACCGATGGGTGACCTCGTGCAGCGCGACCAGCGTCCGGAACTCGGTGGGGTCGAGCGACCAGTCGCGCTCGAACGCGGCGAGGTTCGGGACCACGAACAGGAGGGCCCCGCCGTCGGCGCGCGGGACCGCCACGTCGTACTGCCCCAGCACCCGCTGCGCCAGGAAGCCGAGCACCTGGCCGACCTGTGTCCCTTGCAGGAGCGGGCCGAGCTGGGTCAGGAGCCCGCCCATCGCGCCGGCCTCCTCCGGCAGCTGGTCGCGCATCGCGCGGCCGAGCGCCTCGCCCATCCGGGCGGCGGCGGGCTCGAGCAGCCCCCGCAGGCCCTCCACGTTCGCCAGCACCCAGCCGGCGCGACGCACCGCCTGCACGTCGATCACGTCGCCGGGCGGCTCCAGCCCGGTGAACCCGGCGACGTGGAGCTCCGCAACCCGCACCGCCTGCACGAGCCCCTCGCGATCCGCATCGGTCGGGTCGGGGTCGGCGCCCGCCTCGACCGCGGTGGCGATCGCCACCTGCTTCGCGAGCTCCCAGTTCACCGGGCCGGAGGAGGAGGCCATCACCCGCTGCAGCTCGCGGAACAGCGGCGCGTCGCGCAGCGCGTCGGGGTCCATCCCGAACGGCGAGGTCGGATCGCTCATCGGGTCAGCGTACGACGTCCCCGCGCTACGATGGCCGACGTGTCCGACCGCACGCTCGTCCGCGTGACGCCGGAGCCGCTCTCGGTGCAGGAGGCCGTGTCGCACGTCGAGGATCCCGGCGCCGGCGGTACCTGCGTGTTCGTCGGGACGGTCCGTGACGCGGGAGCCACCGGCGACGTCGTCACGGGGCTCACGTACGAAGCGTGGGAGGAGCTCGCGGTCGCCCGTCTGGAGGAGCTCGCCGAACGGATCCACCAGGGCTGGCCGGTCCGGCGCGTGGCGCTGCTGCACCGGGTGGGGGAGCTCGGGATCGGCGAAGCGAGCGTGGTCGTGGCGGTTTCCAGCGCGCACCGGGCCGAGGCGTTCGAGGCGTGTCGGTTCGGCATCGAGGAGCTCAAGCACGACGTGCCGATCTGGAAGCGCGAGGCGCTCGCCTCGGGCGAGGCGCACTGGGTGATGGGGTCGTGATGGGCCGGGACCTCGCGATCGACCTCGGGACGGCCAATACGGTGGTGTACCGCGAGGGCGACGGCATCGTGTTCCGCCAGCCCACGCTGGTGGCGCTACGGGTCTCCACCGGTGACGTGGTCGCGATCGGCGACGACGTGGCGCGCGCGCGGGGCGGCGACCAGGGCAACGTGGTGTCGATGTGGCCGATGCGGTCGGGCGCGATCACGGAGTTCGAGGTCACGCAGCGCTTCCTTGCGAAGGTCCTGCGCGCCACGGCGCCCGGCCGGTATCCGAAGCCGCGCGTGCTGATCTGCATCCCGTCCGACAGCTCGCCCGTCGAGCGCCGGGCGCTCGAGGAGGCGATCGATGGCAGCGGCGGCAAGCAGGTCACGCTCGTCGAGGAGACGCTCGCGGCCGCGATCGGTGCCGGCCTCCCGATCCACGAGCCGGTCGGGCACCTGATCGTCGACATCGGCGGCGCGCGTTCGGAGATGTCGGTCGTGTCGATGGGTGGGGTGGTGTCCGGCGGCGGCGTGCGCGTCGGGGGGTTCGACCTGGACGCGGCGATCCAGGAACACATCCGCGTGACCTACGGCGTCGCGATCGGCGAGACATCGGCGGAGGAGCTGAAGCTCGCCTTGGGTTCGGCGTTCCCGTCGGCAACCGGACGGGCGGCGCTCGTGGTGGGGCGTGAGCTCGCGACGGGCAACACGGTCGAGGTCAAGCTCGACGAGGACGAGCTCCGCCATGCGATGGCCGGGCCGATCGGGAGGATGATCGAAGCGGCACGGCGCACGCTCGCGCAGGCGCCGCCGGAGCTCACCCACGACATCCTCGAGACCGGGATGTTCCTGACCGGCGGCGGCAGCCTGCTGAAAGGCCTGGACCTCCTGCTCGCCCAGGAGTGCGAGGTGCCGGTCCACATCGCCGAACGGCCGCTCGAGACCGTCGCGCTCGGCGCCGGGCGGATGCTCGAGCACCTGGAGGAGTACCGCTCGGCGTTCCAGCTGGTCCGCCCGGGCGGCCGGCGCTGAGGGGGGCCGATGACGTTCTCGATCGTGGCGCTCGATCCCACGACGGGCGATCTGGGGGTCGCCGTGGCCTCGAAGTTCCCGTGCGTCGGCGCCGTGGTGCCGTGGGCGAAGGCGGGCGTCGGGGCGATCGCGACCCAGGCCTGGGCGAACGCCACCTACGGGCCGGACGGGCTCGCGTTGATGGCCTCCGGGATGCCTGCGGCCGAGGCGCTCGACGCCGTGCTCGAGGGAGACGACGGCCGCGAGGAGCGCCAGGCGGGCTTCGTGGACGCGCGCGGCGGCGCCGCGACGTTCACGGGATCGGGGTGCATGACCTGGGCCGGGGGGGCCAGCGACGGTCCCGTGGCCGCCCAGGGGAACATCCTGGCGGGGGAGCGGGTCGTCGCGGAGCTGCTCCGGGCGTTCACCTCGACCGAGGGTGACCTCTCGGATCGTCTCCTGGCCGCCTTGCTCGCCGGCGACGCGGCCGGCGGCGACCGTCGTGGGAAGCAGTCCGCCGCGCTGCTCGTGGTCCGCGATCGTGGTGGGTACGAGGGCCGGAACGATCGCTACATCGACCTGCGGGTCGACGACCACCCCGAGGCGCCCACGGAGCTCGCGAGGCTGTTCGGGGTCTGGGACGACACGATGCTGATCCGTTCCGACCCGCTCCTCGACGCGACGCCCGACCTGGTGGCCGAGGTCCAGCGGCGCCTGGCGGCCGTCGGCCGCTACGACGGGGAGGTCACGGGCGACTACGACGCCGCGACCCGATCCGCCCTGCAGGAGTGGGCCGGCTGGGCGAACCTGGAGGGCCGGCTCCGCGAGGACGATCGACTCTCCCAGCACCTCGTGGCGGAGCTGCGGGATCTGACGCCCGACGTGCCGTGAACCCTAGCCGTGCGCGGCGTGGCTCAGCAGCCGGCCGGCGACCGCGAACGTGAGGTAGCTGCCGGCGGCCAGCGCGACCGCCCCCACGATCACGGCGATCACCAGGGTGAGCGCGCTCGTCAGGCGGGACTCCCAGGTGGTGGCGGCCGCGACCACCGGCACGTAGGAGCCCCCGGCGGGGCCGGCGTCGGGCCGGTTCGCGGGCCCGGGCTCGGCGATCGCCTCCTCCTCGGCGAACGGCCCCTGCCGCAGGGTGGAGAGGTACACGCCGGCGCCGATCGCCGCCGCGACGAGGATCACCAGGACGTACGCCACCGCGTCAGCCTACCGCCGGGCGTCCGTTCGTTCGAGGAACCCGCCCCGGGCCCGCGGCGAAGCACCCGTAGCATGGGTGCCCCGATGCGCCATCCCGTCCGCACCGCCGCCTTCGTCCTCGTGGCGGTCGCGCTCGTGGCGGCAGCGTGGGTCCGGATCCCGTACTACGCGGTCGGGCCGGGGCCGGCCCAGTCGGTCACCCCGTTGATCGACTACGAACGCCAGCCCCGCTACGAGCCGAGCGGGCGCTTCGTGATGACGACGGTGCGGTACTTCCAGGTCTCGCCGCTCCAGGCGCTCTGGGCCTGGGCCAGCCCGGACTGGAGCATCGTGCCGCGTTCGGACCTCTTCGCGCCCGGGGTGCCGGAAGACGTCCAGAACCAGCGCTCGATCTCCCAGATGGACCAGAGCAAGATCGACGCCACCGCGTACGTCCTCAAGCGACTCGACCGGTACCCGATGGTCCACGGCCGCGGCGCCCTGGTCGAGGCGACCGTGCCCGACTGCCCCGCCGACGGCCAGCTCTTCCCCGGCGACGTGATCGTCGCGATCGACGGGAAGCCGGTCGGCAGCGTCCGCGAGGCGTCGGTGGCGCTCGACGCCGTGCCCTCGGA
The DNA here is from genome assembly GCA_035490535.1 of Actinomycetota bacterium. GTDB lineage: Bacteria > Actinomycetota > UBA4738 > UBA4738 > HRBIN12 > AC-51. The sequence goes on from DATHCP010000053.1 coordinate 36,953, forward strand.
CCGGCCGATCGAGTTCCGCGTGAACGTCGACGGCACGATCGAGCACGCGCGGTTCACGCGTCAGCGATGCGTCCAGGACGAGGATCGACGCCTGGTCGGTGTGAGCCTCTTGAACCCGTTCCCGTTCCCGGTCTCGATCGCGAGCGCGAAGATCGGGGGGCCCTCGGCAGGCCTGATGTGGGCGCTCGGCCTGTACGACCTGATGACGCCCGGCGATCTGACCGCCGGCCGCACGATCGCCGGCACCGGCACGATCGACCCCCGCACCGGCGCGGTCGGGCCGATCGGAGGGATCCGCGACAAGGTGGTGGCGGCCGAGCGAGCGGGAGCCACGATCTTCCTGGCCCCGGCCGACAACATGGCCGAGCTCGCGAACGTCGACACCGGCGGCATGCGGGTGATCTCGGTCGCGAGCTTCGACGAGGCCCTTTCGGCCCTCCGGGCCGCCGGAAGCAACGCGTGAAGTAGGCTGGAACGCGGGGCATCCCGGCCCCGCCCGTCCGCGAGGAGCTCGGACCCGATGTCGACGATCCGCCTGCCCACCAGCCGGTCCCGGCGGTGGCCGCTGATCATCATCGCCGTCCTGGTGGTCCTGGCGGTGCTGTTCACCGCCCTGTCCGGCGCGGTGGTCGACCTGCTCTGGTACCGGGAGATCGGCCAGACCGGGGTTTTCTGGACCGCGATCCGGACGCGGTTCCTGCTGGGGCTCGTCTTCGGGCTGCTGTTCTTCGGGCTGCTCTACGTGAACCTGCTGATCGCGCGGCGGATCCGCCCCACAACCCGGATCCTGACGCCCGACCAGCAGATCCTGGATCGCTTCCGCGACGTCTCGGACCCGTTCCTGCGCTGGCTCCTGCCGGTGGGCGCGGCGGTGATCGCGTTCCTGGTGGCGATCGGGGTCTCGGGCGAGTGGAAGACCTACCTGCTCTGGCGGGGCGGGTCGGGGATCATGTTCGGCAACCCGGACCCGCTGTTCCACCGCGATCCGTCCTTCTACATCTTCACGATGCCCTGGCTGCGCTTCCTGCAGGGGTGGCTCTTCTCCTCCCTGGTGGGCGTGACGATCATCGTGAGCGTTGCCCACCTGCTGTGGGGTGGTATCCGCCCGCAGGCGCCGATGTTCGCCGACAAGGTGACGCCGGCGGCGCGCGCGCATCTGTCCGTCCTGCTCGGGCTGATCATGCTCGTGAAGGCGTGGGGCTACTGGCTGGGGCGGTACGACCTGCTGACCTCGACGCGCGGGGTGGTCGAGGGCGCGTCGTACACCGATGTCAAAGCCCAGCTCCCGGCGCTGAACTTCCTGACGATCGTCGCGGTGATCTGCGCGCTCCTGTTCTTCGCGAACATCCGTCTGAAGCAGTGGAGCCTTCCGGTCATCGCGGTCGGGCTCCTCCTGCTGGTCTCGGTGCTGCTCGGCACCGCGTATCCGGCGTTCGTGCAGCAGTTCCGCGTCAAGCCGAACGAGCAGACCTACGAGCAGAAATACATCGGCGACAACATCGAGGCCACGAACATCGCGTTCGGCCTCGACCAGATCCACGCCCAGGATCACCCGGTCACCGGCCCGCTGACGGCCCAACAGATCCAGGACAACAGCGGCACGGTCTCGAACATCCGCGTGTGGCGTGGCGTGCCGATCCTGCAGGAGAACTTCCAGTCGCTGCAGCGCCAGCGGCAGTACTACGACTTCGACGACGTCGACGTCGACCGGTACCCGATCGATGGCCAGGAGCGGGTGCTGATGGTCTCGCCACGCGAGATCGACCAAGCCGGCCTGGCTCCTGCGGCCCAGACGTGGCCGAACGAGCATCTGACCTACACCCACGGGTACGGGGCGGTGGCGGCGCAGGTGAACACGGCGACGTCGCAGGGCCAGCCCGTGTTCCGCCTCCAGGACCTGCCGCCGGTCACGAAGGATGCGGCGCTGGACATGCAGCAGCCTGAGATCTACTTCGGGGAGAGCAATGACGTGCCGTTCGTGGTGACGAACACGAACATCCACGAGGACAACCCGCAGGGCGGCGAGACGGCGCCGTACTCCGGCCCCGGCGGGATCCAGCTCTCGAACTTCCTGCGACGCGCGGTCTTCTCGTGGCACTTCCGGGACTACAACCTGTTGGTCTCCAGCAGCATCACGCCGCAGTCGCGGATCATGATCTACCGCGACATCCAGACGCGGATCCGCAAGCCCGTGCCGTTCCTGGGCTTCGACAGCGATCCCTACTTCGCGATCATCGACGGGCAGCCCGAGTGGATCTGGGACGCCTACACGTACACGAACCAGTACCCGTACTCGCAGTCGGTCGATGTAGGCGACGCCACCGGCGGACTGCTCCAGGGGAACGTCAACTACTTGCGGAACTCGGTCAAGGCGGTCATGAACGCCTACACCGGCCAGATCACGTACTACGCGTTCCTGACCGGTTCCCAGGCCGACCCGATCGTCCGGGCGTGGGCGAACGCGTTCCCCGGTCTGTTCACCGATATCACCCAGGCGCCCGCCGACGTGATGGCGCACTTCCGGTATCCGGAGAACCTCTTCCAGGTCCAGGCGTTCCAGTACACGAACTACCACGTGCTGGACCCGATCGCGTTCTACCAGAAGAGCGACTTCTGGGCGGTGCCGGGCGATCCCACGGTGCCGGCCACGCAGGCGGCCGTGACGATGCGTCCGTCGTACCAGTTGATCCGGCTCCCCGGCCAGTCGCAGGAGGCGTTCCAGCTCGTGATCCCGTTCGTGCCGGCCGACCGGCAGAACATGGTTGCCTGGATGGCCGCGTCGTCGGATCCGGGCGACTACGGCGCGCTGACGGTGTTCCGATTGCCCGAGGGCCGCAACATCGAAGGCCCGGTGCAGGTGATGTCGCGGATCAACCAGGATCCGACGTTCTCGGCACAGCGGACCCTGCTCGGCCAGGGTGGGTCGACCGTGCAGTTCGGGGACTTCCTGGTGATCCCGATCGACGATTCGTTCCTCTACGTCGTGCCGGTCTACGTGCGCGCCGTGCAGGAGGCGGCGGTGCCCGAGCTGAAGCAGGTCATCATCGTGAACGGCTCCCAGGGGCAGGTCTCGCTCGGGCCGGACCTGGCCTCGGCGCTGCGGCAGGCCGTCACCGGTCTGCCGGGCGGTGGCGGGAACGGCGGCGGGACCCCGCCGCCCACCGGCTCGATCGAGCAGCAGATCCAGCGGCTGCTGGCCGACGCCCAGACGCACTTCCAGAACGCGGAGACCGCGCTGAAGGGTGGCGACCTGGGCACGTATCAATCGGAGATCGACGCCGCGCAGAAGGACGTCGAGCAGGCTGCCCTGCTCACGACGAAGAACCAGGGCTCGGGCTCATCGGGCTCGTCGGGAGCGTCGCCGTCGGCCAGCCCCTCGCCCGGCGGCTGAGCCTCAGTCCGGCAGTCGGTACGTCAGGTCGGCCGAGACGTCCATCACGTCCATCTGGGCCTTCTGCAGGCGCCCGGAGTAGTCCCAGTTCATCGCCTGCCATCGCGTGAACTGGTCGAGCACCCACACGCCCGACTGCCGGCTGCCGTTGCCGCTTCGCCCGTTGCCGCCGAACGGCAGGTGCGCCTCGGCGCCGCTCGTGGAGTTGTTCACGCTGACCATGCCGGCGGAGATCCGCTCGCGGAACCGGAACGCGTGCAGCGGATCGGTCGTGTAGATCGACGACGACAGGCCGTAGCCGTGGCCGTTCGCCAGCGCGATCGCCTCGTCGAACGTATCGAACGACGCGACCCCGACGATCGGCCCGAACGTCTCGGTCCGGTACAGGTCGTCCTCCGCGGTCACGCCGTCGACGATCGTCGGATGGTAGTACAGGCCGGCCTCGGGATCGTCGCCCACGAACCCCTCGCGCGGGCGCTCGCGGGTGATCCGTCCGACCGAGGTGGAGCCGTGCACCGTGTGGTGGTCGCGGATCAGCCCGAGCCACCCTTCGAAGCGCTCCGCGAACCGCGAGTCGATCATCGGGCCGTACAGGACGTCCCTGGTCGGGTCACCCACCGGCGCCTCGACGACGGCTTTCGTGAAGCGTGCGACGAAGTCGTCGTGGACGTCCGAATGGACGATCGCGGTGCCGAGCGACGTGCACCGCTGGCCGGCCGTGCCGAAGCCGCTGAACAGCGCGCCCTCGACCGCGAGGTCCACGTCCGCGTCGGGCATCACGACCAGCGGGTTCTTGCCCCCCAGCTCGAGGCAGGGCGTCTGCAGGTTCCGACCGCAGAGCTCGCCGATCCGGCGGCCGACGTCGGTGGAGCCGGTGAAGCCCACCTTGTCGACGACGCCCGTCTCGATCGCGCGCTCGAGTCCGGCGAACGTCGTGACGCCGTCGGCCAGCACCAGCTGGAAGGCGCCCACGGGGAACCCCGCGTGGAGGATCAGCTGCGCGAACGCCTCGGCCGTCGCCGGCGCGTACTCGGCCGGTTTCCACACCACCGTGTTGCCGCACAGCAGCGCCGGCACCAGGTACCAGGACGGCACCGCCACCGGGAAGTTGCCGGCCGTCACGATCGCGGCGGTCCCGACCGGCGCGCGGAACGTGAACAGCTGCTTGTCGGGCATCTCCGAAGGCACCGTCATGCCGTACAGGCGGCGACCCTCGCCCAGGAAGAACGTGCACGTGTCCACGACCTCCTGCACCTCGCCGCGGGACTCGCGGATCGGCTTGCCGATCTCCCGGGTGATGATCCGCGCGAGGGCTTCGGCGTTGTCCTCCACCAGCCGCCCCAGCTGCTGGATCGCGCGGCCTCGGACCGGCGCGGGCACCGACGACCACGCCGGTTGCGCGTCCTTGGCGGCTCGGCAGGCGCCCAGGCAGGTCTCTGCGTCGGCCAGCGACGCCTCGGCCACGATCTCGTCGAGCCGGGCCGGGTTCGCGATCGTGCGGACCGTTCCGCCGGGCACGGCCCGGCCGTTCAGGAGGGAGGCGATCGTGGTCGTCATGCGGCGATGCTACGCCGTGTCGGCCGCCGAGCCGTCCCCGGTGCGGGGGACCCGATCGGCCGGATCGGCGGGTCAAGGATCGGACCTCCCGGAGCCGATGGAACAACAACGGCACCGAGGGGGAGTTCATGCCTGAGGGATTCGATCCGCTGCGGATCCTCGCGGGCCTCCGGGCCCACGGGGTGGAGTACATCTTGATCGGCGGCGTCGCGGCCGCCGCGCACGGCTCGCCGGTCGATACCGACGACGTCGACATCTGCCTGCCGATGAACGGCGAGAACCTCGAACGGATGGGGTTCGCGCTGGAGGATCTGGGCGCCCGCGAGGACGGCCCGGAGGGCGAGCATCGCGTCTCGTTCGTGACGGTGGCCGGGAGGCTCGACGTGTTCGAGAACCCGACCGGCTACGCCGAGCTCGACGCGGCCGCCACGGCGATCGACCTGGGCAACGGGGTCACGGCGCGGGTCGCGCCGATCGACCACCTGGTGGAGTTCAAGCGCTCGGCCGGGGATCTGGTCGGAGCCGCGCACCTCGCGGCGATCGCGGGGGCGGCCCAAGAGGCCGAGGAGCAGCAGATCGCGGCGGCTGCCGTGCCGGACAAGCCCCGCCGCGCCGAGCGGATCTGGAAGCTGCTCGAGGACGTCGACACCTTCCTGACCGACCTCGACCGCGGGCAGATCCGCCGGCATCGCCGCAGCAACACGTAGGGACGTGACGGGGCCCGGGCGCTCCGCTAGGCTCGTGCTGCGGGGTGGAGCAGTCCGGTAGCTCGCTGGGCTCATAACCCAGAGGTCGTAGGTTCAAATCCTACCCCCGCGACGAACGAGAGGCCCTGCGATGCAGGGCCTCTTTCCGTTCCCGGCTCGGTGGGTGGACCGCGCACGTCCGCTCCGCGTAGCATCCGCGATGCAGCCCGTGTCCGGTCGTGCGGAGTGGGGGGAGCGATGGCGAAGAAGGACGTGGTCGACCGGCTGAAGAACGTGCCGATCTTCGCCGGCTGCTCGAAGAAGGAACTCGACGCGATCTCCAACGCGGTCCGCGAGGTCCAGCATCAGTCCGGCAGCGTGATCGCCGCCGAGGGCGAGCCCGGTGCGGGGCTGTTCATCATCGATCAGGGTGAGGCCGACGTGACGATCGGGGGCAAGCGGATCAACCGGCTGCACCCGGGCGACTTCTTCGGCGAGATGGCGCTGTTGGACGGCGGTCCACGGACCGCCACCGTCACCGCCGTCACCGACGTGACGCTGTTCGTGCTGACCGAGTGGGTCTACCGCGGGCTGCTCGCCGAGCATGCGACGATCGCCGTGCACACGCTCGAGACGATGGCGGCGCGCTTGCGGAGGGCGACGAAGGCCGCCACCACGTAGGCGGCTCGCGATGGCTGAGCCGCCGCCGGACGTGCTCCGGCTGGCCGAGGAGCGGATGGCCGCCCGTGCGGCCAAGGATTTCGCGACGGCAGACCGCCTCCGCGACGCGCTCGCCGAAGCCGGCTGGACCGTGATCGATGGCCCGGACGGTTCGGCCCTCGAACCCGCCGCGTCGCCGGACGCCGGTCCCCGCCAGGCGAGCGACGTGCCGTCGGTGCTCGAGGATCCGCCGTCGGCCGACGTGAGCCTCCATTGGGTGTGCGAGGGATGGCCGGAGGATATCGAGCGCGCGATCGCCTCGTTCCGGGCCAACGCCGGTGCGCGAACGGTCCGCTACGTGGTCGCCGATGTGACCGGGAGCCCTGGCGACCGGTGGGGGGACGACGTCGAGGTCGTATCGCTGGAAGGCGGAACGGGATGGGCGCAGGCATGCAACGCAGGTCTGCGCCGCGCGACCGGCGCGGTGGTGGTCACGCTGGACGGCTCGATCGAGGCGACGGGCGACGTGCTCGGCCCGCTCCTGGACGCGCTCCGCGACGACACGATCGGTGTGTGCGGCCCGTACGGCATCGTCACGACGGATCTCCGGGAGTTCGATGAAGCACCCGACCCGGGACCCTGCGACGCGATCGAGGGGTACGTGATGGCCTTCCGGCGTGACGTGCTCGGCGACGCCGGCGGCTTCGATGAGAAGTTCCGTTGGTACCGGACCGCGGACATCGAGTGGTCGTTCCGCGTGAAGGACCGGGGGTTCCGGTGCGTCGTCGTCCCGGTGCCGGTCCGCAGGCACGAGCACCGGATGTGGTTCGCGACGCCGCCGCAGGACCGGGCGAGGTGGTCGAAGCGCAACTTCTACCGGTTCCTGGATCGCTGGCGCGATCGCTGGGATCTCGTGCTGTCGGGCGAGCCGGACGGCGCCTGAGCGCCCGGGCTCAGTCGGCCGGCAACGGAGGCGCCGGGGGGATCACCGGCGTGGGCGCCGGCGTGGGGTGGACGATCTCCGCGGGACGCGAGGCCACCGCGGCGGCGGAGCGCTCCTCGAGCTCGCGCTTGGCTTCCGCGGGGTCGGGAACCTTCTTCGCGCCGCTCGCGTACGCCTCCAGGTCGGCGCCGTCGATCGTCTCGACGACCAGCAGCAGGGCCGAGAGCGAATCCAGCAGGTCGCGCTTGTCCTTCAAGATCTGGTCGGCGCGGCCGTGCGCCTCGCTCAGGAGCCGGAGCACCTCCTGGTCGATCTTCTCCGCGGTGCCCGCAGAGATCTTCGGGCCGCCGGTCCAGAACGCGTTGGGGTCGTCGTGGCCGAGCGAGAGCGGGCCGACCTCGGCGCTCATGCCGTAGTCCGCGACCATCGCCCGCGCGATCTGTGTGGCCTTCTCCAGATCGTTCTGCGCGCCGGTGGAGATCTCGCCGAACACGATCTCCTCGGCCACACGCCCGCCCATCGCGAACGCCAGCATGTCCTTCAGCTCGGGCTCGGTGGCGAGGTAGCGGTCCTCGAGCGGCCGGGTCATCGTCAGGCCGAGCGCCGCGGTCCCGCGCGGGATGATCGTGATGCGGTGCACCGGGTCGAGGTTCTCGCAGAAGTGCGCGACGAGGGCGTGGCCCATCTCGTGGGACGCGACGCGCGTCTTCTCCTTCGGGCTCATCACGCGGGACTTGCGCTCCAGGCCCATCGACGCGCGATCGATCGCCTCTTCGAGCTCGTCCTCGGTGACGGCGTTCTTCTCACGACGCGCGGCGAGCAACGCGGCCTCGTTCACCACGTTCTCGAGGTCGGCGCCCGTGAAGCCCGGGGTGCGGGCGGCGATCGTGCGCAGGTCGACGCTGGGGTTCAGCGCGACACCGCGCGCGTGCACCCGCAGGATCTCCTCGCGGCCCTTGAGGTCCGGCCGGTCGACGACCACCTGCCGGTCGAAGCGGCCCGGCCGCACCAGCGCCGGGTCCAGCACGTCCGGGCGGTTCGTCGCGGCCATGATGATGACGCCCTTCGAGGAGTCGAAGCCGTCCATCTCGACCAGGAGCTGGTTCAGGGTCTGCTCGCGCTCGTCGTGCGCGCCGAAGCCGGCACCCATCGCGCCCGAGCGGCCCTTCCCGATCGTGTCGATCTCGTCCAGGAAGACCAGCGCCGGCGCCTTGTCCTTCGCTTGCTGGAACAGCTCGCGCACACGGGCCGCACCGAGGCCGACGAACATCTCGACGAACTCGGAGCCCGACATGAAGAAGAAGGGCACGTTCGCCTCACCGGCGACCGCGCGCGCCAGGAGCGTCTTGCCGCATCCGGGCGGCCCCAACAGCAGGACGCCCTTGGGGATCCGGCCGCCGAGGCGCTGGTACTTCTTCGGGTTCCGCAGGAACTCCACGATCTCCCGCAGCTCCTCCTTCGCCTCGTCGACGCCCGCGACGTCGGCGAAGGTGGTCTTCATCTCCTTGCGGTCGTAGATCTTGACGCGGTTCTTCCCCATGTTCAGCGGGTTGGCGGCGCCGCCGCCCACGCGCCGGAACAGGAAGTAGTAGGCGATGCCCATCAAGAGCACGAGCGGTAAGACGCTCGCCAGCAACGACACCCAGGGGCTCGGGGTCGTCATCGCGACGTCGATGCCCTTGCCCTGAAGGTAGGCGACCTCGTCCTGGGTCTGGAAGTTGCCCGAGAGGGTGGCGGTGAAGTTGCTCGTTTGGCCGTTCGCGTCCTGGTACTGGCCGGTGATCGAACTGTCGGAGATCGTGACCTTGC
>DATHCP010000054.1:0-21580 GCA_035490535.1 Actinomycetota bacterium
GAGCAGCAGCCCGCTGGTGACGTCGCTCGGATAGTGCACGCCGAGCACCACCCGCGAGGCGGCGACAGCCAAGTCGAGGCCGGTCAGCGCCGCGCGGCCCGCACGCCCGACCCCGAGCTCGCGCGAGGCCACGCGGGAGAACGTGGTCAGGACGGCAGGATGCGACGACGGCCAGGACGAGGCCGGCGGCCGCGCGATCCGCAGCAGCACGGCCTCGGGGTCGGCGTCGGCAGGCCGCGGACGGTCCACGACCCGCTTCATGCCCTGCAGCAACAGCCAGGTCGCCCCCGCGGCGGTGACAGCCCGCACGGCCGGGCCACGCCGTCCGAGCACGATCAACGCCGCGGCCGCCGAGCCCGAGGCGTAGAACGAGCCGAGCTCGGTGATCGAGGCGAGAGCCGTCACGGTCTCCGGGCTCGCGCCGCGGTTCGTCAGGTCGAAGAGTTCGCGGTCGACGGCGGGGCCCTCCTCGCCCTTCGTGGCGCCCAGGCCCATCGCGACCGCACCGGCGGCGAGACAGCCCGCCCACACGTACCTTCCGAGACCCACGGCGGGCAATCATGCAAGATGTCGGCGCCGGGTGCCACGCCGCCCGGCGGAGGCGGCTGGATGCGACGACCCGACGACATGGATTCCGACTCAGCCGACGACGGGCGGGGCGACTGGACCGAGCGCCGCGAGGGCCCGAGCACGAAGGTGATCGTGGCCCTCGTGCTGGTGGCCGTGCTGATGCTGTTCGTGCTGCAGAACGGCCAGCGCACGCAGGTCAGCTTCCTGTTCCTCGACGGGTACTACCCGCTGTGGATCCTGCTGGTGGTGGGCGCGGTGCTGGGCTTCGCCGCCGGCTGGCTGATCTGCGCGGCGCGCGGCCGCAGGAAGCGGCGGCGCGCCGGCGAGGGTTAGTTCGCGCGATGCCCACGGGCGCGCGCGGCCGCGCGCGCCTCGATCTCGTCCTTCTGGGCGAGCGTCCCTCGACGCAGCGCGAACTCGGCGCCGCCGACCGCGTTCACGCTCGCCGCGGCGAAGCGCCCGAGCGGGCCGCGGAAGATCCAGTCCACCTCGTGCCGCAGCACGCTGCGGTGCTTCGGCAGAGACGCGATCGTGGTCACGACCGTCGCGTCCAGGAGCCCGCCCAGATGCACGGCCGCGTTCCAGGGCGGATCCCAGCTGAGCACCTGGCAGGGCACGCCCGCGCGCACGCCCATGAAGCCCATGATCGCCGTATAGCGCACGCCGGGCCCCAGGCCGCCGGCCGGAACCTTCACCGCGACGATGTGGCGGTCCCAGTGCGGCAGGTTCTTCGGATCGCTCGTGACCTCCCAGACGAGCTCCGGGGGCGCGTCGACCTCGACCGAGTATTCGGCGGTGGTCCTCACGCGCTGGCGCTCCCGCTGCTCCAGCCCTTCCACCACACGCAGCGCCGCGGCCGGATCCGCACCAGGGCGTCGGCCTCCGGCGACAGCCCGCGCGTGATCGCGCGCAGCGTCTTCGCGCCGGAGCCGACCTCGCCGTCGACGAACGACGACGCCTCCCCTTGCACCATCGCCCCGACCATGTCGCGCGCTCGCCATACCGAGGCCCGGTCGACCGTCAAGGCGGCGGGAACGTCGGGGCCGGCGCCGGCCAGCGCGAGCGTCGAGGCCGGCAGCGCCGCGAACAGCTCGTGCGCATCGGCGCGCCAGCGCACCGGCACCGTCACGAGGCCGCGCTCGCCCTGGAGCGCGAGCACGCCGTCGCCGGAGCGGCCGACGCCGTCGACGACGTCCTCGGGGATCGACGCGAACGGGTCCGCGGCGGTGGTGGTCCGGCGGAACGTCGCGTGCGAGGCCGCCCCGCCGCCCCAGCGCCCGCGGCCCTCCTGGACCCCCTCGGCGTCCAGCAGCGCGGTCCGTTCGAGGTCCACCCCGACGAACACGCGCCCCGGCGGCGTCCACGCGAGCGGCACCTGCCGCGCGTCGATCGCGTAGCCCGCGAAGAACCGCGCGTTCTTGCGGCTGAAGCCGGCCGTGGCGCGCGCGATCGAGGTGGCGCCGGCCACCGCCGCCGCCCACGTCCGCGTGTCGAGCGCGTCGTAGGTCTTGACCGTGCCGGTGAACGTGACCGCGAGGTCGCCCGAGCGGACCACGCCGGCCACCGAGGGATCGAGCTTCCACGCCCGAGCCTTCACCGACCGGCGCGAGGTCGTGAGCCAGATCCTGCCGCCGCTGTACGCGAACACCAGCGGCGTGCAGTGCGGGCCGTTCGGCGTGGATGCGGCCACGGCGCAGAAGCGCCCCTCCTCGAGCGCGGACTGGACGGCCGTCGACAGGAAGCTCACGCGGCCGCCTCCGACCGCCCGAGCACCGGCGGGAACACGAGCATCAGGCCGGTCCACAGGACGTGGCTCGCGAGCGGCGCGGCGAGGCCCCCCGACCACCACGCGAGCGCGCCCCAGACCGCGCCGCCGACGATCGCGCCGGCCACGATCGGCAGCGAACGGCTGGGCAGGTTCCCGATCACGTAGAGCAGGAGCGTTGCGGCCGCGGCGCCGCCCTCCGCGAGGCTCGAGGTCGCGAGCGTCCGCTGCACGAGCCCGCGATAGAAGACCTCCTCCGCCGGCACCGAGACCAGCAGCGACAGGATCAGCGCCGTTCGGACCGGCTCGTCGGCGGCCTCCGCGTACGCCTCCTCCACGTGGCGCGCGAACGGCCCCCAGTGCCCGGCGATCGACACGAAGATCCGGGTCGCCGCGAACAGCAGCAGTCCCGAGGCGGCACCGACCGCCAGCGCCGTGCCCACGGCGGTCGTGCGCTGCGGCGAGGGCATCAGCAGCAGCGCAGCGATCCCCATCGCGCCGAGGACCCAGGGCAGGATCGCCCAGACCTTCGTGCCGTGCGTCGAGATCCGCCACCACGCGACCATCTGCGCGAGGATCCCGACGCCGATCACGAGCCCCCGCATCGCGCTATCCCGGCAGGAACCGCGTCTTGACCGCGGTCTCGGCGGTGAAGGCCGTCACGACGGCCAGGTAGTAGAAGCCGGTCGCCGACTGCACGGCGGAGGCTCGTTCGCCGCGGAGCGCCGCGCGCGCGAGCCCGGCGATCAGCATCGTGGCCGCGGCCATGCCGATCGCGATCCAGGGCGCGAGCGCTCCCGCCGTGAGCAGCGGGTTGAACTCCTGCGAGGCGCTGGTGCCGGAGAACCCGCCCGTCACGATCGCGATCACCTCGAGGCCCGTCGCGACCAGCAGCATCATCGTGGTGCGCTCGATCGGCCGGCGCGGGAGCTTCCGGTCGGTCAGGTACCAGTGCCCGAGGAACAGGCACCCGTACGCCGAGCCGAGGAACGCCGAGCCGACCAGCAGCTGGAACGCGGAGACGGCGAAGGCTTGCCGCCCGGTCGCGGCCATCGCGGCCAGGAGCGCGAGCACGACCGGGAGCGACGCGATCCCGACGACGCGGCCCGCGGCCTGCCGCCGGGCGAGCAGCAGCGCCGCCGACAGGCTCACCACGACCGCGACCGCGAGCGCGGCGGCCACGACCCGGGCGCCGGCGGCGTCGCCCACGATCGCCCCGGACCGCGCGGCGAGCCACGTCGGCCACGCGAACAGCAGCGCCGCGATCACGCTCCAGATCGTGAAGTAGGAGCGCTTCGTCTCGTTCCACAGCGGCGAGAGCCACGTGAGCGCGGCCGCGCCGGCGAGGGTCTCCGCCAGCACGATCGCCAGCACCCCGGCGAACCCGGTCACGCGCCGCTCCTTGACATGCGGGCCTCAGCCTAGCCGTCCGGCGCTCCGCCGACGCTCGGCGACGCCCCAGGTACCCTGGGCCGCATGGATGACTGGCGCTCCTACGACGACGTGGCCGTGACCTACGAGCGGATCCACGCCCCCCGTTTCGCCGATCCCGCCCGCGACCTGCTCGCGCTCACCGGGGTGACCGCGGGCATGCGGGTCCTCGACGTGGGAACCGGCACCGGCGTCGCGGCCGCGATCGCCGCCGAGGGGGGCGCCGATCCGACCGGGGTGGACGCCTCCGTCGGCATGCTCGAGGTCGGCCGGGCAGCCCATCCGGGCCTCCGGCTCGCGGCGGCCGAGGCGATCGACCTGCCGTTCGCGACCGGGACGTTCGACGCGGTCGTGGGCAACTTCGTGCTGGCACACTTCACGAAGGTGGACACCGCGTTGTTCGACCTCGTGCGGGTCGCGCGACCGGGTGGGAGCCTCGGCTTCACCACCTGGGCCGACGCGCGCGACACCTTCACGGACACGTGGGTCGCGCTGGTCAGCGACGTCGTGCCGAGCGAGCTCCTCGACCCCTCGGTGGCCGACGCCGTGCCGAACCACGAGCGCTTCAAGCGGCGCGAGGCGGTCGAGGAGGCCCTGCACGACGCCGGCCTGCGACACGTGCGCACCGAGGCGGCGCAGTACGAGTGGTCCTACGCGCTGGATGACTACCTGGACGGCCTGGAGGTCTGGGCGCTCGGACGCTTCGTGAAGGAGATGCTGGGCGACGGCTGGGAGGCGTTCCGCGCACACGCGCGCGACGTGTTCGCCTCGCGCTTCCCCGATCCGTTGCACGACAAGCGCGACGTGCTCCTCGCGGTCGGCACGAAGGAGTAGCCGATCAGCTCAGGTCGAGGACGCGGAACTCCTCGGCCAACGCGACCCCGATCTTCTCGCCGGTGGTGACCGCCTCCTCGCGCAACGACTCCTCGAAGTGGCGGATCCCCTCCGACAGCTGACTCGCATGGCACGCGAGCGCATCGATCTTCGCCCCGAACGTCGCCGACACGTCCTCGACGTGGTTCGGCTCGTTCGTCCAGCCGAGCCACACGTCGTAGACGTCCTGCGGCCGCAAGCCCTCGCCGAGGTGCTCGGCGAAGAAGTGCGGGTTCCCGCTGCCGGGGAAGACGCTGTCGAGAGCGATCCACCCCGCGGTGCGGTGGTCGGAGTGGTTGTAGTAGCGGTCCTCGAAGAACACGGCGGTGGGGTCCACGGACACGACCGTCTCCGCGCGCACCTCGCGGATCCGCCGGATCACGGCCTCCTGGACGGCGAGCGTGTTCTGCAGCTCGCCGTCGTGGATCGACAAGATCCGCACGCTGGCCAGGCCGAGCACGTCGCCGGCGGCCTCGGTCTCGGCCTTCCGCGTGATCGCGAGCTGCTCGCGGCTCGCGCCCGGATCGCCCGAGCCGCGGTCGCCGTTCGTCAGGACGAACAGGTGGACCTCGCGGCCGCCCGCGGCCCACGAGGCGAGCGTGCCGCCGGCGGCGATCTCCGCGTCGTCCGGGTGCGCGAACACGCCGAGGACCGGGCCCCTCCTCGGCGCCCGCTCCTCGCTCATCGCCTCAGCGCGCGCGGTCCTGGACGAACCGCACGAGCGCGCGGACCGGGAAGCCGGTGCCGCCGGCCGGGCCGAGGTCGTTGCCGTGCTCGGAGAAGGCCGGGCCGGCGATGTCCAGATGCACCCACGGCGTGTCCCCGGCGAAGCCGGCCAGGAACCACGACGCCGTGATCGCGCCGGCGTAGCGCTTGCCGATGTTCTTGATGTCCGCGACCTTCGAGTCGATCAGGCGGCGGTAGTCCGGATACAGCGGGAGCTGCCACAGCGGCTCGCCCGTGCGCTCGCCCGCACGCACCAGCTCGCGCGCGAGCGCGTCGTCGTTGCCGATCGCCCCGGCGATATCGGTGCCGAGCGCCACCATGCACGCGCCCGTCAGGGTGGCGGTGTCTACGATGCAGGCGGGTTCGCGCTCCGCCAGGTACGCCAGCGCGTCCGCCAAGATCAGCCGGCCCTCGGCGTCGGTGTTCAGCACCTCCGACGTGGTCCCGCCGTAATGGGTGATCACGTCGCCCGGCTTCTGCGCCGAGCCGCTCGGCATGTTCTCCGAGCACGGGATCGCCGCGATCACGTTGACCCTCGGCTTCAGGCGCGCGATCGCCTTCATCGTGCCCAGGATCGAGGCCGCGCCGCCCATGTCGCACTTCATCGTCTCCATGCCGGAGGCGTCCTTGATGTCGAGGCCGCCCGAGTCGAAGGAGATCCCCTTGCCGGTCAGCGCGATCGGCGTGGCCTTGCCGGCGCCCGTGTACGTCAGCTCGATCAGCCGCGGCGGGTTCACCGAGCCCTTGCCGACCCCGAGGATCCCGCCGAAGCCCTTCGCCGCGAGCTGCGTCTCGTTCCAGACCTTGCAGGGCAGGCCGACCTCCTTGGCCATCGCGACGGCCGCGTCGGCGATCGCCGCGGGCGGCAGGTCGCCGGCCGGCACGTTCACCAGATCGCGCGCCCAGCACACGGCGTCCGTGACGATCGCGGCCGCGCTCGCGGCCGCCTTCATCCGTTTCGCGTCCCAGCGGGCGGCGCCGAGCACCGTCACCGTCTCGAGGTCGGCGCCGTCGGCGCCCTTCGTCTTGTAGCGGCCGAACCGGTAGGCGCCGAGCGCGAGCCCTTCGCCGGCAGCCTGGACCGCGTCGGCCGCACGTGCGCCGCCGAACGCCTGGGCGAAGGTCGTGGCCACCGCGCCGAACCGCCGCGCGGTCGAGCCGACCTTGCCGAGCGCCCGCCGCATCGCGGTCACGTCGAACGCCTCCCTCGGCCCGACCCCGAGGAGCAGCACCGCGCCGGCCGCGAACCGGTCTCCCGGTCCCGGCACCAGGAGCTGCTCCCCGGCCTTGCCGGTGAGCTTCGCGGCCGCGAACGCCTCGACGAGCCCGGTCTCCTTCACGCCGGGTCCCGGGAGCGGGCCTTCGAACACCGGCAGCACGAGCAGGCCGGTGTCGACCTCCCGCGGGGCGACGGACGAGTAGACGAAGGTGGTCACGGACGCTCCTTCCCGGCGGGCCGGCGGGCCCGGGTTCGATCGACGCTTCGATGCGCGGACCGAGTGTAGTTGCGGGCGAGGCGGATAGGCTGGCCGGCATGCGTGCGCGCAAGGTCACCGACCTCGTCCACTTCGACGACGAGGCCGCCCGGACCGAGATCCTGCACGAGACCGAGCGGCTGTTCGCCCAGGTGGTGTGTCTGCAGGGCTCGCAGGGGCTCGGACCGCTGTCCGACGCGACCGCCGACGGGCTCGTCGTCGTGCTCGCCGGCGAGGTGGCGGCCCAAGTGGACAAGGCGCGGGCACGCCTGCGCCAGTGGGACTCGCTCATGGTGCCGGCCGGCGAGCCCGTGACGCTCCGCAACGCCTCGGCCGAGCCATCGGTGGTGCTGCTCGTGCTCGCGCCGCCGCCGGCCTAGCTCCGGCGCGGGCCGGCCGCGATCACCGCCGCGCGGAGCCGGGCGACCGACCGGCCCATCAGCGCGCCGAGCACCGGCCGGTACGGCAGCGCGAGCGCGCCGCCGATCCCCGGAACGCGCAGGCGGACGTCTTCGGTCCAGGTGAACCGCGTGCCGCCGGGCACCGCCCGCAGCAGCCACTCGCCGGCTCCGCGCACGACCGAGCCGTGCCGGATCGCCAGGCGGACCGGCGGCTCCCAGGCCGTCACCTCGATCGGCTCGGTGAAGACCAGGACCCCGAGCACGCGCGTGCGGACCGCGAGCCGAACGCCGACGCCCTCCCGGTGCTCGGAGACCACACGGACGGCGTCGGCGTCGAGCATCCAGTCGCCCTGACGCTCCCAGTCGACCAGGACGGCCCACGCCTCCTCCGGCGGCACCGGCAGATCGATCGAGCGCTCGGCGCGCACGCGTTCAGTCGAGCGGGCCCGCGACGACCTCGGCGGCACGGACGAGGGCCCCGGCGCGCACGAGCCCGGTGGCGGCCTCGATGTCGGGCCCCGGCTCCCGGTCGCGTTCGACGAACGCGACCTCGGCACGGATCGCCGCGCGCACGGCAGACGTGGCCGGCCCAGGCTCGAGCGGTCCGCGCAGGTCGAGGGCCTGCGCGGCCGCGAGCGCCTCGAGCGCCAGCACCACCTCGGCGTTCGCGACGATCTCCCGGGCGTGGCGCGCGCTCGTCATGCCCATGCTGACGTGGTCCTCCTGGCCGGCGCTGGACGGGATCGAGTCGACCGAGGCCGGATGCGCGAGCGTCTTGGATTCGGACACGAGCGAGGCCGCCGTGTACTGCAGCAGCATGAAGCCGCTGTTCAGCCCGCTCTCCGCGACCAGGAACGGCGGCAGCCCGTTCGAGGTCTTCGCGTCGAGCAGGCGGTAGAGCCGCCGGTCGGCGATCGACGCGAGGGGCACCAGCGAAAGCGCGAGGGCGTCCAGCGCGACCGCGACCGGCATCCCATGGAAGTTGCCGCCACTCACGATCCGGCCCTCCTCGGCGAGCACGATCGGGTTGTCCGAGACCGCGTTCGCCTCGACGGCGAGCACGTCGCGCACGTGCGCGAACGTGTCACGCGCCGCGCCGTGGACCTGCGGCGTGCACCGCAGCGAGTAGGCGTCCTGGAGCAGGTGGGTCGACGTCCGGTGCGAGGCCACGATCGGCGACGCGTCGAGCAGCCGGCGGAGGTTCGCGGCGCTCGCGGCCTGGCCGGGGTGGGGCCGCAGGCGCTGCAGGCGCTCGTCGAACGGCGCGTCGGTCCCGAGTGCGGCCTCGATCGTCATCGCCGCCACGACGTCGGCGGTCCGGGCGAGGCGCTCGGACCGCGCCAGCGCGAGCACCCCGATCGCGAGCATCCCCTGGGTGCCGTTCACGAGCGCGAGGCCTTCCTTCGCCTCGAGCTCGAGCGGCCCGAGGCCGGCGCGGGCGAACGCGTCGGCCGCGGGCTCCGCACCGCCGTCCTGGCGGAGCACGCGACCGGCGCCGATCAGCGGCAGCGCGAGGCAGGCGAGCGGCGCGAGGTCGCCCGAGGCACCGAGCGAGCCCTGTTCGGGCACCGCCGGGATCACGTCCCGGTTCAGCATCTCGACCATCACCTCGACGACTTCGGGGCGCACGCCGGAGCCGCCCAGCGCCAGCACGTGCGCACGGAGCAGGAGCATCGCGCGCGCCTCGTCGCGTCCGAGCGACCGCCCGACCGCGGTCGCGTGCGACAGCACGATCCCGCGCTGCAGCGCGGCCGCCTGGGACGGATCGATCGCGGTGTCGGCCAGGGCCCCGAACCCGGTCGTGACCCCGTACATCGTGCGCCCCTCGGCGATCGCTCGCTCCACGACGTCCCGCGCGGCGCGGACCCGGGCCCGCGCGGGCTCCTCGAAGACCACCGCGGCGCCGTCGGCGACGTCGACCACATCCTGCAGGCGCAGCGGCTCTCCGAGGCGGACCGGCATCGGCCGAAGGCTACCGCTCGGCGAGGAGGGAGCGCGTCGGGATCGGCGTCTCCACGACGCCGTCCGCGCTCCGTCGGACCGACCAGGCCCGGGCACCCTCGCTCCAGGCGACGGCCTCGTGGAGCTCCTCGCCCACGATGTGCACGGCCGCCGCGTCGTCGCACGCGATCCCGTCCGGGAGCGAGCCGGCGGCGACCAGCTCCCGGTACCGGGGCCGGCGCTCGGGCTCCACGTCGTAGTGCGGACAGAACGAGCCCGGCACGAACGCCAGCAGATCCTCCAGCGGGTCGGCGCGGCCGCGCCCCCACGAGTCGGTCGTGCACGCCTCGAACCAGCAGGCGCCGCCGGCGCTCCAGCCCGCGAGCACCACCCCGGCCTCCCACGCCGAGCGCATCGCGCGATCCACGCCGTGACGGCGCCAGATCGCCACCAGGTTCGCCGTGTTGCCGCCGGGCACCAGCACGACGTCCTGCTCGGCGAGGAAGGCCGCGGGGTCGGCGACCTCCCGATCGAACAGCTCCAGCACGCTCGGCCGGAAGGACGGGGGCGCGAACGCGTCCCGGAACGCCTCGATCCCGCCGACGGGATCGCCCGAGGCCGTCGGCACGACGCAGACCCGGGGCCGCGGGACGCCGGCGAGGTCCAGGACGAAGCCGAGGACCGGATCGGTCCAGCCGCCGAAGCCACCCATCGCCACCAGGTGCCGCTCCACGCACGGACGATAGCCGCGACCGGTCGGACGGGGGAGGGGTGCTCCGGCCGGATGGGTGATTGCACAGGGCATCTGGGCTGGCTAGCGTGGTTGCGTCGTGGCGACAGCCCGTCTTCCCCGCCCGCAGTCGATCGACCCCACCGCCCGGATCCGGGTGTTGGTGGCCGATGACGAGCCTGCCCTCCGTGGTGCCCTCGCCGAGCTGCTCGCCCACGAGGACCGTGTGGCCTTCGTGGGGGCCGCCGCGGACGCGGACGAGGCGATCGCCCTCGCCGCGCGCGAGCGTCCCGACGTCGCCCTGGTGGACGTGAAGATGCCGGCCGGCGGCGGGCCCCGGGCCGCCCGCGAGATCCAACGCCTATCCCCTTCCACACGCGTGATCGCGCTGTCGGCGTTCGAGGACCGTCCGACCGTCCTGGAGATGCTCCGCGCCGGCGCGGTCGGCTACCTCGTGAAGGGCACCGCCACCGAGGACATCCTCGGCTCGATCCGCCGGGTCGCCGAGGGCGGCACGAGCCTGTCCGACGAGGTCGTGAGCGGTATCGTCCACGAGCTCTCGTCGCAGCTGCGGAGGGAAGAGATCGAGCGGGAAGAGGTCGAGGCGCGCCGCGAGGAGATCCACCGGTTCCTCAAAGGTGAGGGCGTCTCGATGGCGTTCCAGCCGATCGTCGACCTCGACAACCACGACGTGGCCGGGGTCGAGGCGCTCGCCCGATTCCGCTCCTTCCCGCTGCGTTCCCCCCACGAGTGGTTCGCCGAGGCGATCGCGCTGGAGCTCGGCGTCGAGCTGGAGCGCGCCACGATCCGCTCGGCCGTCGCGCTGCTCCCGCAGCTCCCCCCGCGCGCCTACCTGTCGGTGAACTGCTCGCACCGGGCCGCTCGCGCCGGCGACCTGCTCTCGCTGCTGGCGCCGGTGGCGGAGCGGATGGTCGTGGAGATCACCGAGCACGAGGCCGTCGACGACTACGACGAGCTGGCGCGGGCGCTCGATCCCCTGCGCGCGCTCGGCGTGCGGATCGCGATCGACGACGCCGGAGCCGGCTACGCGAGCCTGCGGCACACGCTGCAGATCGCCCCGGACATCGTGAAGGTCGACATCTCGCTGACGCGCTCGATCGACAGCGACCGCGGGAAGCGCGCGCTGGCCTCGGCGCTGATCTCCTTCGCCGAGGAGATGGGCATGACGATCGTGGCCGAGGGGATCGAGACGGCCGCGGAGCTCCAGACCCTGAAGGACCTCGGGGTGCACTACGGCCAGGGCTACTTCCTGGCGCATCCGGGCCAGCTGCCCGGCCTGCCCGCCTAGCTGACGCGGCGGTCGATCGCCCAGGACGAACCGGGCGTCGACTTCGTGAAGTTCTTCATCTCGGTCGCGACCGCGACCACCTCGGCGAAGTGCGCGAACCGCCGGCGCTGCGTGCTGGCGATCCCGATCGAGATCGTGATCTCGGGGAATCGTTGGGGCTCGCCCCGCCGGTTCAGCACCTCGATCCAGCCGCGCTCATGGTCGCCCTCGTCGTAGTAGTCGGGGACCTTCGCGTCGAACCGCTGCACGATCGTGTCCGCCACCAGCGCCGCGGCCGAGGGGTTCACGACGAGGATGAAGTCGTCGCCACCGAGGTGACCCACGAACGAGTCCTCGGGCGCCAGGTCGCTCAGGACCGTCTCGGTCAGCTCGCCGACGTCGCGGATCACCTGGTCACCGCGCGCGAACCCGTAGTGGTCGTTGAACGCCTTGAAATGGTCGATGTCGGCGTACAGCAGCGCGAACTCGGCGCCGGAGGCGACCTTCAGCTCGATCTCCTCCTGGATCCGGACGTTGCCGGGAAGGCCGGTCAGCGGCGATTCGTCCTTCATCTCCTTCGACCGGCGGAGCACGCCGCGCACGCGCGCGAGCAGCTCGGGCGTGTCGAACGGCTTGACGATGTAGTCGTCCGCGCCGATCGCGAAGCCCTCGAGCTTGTCGGCCGACAGGCCGCGGGCGGTCAGGATGATGACCGAGATCGAGGCCGTCCGGGGGTCCTGGCGGAGCAGCCGGGTGAGCTCGAACCCGTCGACGTGGGGCATCATCACGTCGGTCACGACGAGGTCGGGCGGGTCCTCGCGGATCAGATCGAGGGCCTGCTGGCCGTCGTTGGCGACCCGGACCCGGTAGCCCGCGGCGGCGAGTTCGATCTCGAGCAGACGCGCGATGAACGGGTCGTCGTCGACGACGAGCAGCTGTTCGCCGCCCGAACCGGACCCGCGCTCCGCCTCGCTCACGCTCGCGCTTTCCCTCATCCCCCCCGACGCATCGGCAGCTTACCCTCAGGACTGGAGCCCGCAGCCGAACGGCCGACGACGAGGGTCGGCCGGGCGTGGGACGATGACGCCGCCGGACTGGGGACGCCGGCCAGGAGGAGCCGATGCAGGTGCTCGATTCGTTCCTCGATGCGATGGGGAACACCCCGCTCGTGCGGATCCGGTCGCTCACGCGCGGGATGGCGCCGACCGTGCTCGCGAAGCTCGAGATGCTGAACCCGGGCGGGTCCGTGAAGGACCGGATCGGGATCCGGATGCTCGAGGACGCGGAGCGCCGGGGCCTGCTCCGGCCCGGCGGCACGATCGTCGAGCCCACGTCGGGCAACACCGGGCACGGCCTGGCGATCGCCGCCGCGATCAAGGGCTATCGCTGCATCTTCGTGATGCCGGACAAGATGAGCCAGGAGAAGATCGCGCTGCTGCGCGCCTACGGCGCCGAGGTCGTGATCTGCCCCACCGCGGTGCCCCGCGAGTCCCCCGAGTCGTACTACGCCGTGGCCGACCGGCTCGCGGCGGAGATCCCGGGCGCCTACCAGCCGAACCAGTACTTCAACCAGGTGAACCCGCAGACGCACGAGGAGACGACCGGCCCGGAGATCTGGGCGCAGACCGATGGGAAGGTGGACGTGTTCGTCGCCGGCGTCGGCACAGGCGGCACGATCACCGGAGTCGGGCGCTTCCTGAAGCGGATGGACCCCGACATCACGATCGTGGGCGCCGATACCGAGGGCTCGGTCTACACCGGCGACGATCCGCGCCCGTACCTCACCGAGGGGATCGGCGAGGACTTCTGGCCCGAGACGTTCGACCCGAACATCGTCGACCGCTGGGTCCGCGTGCCCGATCGCGACGCGTTCCTGATGGCTCGGGCCGTGACCCGGCAGGAGGGGATCCTGATCGGCGGCTCCGGCGGCTCGGCGATGGTCGCCGCGCTCACGGTGGCCCGCGACATCACGGACCCCGACGTGACGATCGTCGTGCTGCTGCCCGACACGGGCCGGCAGTACCTGTCGAAGATCTTCAGCGACACCTGGATGCGGCAGTACGGGTTCCTGGAGGGGCCCGAGGTCGTGACGGTCGAGCGCGTCCTGCAGGCGAAGGACGGAGAGCTCCCGCCGTTGATCACCGTGCGCGCGCACGACAAGGTCCGTCAGGCCGTCGACGTGCTGCAGACCCACGGGATCTCGCAAGCGCCGGTCGTGCGCGAGGACTCGGCGGACGTCGCGCAGTTCGTGGGCTCGATCCGCGACCGTGAGCTGCTCGAGCGGGTGTTCGCCGATCCGGACGTGCTGCAGGCCGACGTCGCCACCGTGATGGCGCCGCCGATCCCCGCCGTGGAGTGGGACGCGCCGGTGGACGAGGCGTTCACCGAGCTCGAACGGGCCTCGGCGGTGCTCGTGGTGAAGGGCGGGATCGTGCTCGGCGTGCTGACGCGCAGCGACCTGCTGACGTTCCTCGCCCACCGGCGGCAGACGCCGTCGACCTGACGCGCCGACGGTGCGCGCGCTCGGGATCGACGTCGGCGCCTCGCGCAAGGGCCTCGACCTCGTCGTGCTCGACGACCGGCGCCGGCCGCTGCGCGTGGCCTCGCGCGTCGCCGTCGACCGCCTGGGCCCGTTGCTCGAGGAGGCCGGCGCCGACGTGATCGCGATCGACGCGCCCCCCGCGTGGGCGCCCGCGGGGAGGTCGCGGATGACCGAGCGGCTCCTCGCCGCCGTGAACCTGCACGCGTTCGCGACACCGTCGGCCCCGCACGGCCGCGGCGTGCCGTTCTACGCGTGGATGGAGGTCGGCTTCGAGGTCTTCGCGGCCGCCGAGGCGCACGGGTTCCCGCGCTACCGCGCCGGCGATCCCCGCGGCACGGCGATGGAGGTCTTCCCGCACGCGAGCGCCGCCGTCCTGGCCGGCTGCCTGCCGCCGAAGGGCGCGCGGAAGAAGGCCTGGCGCGAGCGCGTGCTCCGCGCCCAGGGCGTGGCGACCGACGAGCTCACGACCGCCGACCGCGTCGACGCCGCGCTCTGCGCGCTGACCGGGCTGCTCGCGCTCTCCGGCAAGCGGTTCGCACCCGGCGATCCGGCCGAGGGCGTGATCGTGCTGCCGGCGGTCTCGCTGCCCGCCCGTCCCTACCGGCCGGCGCCGCCCGAGGCGAGCGACGAGGGCACGGTCCCGTTGTTCCGGGAATGCGCCTGCGGCGATCCGGGCTGCGCGGAGCTGACCCGGACCGAGTTCGCGCCGGGCCACGACGCGAAGCGGAAGTCCATGCTGTGGACGCGGGCCCGCGAGGGCCGGGACGCCACCGACGAGCTGAGGAGACGCGGATGGGAGCTCCCACCGGAGATGCGATGAGGTTCGACACGGCCGCGATCCACGCCGGCCAGGACCCCGAGGCGCTGTACGGCTCGGTGAACGTCCCGATCTACCAGACCTCCACGTACGCCCAGGATGCGGTCGGCGAGCCGAAGGTCTGGGACTACGGGCGCGGCGGGAACCCGACGCGCCGGGCCCTCGAGGAGGCGCTCGCCGCCCTCGAGGGCGGCGAGCACGCGTTCGCGTACGCGAGCGGCCTGGGCGCCGAGACCAGCCTGCTGCTGACGCTGCGGCCCGGCGATCACGTGGTGCTCGGCGACGATGTCTACGGCGGGACCTACCGGCTGCTGACGAAGGTGCTCGAGCCGTGGGGGCTCACGTGCACCACCGCCGACCTCGCGGACCCGGCGGCCCTCGGGGCGGCGCTCCGTGGGGAGACCCGGTTCGTGTGGGTGGAGACGCCGTCGAACCCGCTGCTGAAGATCGTCGACATCGCGGCCGTCGCCGAGGCCGCGCACGCGGCCGGCGCGAAGGTCGTGGTCGACAACACGTTCGCGACCCCGGCGCTGCAGCGGCCGCTGGTGCTCGGCGCCGACGCCGTGGTGCACAGCGTGACGAAGTACCTCGGCGGCCACTCCGACCTGCTCGGCGGAGCGATCGTGACCTCGGACGCCGCGCTCGCCGAGGCGCTCGGGTTCCTCGTGTACGCGATCGGCGCCGTGCCCGGCCCGATGGACTGCTTCCTGGCGCTGCGCGGCGTCAAGACGCTGGGCGTGCGGATGCGGCAGCACTGCGCGAACGCGGGCTCGGTGGCCGCGTTCCTCGCCGACCATCCGAAGGTCAACCAGGTGTACCATCCGGGGCTCGCGTCACATCCGGGGCACGACGTCGCCGCGCGGCAGATGGAGGGGTTCGGCGGCATGGTCTCGTTCACGGTCGGCTCCGCCGAGGAGGCGATCCGCGTCGCCGAGGCGACGCGCGTGTTCCTGCTGGCCGAGTCGCTCGGCGGCGTCGAGTCGCTGATCGAGGTGCCGCATCCGATGACGCACGCGAGCGTCGCCGGCTCGCCGCTGGAGGTGCCGCCGGAGCTGATCCGGCTCTCGGTCGGCCTGGAGGATCCCCAGGACCTGATCGACGACCTTGCGCGGGCGCTCGGCTAGCCCAGCTCGAGTTCGCCGCCGTCGGCCGTACGCAGCACCACGCCGCGAACGCCGGCGGGCTCGGAGCCGACGAACCGTACCGGGAGCTCGGCGCCGGCCGTCCACGCCGTGAACGCACCCGCGTCGCCGGCCAGCTCGATCGCGGCGAGCGACGCGGCTCCGCCTCCGACCGCGACGCGGCCCGGGTGCAGCTCGGCCGGTACATCCCACGAGATGAAGAAGGGCAGCTCGGGCGTGCGCCGCGGATCCTCGAGCCCGGCGCTCCGCCACCGGAGCTCCGAGCCATCCGGCAGCGTCCGGCCCCCCGAGCGGACCTCGAGCGACAGGCGCGCCGCCGTACCCTCCAGGTCGTCGTCGGCGAGGCACAGCACGAGCCAGCCACCGCCTTCGGCCGCGAGCTCCGCGACCACCCTGCCGAACTCGCTCCGCGCCGCCGTCTCGGGATCGGCCACCGTGATCAGCTCGAGGTAGGTCTCCCCCAGCGGAAGGATCCGGTTCGCGGTGCCCCACGCCGGATGCACGCCGCCGGGGGCCGCTTCCAACCCCGCCGCGTCCTGCAGTTCCCAGGACGCCTCGTCCAGGTCGGGAACCGCGCGGACCACGTGATCGACACGCAGCATCGCGCGCCGCTCAGCCGGTCGGGCGCTTCAGGTACGCCACCGTCGAGACCCCGCCCATCGGCGTGGGCTGCGCCACGACGCCGACCAGCTCCCAGCCGTCGGCGCCGAACGTGTTCAGGATCTCGCCCGGGTTGTGCTCCAGCAGCGGCGCCACGAAGTACTCCCACGTCGTCATGCCGTTCCTCCCTCGATCAGCCGTTCGCGGACGTGCTTGATGCAGACCCCCATGATGACCTCGAGCCCGCCCGCCGCGGCGATCGCCGCGGCCTCTTCGTTCACGATCCCCTCCTGCAGCCACAGCACGCGCGCGCCGCGCGCCACCGCCTGGCGCGCGACCTCGGGCGTGTGCTCGGCGCGCCGGAAGACGTCGACGACGTCGACCGCGATCTCCGGCGGCACCTCGGGCAACGAGCCGAACGCGCGCTCGCCCAACACCTCGGTCTCGTTCGGGTTCACCGGCACGATCCGGTAGCCGTGCTCCTGGAGGTACGCGGCGACCTCGAACGACGGCCGGCCCGGCTTCGAGGACAGGCCGACCACGGCGATCGTGCGTGCCTCGCCGAGCAACGCTCGCAGCTCTCGGTCGGACGGGTTGTTCAGCGGATCCATGCGGTCTCCGCCCGGAGGACGTCCAGGAGGTCGTGCAGCATCGCACCGGTCGCGCCCCAGATCGTCGAGCCAGCCACCGGATACGTCCACCCGGTCCAGCGCCGCGCGCCGCCCAGGTCGAGCTCGCGACGCTCCTCGGTGGCGGCCAGCACGCGGACCGGGACGGTCAGGATCCGCGCGATCTCGTCCTCGCTCACGCGCAGCGGCGGCAGCGACGTCACGACGCCGACGAACGGCGTCACCACGATCGACGACACCACCGTGTGCACCGACGGCAGCGCGCCCAGCACGTCGGGGAGGGCCGGATCGAGCCCGATCTCCTCCGCCGTCTCCCGCAGCGCGGTGGTCCGCAGGTCGGCGTCCTCGGGCTCGCGCAGACCGCCGGGGAACGAGACCTCACCGGGGTGACGGTGCAGCTCCGCGGAACGCTCCGTGAACAGCAGCGCCGGCTCGGGCGCCTCGATCACGAGGGCCAGCACGGCCGCGGGGCGGTTGCCGGGCGGGATCGCCGGGCGCGGATCGGGGTCCAGGACCCGCCGGAGCCCCTCGCGATCGGCCGGCGTCGTCATCGCGCCATCGTAGGAGCCCACCGGCGAACCGGACCCGCGACCCGGTAGCGTGCGCGCATGACCGAGGACGATCCCGCCCGCTCGCCGGCCGCGGATGCGGCGGCGGGCGCGGTCGACCCCGAGGAACTGCTCCGGTTCGCGCAGGCCCTGATCGCGGCTCCCTCGGAGAACCCCGGCGGCACCGAGGACGCCGCGGCCGAGGTCGCCGGCGGGATCCTGGCGGGGCTCGGCATCACGGCCGAGACGGTCCGCGGCGCGGCCGGGCGCCCCTCGCTCGTGGCGTCGACCGGAGCCGCCGAGGGGCCGTCCCTGGCCTGGAACGGGCACCTCGACACCGTGCCGGCCGGGTCGCCCGACACGTGGTCGGCGCCGCCGTTCGAAGGACGCGTCGTGGACGGGAAGCTGCTCGGCCGCGGCGCCTGCGACATGAAGGGCTCGATCGCCGCGACGCTCGCGGCCGTGGCCGCGCTCCGCCGCACCGGCGTCGAGCTCGGCGGGACGCTCACGCTGCACCTGGCCGCCGACGAGGAGCTCGCGGGCCTGCACGGCACGAAGGTCTTGCGGGAGCGCGGCCTGCTCACCCAGGACGCGGCCGTGATCGGCGAGCCCACGGATCTGCAGCTCGCGCTCGCCCAGCGTGGCGGTGCATGGATCACCGCGACGGCGTTCGGCACCGCTGCCCACGGCTCGCAGCCAGACCGAGGCGTGAACGCGATCACCTCGATGGCGCGGTTCCTGCTCCGCCTGCGCGAGGGACTCCCCGACCGCGAACATCCGCTGGCCGGCCGCCCGTCGATCAACGCCGCGATCATCGCCGGCGGCTCGGCGCCGAACGTCGTGCCGGACCGTTGCACGGTCGACATCGACCGCCGCGTGATCCCCGGCGAACGCGACCCCGAGGAGGTCTTGGCGCCGCTGCGCGCCCTGGTCGGCGACATCGCGACCGAGCACCCGGAGGTGCGGATCGACCTGGAGATCCGGGAGTGGACCGACGCCGCCGAGGCATCACCCGACAGCCGCGTCGCGAGCCTGGCCCGCGCAGCGCTCACCGCCGAGACCGGCGCGCCGCCGGCCGACGTCGGCTTCACGGGCATCACCGACGCGCGGTACTACATCAACGGCGCGGACATCCCCTCGTTGGTGCTCGGCCCCGGCTCGCTCGGCGTTGCCCACACCGCCGACGAGTGGGTGGGCGTGGACGACCTGGTCACGGCGGCCCGGGCTACCGCGCGGCTGGTCGTGTCGTTCCTGGGCGCCTGACACGGTCCGAGCGCCGCACCGGCGCTATCCTGGGCGTATGGAGACCGCGGCCGCCCCGATCACCGTCACCGACGGCGCCGCGCGCAAGATCGGCCAGTTGGCGCAGACCGAAGGACGGGCCGAGGCGATCCTGCGCCTGCGGGTGATCGCCGGTGGCTGCAACGGGTTCGGCTACCGGCTGTCGTTCGAGGACGCGCCGGCCGATGACGACCGCGTGATCGAGGCCGCCGGCGGCGTCCGGGTCCTGGTCGATCCGGTCAGCGAGCCGATCGTGCGGGGCTCGACCCTCGAGTTCGATACGGCGCTGCTGGGCGGCGGCCTGAAGGTGAAGAACCCGCAGGCGATCTCCGAGTGCGCCTGCGGCGAGTCGTTCAGCGTCTGAGCAACCGCGGGGTATCCTCCGCCCATGCCGAAGCCCGAGACCACGCAATGGCGTGAGCTCTTCCACGAGGTCGTCACGAGCGGGCTCTGCACGGGCTGCACGGCGTGCATCGTGGCGTGCCCGTACCACGTCCTGGGCTACGAGGACGACAAGCCGGTCCAGCTGCAAGAAGACGGCCCCGACGCCTGCACGCACGGCGACCGCGGCTGCTCGCTCTGCACGCTCGCATGCCCACGGTTCCGCGAATGGGAATCGGACATCGACCAGCTGCTGTTCGGGCAGACGCGCAAGCCCGAGGAGCTGATCGGCTCGTAC
Organism: Actinomycetota bacterium; assembly: GCA_035490535.1. Classification (GTDB taxonomy): domain Bacteria; phylum Actinomycetota; class UBA4738; order UBA4738; family HRBIN12; genus AC-51. Next base: position 19,439 of record DATHCP010000054.1, read on the forward strand.
CGCACGATCCAGCTCGCGCGCGCGACGGGCGCCGACGCGCTGATGCAGGGTCAGGACGGCGGCGTCGTCAGCGCCCTGCTGATCTGGGGCCTCGAGCACGGCGAGATCGACGGCGCGGCCACCTCGATCCTGTCGGACGAGCGCCAGTGGGACGCCGAGCCGGCGATCGTCACCGACCGCGAGGGGGTCCTCGCCGGCGCGGGGAGCCGCTACACGTACAGCGCGAACCCGCTCGCCCTCCTGAAGGCCGCGGAGATGGGCCTGTCGAAGGTCGCGCTGGTGGGGATGGGCTGCCAGTCCTCGGTCACCGGCGCGATGGAGGCCCGCCGCGTGAACAAGTGGCGCAAGAAGATCGCGTGGACGTTCGGCCTGCTGTGCTCGAAGTCGTTCAGCTACGACGGGCTGATGGTCGAGATCGCGCAGCACGAGCTCGGGATCGACCTCGACCACCTCGTGCGCGTGAACATCAAGGGCAAGCTGCTCTTCTACACCGACGACGGCGAGGAGCTCACGTACTCGCTGAAGAAGTCGCACCGCTTCACCCGCGAGGGCTGCCTGCACTGCCCGGACTTCGCGGCCGAGCACGCCGACATCTCCTTCGGCGGGCTCGGGCAGAGCGACGGCTGGACCCTCTCGGTGATCCGGACCCAGCTCGGCGCCGACCTCTGGGACCGTGCGATCGCCGACGGCGTGATCGAGTCGCGCGACGCGATGGAGCAGGACCCGGCCGCGGTCGAGCTGATGTTCAAGCTCGCCGCGCGCTCGCGCGACCGCTGGCCGAGCCCCGAGGAGCTCCCCACCGCGGGCTCCACGCCCGGCCTGATCCCGGCCGCCGAGTAACGCTGCTCAGCCGTCCCGAGCCCGGCGCAGCTCGCGCCGCAGCAGCACCGCGAACGACCGGTCGAACTCCGGGCGATCGGACGCGGGCAGCGCCTCGCGCAGCCGCAGGTACGCGACCGTCTGCGCGATCCCCGCGATCCGCAGCGCCAGGTCGAACGCCGCTCCGTGGCCCGGCCCCCACGGCTCGAGGTACGCGTCGCGGAGCCGACCGAACCACGGATCCCCCGGCGCCAGCCGGTTCTGCTCCCGCAGGAACCGGAACGTCTCGAGCAGCGAGCAGAACGGATGCGCGACCGAGGCGTCCCCCCAGTCGAGCACCCGGAGCGCGCCGTTCCGCAGGTACACGTTGTGCATGTGCAGGTCGTCGTGCTGGATCGTCTGCCCGACGCCGGCGGCGTCGAGGTCCGCGCAGCGCGCGGCGAACCGCGGCAGCTCCTCCGCCAGCGCCGCCCGCTCGTCCGCGTCGATCGGGAGCTCGGCCCGGAGCACGACCTCCACGAGCTCCGGCAGCCGCGCGGTGCGGAGATCCGGCACGCCGCCCGCCAGGTGCTCGGCCGCGTGCGGCGTCTCGGCGATCTGGAGCTCCGCGTAGCGCGGGAGGATCTCGAGCCACCGCGTCGGCAGGTTGCCCAGATCGCCCAGCCGCTCCCCCGCGTCGGCCATCAGCAGCCACCGCCGCTCGGCGTCATGCGCCAGGACCTCGCTCACCACGCCGGGATGGCGCGCCGCCAGCGCGGCCGTGAGCCCGACCTCGAACGCGTGGACCGGCGCGCACGCCTTCAGCCACACGGCCCCGCCCTCGGCCGGCGCCGTGAACACCGACGCCCACGGTTCCCGCTGGACCAGCTCGAGCGGTCCGGTCAGGTTCCGGTGGGTTCGGACCCAGGCCTCCGCCTGCATCGCACCATCTTGCCGCCCGCTCGCGGTCGCCGGAAGTCTGCGAGAGTGTGCCCCGTGGCGAGCACGGGATCGATCCCGCCGAAGACCCTCATCGTCGTCGTGGTGGCCGCCGTGCTGGGCGGGCTGGTCGGCGGGCTGCTCGTGAAGCTGGCCTCCAACGGGTCGAACTCGCTGGAGGGCCAGGCGGTCTGCGTCGCGACGACGGTCGCCGACGAGGTCCTGCCGTCCGTCGTGACCGTCCAGGTGGCCGGCCAGGCGGGCGGGGGCACCGGCACGGGTGAGCTGATCCGCGACGATGGGACGATCCTCACGAACGACCACGTGATCGCGGCCGCCGCGAACGGCGGATCGCTCTCGGTGCGCTACGCCGACGGGACGACCTCCCCCGCGACGATCGTCGGC
>DATHCP010000055.1:0-5686 GCA_035490535.1 Actinomycetota bacterium
CACCTGCGTCGTCGTCGTCCTGCGCCGCAGCGGCCAGTCGACGGAGGACGTCGCGAAGACGGTCACCGGGGCCGGCTAGGCCGGCCGCTCGCGGGCGCCAGCCGCAGCAGCTCCCGCGCCACCTCGTCCAGCGGCGCCGGCGAACCCTCGGCCCGGCACAGGATCAGGCGTACTCGCTGATCTCGATCAGGTTGCCGTCGGGGTCGCGGACGTAGATCGATCGCATCGGGCCCAAGGCGCCATCCCGTTCGATCGGCCCCAGCTCGATCGCAACGTCCTTCCGCGCGAGTCGATCGATGACGTCGCGCAGGGGCACGGCCGCGATCAGGCAGATGTCGGCCGACCCTTCGGTGGGCCTGCGCGCCTTCGGCTCGAAGGTCCGGTCGACCCGGTGGACGTTGAACTTCTGGCGGCCGAAGTGCAGCGCCGTCGGCCCGTCCGGAGGATCGACACGCCGGAAGCCGAAGCACGCGGTGTAGAAGTCGCAGGTGACGTCCACCGACCGGACCGTGAGCACGAGGTGGTCGATGCGGTCGATCACGGCGCAACCCTAGCGCCGGGGTCGCTCGGGGAGGCTAGGTGACGTCGGCCGCGAGGTCGCGATAGGCGGGCATGAGCGCGCTCCACCGAGCCTGGGTGTCGCCGCGTTCCCGACCGGCGAGATAGGTCGCGAGATCCTCGACGTGGATCTGCACACCGGCTCCGTACCCGGCGAGCTGGTCCACGGGCATCCCCCGTTCCTCGATCACCAACATCGTGTGGTCGCCGTCGGAAGCGAGGGTGGCCTCGATCACGTGTTCGTCCGGCTCCTCCGCATCCTTCGTCACCACCAGCAGCCGTCGCGGCGGCTCGCACGCTTCCACGCGCCCCGTCCCCTCCCATCCGCTCGCGAAGAATCGTGCCCGGAACGCGCCGCCCAGCCGGAGGTCTCCCTCGACCTCGCCGATCCACCGAGCCAGACGGACGGGGTCGGTGAGCGCCGACCAGAGATCGTCGATATCGGTGGCGAAGCGATCCTCCATCCGCACGACGCCCTTCCCGTCCGCCGTCCTGAGGCTGCCGATGATGCGGCTGCCTCCGCTCGCGTCGCTGGTCATCCGGCGCTCCTCCTTCCGCGTTTCCCTCGGGCCACCTCGGTGTGCAAGGCGTCCAGCCGCTGCTCCCACAGGTGGCGATACCGGCCCAGCCATCCGTCGATCTCGGCGAGTGGCTCTGCACGAAGGGTGTAGACGCGCCGCTGCGCCTCGCGATGGAACTCGACGAGCCCCGCCTCGCGGAGCACCCGCAGGTGTCGCGACACGCCCGGTCGCGAGATCGGTAGCAACGCCGCGAGCTCGCCGGCGGTCGCCGGACCGTCGGCCAGGGTTTCGAGCAGCGTCCGTCGGCCTTCGTCCGCCAGGGCTCGCAGCGCGATCTCCATGGCTTGAACGTAACAGAGCGGTTACGTAACCGTCAAGGTACACAGCCACCGGGCCTGAGGCATCTCCGCGACGCCCTCGCCTACGCTTGAGCCGTGAGCGGATCGCGAGGTGTGACGGCCCGGATCGGGGAGGTCCGAGATCGAAGCCGCCAGGAGGGACGCTTCCTCTCGTCGCTGGGCGGCGTGGCCCATATCGTCCCGAAGTACGCCATGCCGACAAGCCGGTGACTCGCCAGATCGCGCTCGTCGTCGCCGCCTCGCTCGTGGTCGCGGTCGCCGTGACGGACATCTCCACCGTCTCGCTGGCGGTTTCGACGCCGAACGACTGCGCCCAACCCGAGGTCCCCGGGACCTTCCATGCGCAGGTCGTCGTCGCGATCAGAGCCTCGCGGGACCTCCCGGCCCGATGGGCCACCTCCGACGCCCTGCCGAAGATCGTGTGCTGGCAGGAGACGGCCTTCGATCCGGCCTTCCGCGCGAGCCGACCACAGCACGTGTGGCACGGCGTGTTCGCGATGACGCTGCAGGAGATGAAGTCGGTCGCGGGACCCGAGCTGGGCAACGACCGGCACGGCCTCGTCCTTCACGCATCGTGCTTCCTGCGCGGCTGGGACGCCTGCAAGCACACCACGGGGACCGCGCGCGTGGTCCAGCAGCTGGTGGCCGGCCTGCGGTGGATCTGGTGGGTGTACGGCGATCCGAGCACCGCCTGGAACCACATCGTGCGGACGGGCCGCTTCAACTCCTACCCGCGCCCCGGCACCGACGACACATCCACCCGGCAGCCGTTCGCGCTGTGTCCCGTCGACGGCGTCGTGTCGTACACCGACGACTTCGGGATGTCGCGAACGACCGGCGGGTATCACCTGCACTCCGGCAACGACGTGCACGCCCCGCTCGGCCGAATGATCCGCGCGCCGTTCGCCGGACTGGTCGTGCGGCACGTCGACGACTGGCTCGCCGGCCGCTCGGTCGGCCTGGTCGGCGCCGAGGGCTTCGCCCGCAACGCCCACCTGAGCCGCTTCGGCCGCAGCGGCTACGTCCCGGCCGGCGCGGTGATCGGCTACGTCGGCATGACCGGCGACGCGCGCTCGCTGCACGACCATTTCGAGTGGCACCCCTGGAACGTGCCGGTCCCGCTGCGCGTCGCGCCGACCGGCGTGGCCCGGATCCGCGACGCGATCGACCCGTTCCCGTTCCTGAACCAGGTGTGCCACCGCTCCTGAGCGGGCGTCCGTCAGGCCGTGACGACGACCTTCCCGGCCGCGTGGCCGCGCTCGAGGTAGCGGATCGCCTCGGCCGCGTCGGGCAGGGCGAAGGTTCGGTCGACCACTGGCCGCATCTCGCCGTCCTCGACCATCTTCGCCAGGATCTCGAGGTCGTCGTGGTTGCCCTCGGCGAGCACCGGGCGGAGCCGCTGGCCGGTGAGCAGCGAGAGCAGGGGAGCGCGGAGCATCTGGCGACCGAAGCCGCCGGTCCACCTCCCGCCGCCATCGCCGCCGACGATCACGAGGGTGCCCTTCGGGGTCAGCGCGCGGCGGAGTTTCCGCAGCGGGCGCCGGCCCGCGGTGTCCACGATCACGTCCCACCGCCGGGCACCGTCGGTGAAGTCCTCGCGCGTGTAGTCGATCACGTCGTCAGCGCCGAGCGAGTGCACCAGGTCGGCCTTCGCGCCGCTGCAGACGCCGGTCACGTGGGCGCCGAGGGCCTTCGCGATCTGGACCGCGAACGTCCCCACGCCGCCGCCGGCCCCGACGATCAGCACCCGCTGGCCGGGCTGCACCTCGGCCGCGTCGCGGAGCGCCTGCAGCGCGGTGACCCCGGAGATCGGGAGCGCCCCCGCCTCCTCCCACGATAGGGCGGCGGGCTTGCGCGCCAACTTGGCGGGACTCCCCGCCACGAACTCCGCGAACGAGCCCTCGACGACCCCGATCACCTCGTCCCCGGGAGCGAAGCCAGTCACCGCCGCGCCGACCCGCTCGATCACACCGGCGACGTCCCGGCCGCGTGGCGCCTTCATCGCCCGGCGCACCTCCGGGATCGGGCGCACCATGTACGGCTTGCCGGCCATGATGTGCCACACGTCGGGGCCGCAGCCGGCCGCCCGCACGCTCACCAACACCTGGTCGTCGCCCACCACGGGCTCGGGAACGTCCCGGAGCTCCAGCACGTCCGCCGACCCGAACCGATCCTGCACGATCGCCTTCATGGCATCTCCCCCTTCGGTCGTGGTGGGGCGGTGTACGCCGTACACCTCACCTACGCGAACCCTAACGTGTACGGCGTACACTCGTCAAGTCATGAGCGCGGAGATCGAGATCCAGACGACGAGGACGCCGCTGAGCCGCGAGCGGGTGCTGCTGGCGGCGGTCGACCTGGCCGACCACGAAGGCGCCGACGCGCTGAGCATGCGCCGGCTGGCCGCCGAGCTCGGCGTGGTCCCGATGGCGCTGTACAAGCACGTCGCCAACAAGGATGAGCTCTTGGACGGCATGATCGACGTGGTCGTGGAGGAGATCGATCCGCCCCGGACCGACACCGACTGGAAGAGCGCGGTCCGCGACCGGATCCTGTCGGCGCGCCGCGCGCTCCTGCGGCACCCGTGGGCCTCGCGCGTGATGGAGTCGCGGACCCGGCCGACGCCGACGGTGATGTCCTACATGGACTCGATGATCCAGATGTTCACCGACGGCGGGTTCTCGATCGACCTCACGCACCACGTGATGCACGCGCTGGGGAGCCGGATGATCGGCTTCACCCAGGAGCTCTTCAACGACCAGACCGATCCGGACACCCCGATCCGGCCCGAGATGCTCGAGGCGATGGGCGCGGCGTACCCGTCGATCTACCGGCTCTGGAAGACCGTGAGCCACGAGGACGAGACGATCGTCGGCCCGGGCTGCGACGACCAGTTCGAGTTCGAGTTCGCCCTCGATCTGATGCTCGACGGCATCGAACGTCTCAAGGCCGCCGACGCCGGCTGACGATCGGCCTGCCGGCGTGATCCTCGTTCGCTGGCTCGAACCCGGTATCGAGGACGATCTGACGCTGGTGCCGGCGGTGACCGACGTCGTGAACCGCGCGTACGCGGCGGCCGAGGCGGCGCTGTTCTCGCGATCGATCCACCGGACCGACGCCGAGGAGGTCGCGGCGTCGATCGCACGCGGCGAGACCGCGGCGGCGTTCTTGGACGGCGGCCTCGTCGGATCCGTTCGCGCGAGGGCGCTCGACCCTGCCACCGGGTGGTTCGGCGCCCTCGGGGTCGATCCCGATCTCCAGGGGCGAGGGTTCGGTGCGGCGCTGGTCGGGTTCGTCGAGGACGACGCCATCGCGGCGGGCCGGACCGTCATGCAGCTCGAGGTGTTCCAGCCGGAGCCCGAGACGCCGCATGGAACGCGGCTGCGGACGTGGTACGAACGGCGCGGCTACCGGGAGACCTCGCGCGTCGCACTCGCGGAGGTGTTTCCGGAGGATGCCGCCGTGCTGGCGGTGGCCGGCTGCGACATCGTCACGATGCGCAAGCCGCTGTGATCAGCCCGCGCCGAGGACGACGGTCGCGGTCGAGGTCTGGCCGTTGCGAACGTAGGTGACCTCGACCGGGTCACCGGCGCTCTTGGAGACGATCGCGCGTTCGAGGGCGGCGACGCGCGTGGCCGGCACACCGTCGACCGTGATCAGGATGTCGCCCGCCTGCAGGCCGGCCGTGGCGGCGGGGCCGCCGGCGGTGACGTCGGTCAGCAGCAGGCCGCCGGAGGAACCCTGGGTCGGCTCGAGGGGCACGGCCTGCACGCCGAACGTCGGATGGGCGACGCGGCCGGTCTCGATCAGCTGATCCGCGAGCGGGATCGCGAGGTCCACCGGGATCGCGAAGCCAAGGCCGACGCTGCCGCCGCCGGTCTCACCCGCCGAGTTCGGCACGGTGATGATCGCGGAGTTGATCCCGACCAGGTCACCCGAACAGTCCACGAGCGGCCCGCCGCTGTTCCCGGGGTTGATCGACGCGTCGGTCTGGATCGCGTCGACGAGGTGGTGGGTTCCGCCGTTCGCCGCGGGCACGGGGACGTAGCGGTCCAGGGCGCTCACGATCCCGCTGGTCACGGTGCTGTAGAGGCCGAGCGGCGCGCCGAGCGCGACCACCGGCTGGCCGACCTGGAGCGACGCCGAGGAGCCGATCGCGATCACCGGGAAGCCCTCGGCGCCGTCGGCGGCCTTCAGCACGGCGAGGTCGGTCAGCGGATCGCGGCCGACGATCGTCGCGGGGGGGGT
>DATHCP010000056.1:0-8472 GCA_035490535.1 Actinomycetota bacterium
TCGGCCGCTCGTAGGATCCGATCACCGTCGTGTTCAGGTTGCCGAAGCGGTCGATCTGCGCACCACCGAGGAAGGCCACATCGATCAGCCCCGCCTGCAGGTAGAACGCGAACAGCTCGAACATGCTGGTGATCGCGGTCGCCCCGGTGGCGAGCGTCGGATCGCCGATCGACAGCGGCAGCCGCGCCGGCCGAGCGCCGAAGACGCCGGACTCGTAGACGAGCTGCAGCGACGGCGCCACCGTGCGCTGCGCGAGGTTGCACACGATGTTCGGCAACCCGACGCCGACGAAGCAGTTCCGCGCCTCCGCCAGGCCGCGCGCGCTGGCTGCGATCATGATCTCCGACTTCGAGTAGCCGAGGTCGACGCTCACGCGTAGCTCCCGTAGTCGACCTCGCCGGAGAGCGCGACCCCCGGGCGGAGCGCCTCCCAGGACGCCGCGCCGCGCTTCTCCACGTACTCGCGGTGCGAGCCCAGGTCGTAGATCCACTCGCGCATCCAGGTCTCCAGCGTCTCCGGATCGCGCGCGATCCGGTCCCACTCCAGGTAGAAGGCGTTGTCGCGATCGTAGTAACCCTGCGCGAACGAGGGATGGCACGCGTACGGCTCATGCACGACGGCGTCGACCACCACGCCGGGGATCGCGGTGCGGTTCGGATCGCGCCGGATCACCGCCTCGTCGACCAGCTCCTCGCAGACCACGATCACGCGCGTCGCGGCGAAGGCCGCCTCCTTCTGGCAGCCGAGGAGCCCCCAGATCTGCGCGTCGCCCGCAGCGTCGGCGCGCTGGACGTGGACGATCGCGACGTCGGGCACGAGCGGCGGCACGACGTAGACCTCCTCGCCGTCCTCGTACGGCGAGCGCATCGGCACGATCCGCGGGTTCACCTTCGGGATGTCCGATTCCTCGTAGCTCCGGATCGGGAAGAACGGCAGGTTGGCGGCGCCGGCGACGTAGCGGCACACCATCCCGAAGTGCGAGTACTCCTCGATCTCGAGCGGACCGGGATCCTGGTCCTCGATCCGGCGGCGGATCGCGTGCAGAGAGCCGACCCCCGGGTTCCCGAGCCAGGAGAACACGAGCTTGCGGGCGACGCCGCCGGCGACCATCTGGTCGTAGATCACGTCCGGCGTCATCCGTGCGAGCGTCAGATCCCGTTTGCGCTGACGGACGATCTCGTGGCCCGCGGCGAAACAGATCAGGTGCGTGAAGCCCTCGATCGCGACCGTGTCGCCGTCGCGGACCAGCTCGGCCACGGCGTCGTGCATCGTCGTGACCTTGCCCTCGCTCACGACGTCTCCCGCGACCAGCCGTCGCCCGGGCCGCGCAGCACGCAGAGCTCGTTGCCCTCGACGTCGGCCATCACGGTCCAGAACGTGCCCTGGCCATCGACCGCGCTCGCCGGGATCTCGACGAAGTTCAGCGACGTCGCACCGAGCGCCGACAGGCGCGCGACCTCCTCCCGCATCGTGCCGCTCGGCCGCAGATCCAGGTGGAGCCGGTTCTTGACGGTCTTCGGCTCGGGGACCGTCACGAACGACAGCATCGGATCGCCGTCGCGGGGACCGACGAGCTCGATCCCGGACGCGCCGTGCTCGTGTTCCGCGTAGCCGAGCGCCTCGACCCAGAACGCCGCGACGCGGAACGGATCGGCGCAGTCGATCACGACCGAGTCCAGCCCGGGCCGGTCGCGCTTCGCGCCCTCCGCGGCGCCCTCCAGGACGCAGAGCTCGTTGCCCTCGACGTCGGCCATCACGGTCCAGCTGGCGCGCTCGCGCACCTCACGGATCGGCTCGGCGCCGAGCCCGCGCAGGCGTTCGACCTCCTCGGCTCTCGTCGTGGCCGGCCGCAGGTCGAGGTGGACGCGGTTCTTCGTGACCTTCGGCTCGGGGACCTTCTGGAAGAAGATGCCCCGCGTCCGGCCCGAGGGATCGGCGACGTACGCGTCCCCGTCGGGACCGTCGTCGTCGAGGTCCGGCACGAACCCCAGCGCCCCGGCCCAGAACCTGGCGACGCGGGCCGGCTCCGCGCAGTCGTAGGTCAGGGTGTCCGGGTCCAGGCCCACGCGCCTATCCCGCGGACCCGACCTCGGTCAGGACCTCCTCGACCAGCCGCAGCGCCTCGCGCGCCTGGTCCTCGCGGATCACGAGCGCCGGCGAGACGCGGATCGAATCGTCGCCGCACGTCAGCACGAGCAGGCCGCGGCGGAACGCGGCCAGCTCGACCGCCGCCGCCACATCGTGATCCTCGAAGCCCAGCCCGATCCACAGGCCGGTGCCCCGGACGTCGCGCAGGATCGGATGCGACAGCTGGATCTGCCGGAAGCCGTCCAGGAGGATCTCGCCGATCCGCCGCGCGTTGCCCAGCAGGTCCTCCTGCTCGATCACGTCGAACGTCGCGAGCGCCGCGGCGCACGACAGCGGGCTCCCACCGTAGGTCGAGCCGTGCGCCCCGAGCTCCCAGGTCATCAGGTCCTCACGGGCGATCATCGCGCCGAGCGGCAGACCGCTGGCGATCCCTTTCCCCGACAGGAGGATGTCGGGCTCGACGCCCTCCTGCTCGACGGCCCACATCGTTCCGCCACGGCCCATGCCGGCCTGCACCTCGTCACACACGAGCAGGATCCCGTGCCGGTCGCAGAGGTCGCGCAGGTACCGGAACCAGCCCTCCGGCGGCAGGACGTAGCCGCCCTCACCGAGCCAGGTCTCCACGATGATCGCCGCGACCTCGGTGGGCGAGACGAGCCGCTTGAACAAGACCTCGTCGAGGTAGGCGAAGTCGCCGAACGGCATGTGGTAGACGCTCGGCAGCAGCGGCCCGAAGTTCGTGCGGTAGCGCGCCTTCGACGCCGTGAGGGAGATGCTGCCCATCGAGCGTCCGTGGAAGGACTGCAGCATGCCGATCACGTACTGACGTCCCGTCGCGAACCGCGACAGCTTGATCGCGGCCTCGACCGCCTCGGTGCCCGAGTTCGTCAGGAAGGACCGCGCCGGCCGGCCGCCGAACGGAGCCATCGCGTCGAGCCGCTCGCAGACCTCCGCGTAGATCGGCAGGTAGAAGTCGCTGGCCGAGTAATGCAGCAGCTCGCCGGCCTGGCGCCGGACCGCTTCGACGACCCGCGGATGGCAGTGCCCGGTCGAGGTCACCGCGATGCCGGCGTTCATGTCCAGGAAGATGTTGCCGTCGACGTCCTCGACGATGCAGCCGGCCCCGCGCCGCGGCGCGAAGGGATACGCGCGGGGCAGCGAGGGGCTCGTGACCCTCCGATCGCGCTCGATCCGGGCCAGCGCCTCCGGGCCGGGGACCTCGGTGACGAGCCGGGGACCGCTGAGCGCGGCCAGGTCCTCGGCCGTCAGCGACGACACCTCGAGGCTCACTCGGCGATCACCGTCCGGGACTGCTCGCGCAGGTACTGCAGCACGTAGTACGGGCCACCGCCGGCCTTGCCGGTGGTGCCCGACCCCTTCCAGCCTCCGAAGGGCTGCACGCCCGGCCACGCGCCGGTGGTCGAGCCGGCGCGGCGGTTCACGTACACCACGCCGGCGTGGATCCGATCGAGCCATTCGTCGATCTCGGCCTGGTCCTCGCTGAAGAAGCCGGCCGTCAGGCCGTACTCGGTGTCGTTCGCCTTCTCGATCGCGTCGTCGAGCTCGTCGAACGGCGCCACCGTCACGAACGGCACGAACAGTTCCTTCTTCCACAGCCAGCTGTCGTCCGGCACCTCGGCGATCGTCGGCTCCACGAACAGCCCGCGCCCGAGGTCGCCGTCGGTGAGCCGATGGCCGCCGGTCACGACGCGGCCGTTCTTCTCGGCCTCCGCCGCGGCCTCCTCGTAGGTGTCGAGCGCGGCCTCGTTGATGATCGGCCCGAGGTAGACATCGCGGCCGATCGGATCGCCGACTCGGATCCCCTCGGCCTTCGTCTTCAGCTGCGCGACGAAGTCGTCGTAGACCTCGCGCTCGACGAAGACCCGGCTGCACGCAGAGCATTTCTGGCCGCCGAATCCGAAGGCGCTGCGCATCACGCCGTCGGTCGCCTTGTCCAGATCCGCGCTCTTCGTGACGATCGTCGGGTTCTTGCCGCCCATCTCGCAGATCACCGGCTTCGGCACGGCGGTGGTGAAGTTCTTGTAGATGTCCATCCCCACCTGGTACGAGCCGGTGAAGGTGATGCCGTCCACGTCGGGATGCTTCCAGAGCGCCTCGCCGGCGACCGCGCCGCGGCCGAGCATCAGATGGAACGCGCCGGCCGGCACGCCGCCGTCGCGCAGGCACTCGTAGAGCTTGTAGCCGAGCAGGGCGCCCTGGTTCGAGGGCTTCAGCACGACCGCGTTGCCGGCGACCAACGCACCGGAGGTCGGGCCTCCGGCCAGCGCCATCGGGAAGTTGAACGGACTGATCACGGCCCAGACGCCGTAGGGACGGAGCACGTCGTAGTAGTTCCCCGGCGCGCCGAGCCCGCTCATCGGCGTGCGGAAGCCGTCGTGCTTCTCCATCTCGTCGCAGTTCCAACGGATCAGCTCCGCGGTCTCCTGGACGTCACCGAGCGCCTCGAGCCGGTTCTTGCCGACCTCGAAGGCCATCATCGCGGCGAGGTCGTAGAGGCGGTCCTCCATCACGTCGGCGACCGAGCGCAGGATCCGCACGCGCTCCTGCCAGCCCATCCGGTCCCACTCGAGCTGGAACGCCCGCGCCGCCGCGACGGCGTCCTCGACGTCCTCGGGGGTGGCCTGCGAGAAGCGGCCGATGATCAGATCCTTGTCGATCGGCGACGGCTCGGCGTAGTGGTCCTCGCGCCAGCGCTCCTCGCCGTTGACGATGACCGGGTACTCCTTGCCGAGCTCCGCCCGCACGCGCTCGGCGGCCTCGTCGTAGCTGCGCTGGAGATCCTCGTTGTCGGCCGAGAGCGTCGCGTAGGTGATGCGGATCTTCTGGGCCATCGGTGCCGCCCCCTTTCCGTGCAGCGGAGACGCTGCTGAACGCGGCCATGGTAGCCGGGCCGCCCCGAGAGCGGCACCAGAAGGCACCGGCCGCGAACGGCCGTCACCTACGTGATTCCCGGCCCTCACGGGCGTACGCTTCGGCTCCCACTGGATGAGGCTCGTCACCTACGACCGCCGGGGGCAGCGGCGATTGGGGGCGATCCTCGAGGGTGAGGTGGTCGATCTGCCCGACGCCGTCGGGCACCCGGCCTTCCCCACCACGCTCGAGGGACTCGTCTCGAGCAGCCGAGGCACGGTCCTGGACTCGGCCCGGGTCGCGTTGGCCCGGGAGGACGTCCGGGAGCACGTCGTGCGTCGGCCGCGCGTCCTGACCCCCCTGTTCCCCTCGTCGTTGCTCTCGCCCGGCTCGGCGGAGGTCGAACGCCGCACGGTCGGCCCCGAGCAGGAGGTGCCCTGGCCGACCGACGCGGCCTGGCTCGCGTACGAGCCCAAGGTCGCGGCGGTCCTCGGCCTCGAGGCGCGGCGGATCGCGCCCGAGGAGGTCGCCGGCCACGTGTTCGGCTACACGCTGGTGAACGACTGGCGGGCTCGGGACGCCAGCGGCGCTCCGATCGAGACCGCCGACGGCCTGCCGATCTCGATCGGCCCGTGCGTGGTCACGGTCGACGAGCTCGAGCCGCAGTCGATGTTCCTGCGGGTCCGGGTCGACGGCGAGGAGGTCGCGAAGGGCAACCTGAACGGCGCCGCCGGGAACCTGGCCCGGCTGATCGCCGGCGCATCCGAGCTCGGTCGGCTGGAGCGGGGCGACGCGTTCGCGCTGGGACCGTTCGTGCGGCAGGAGGCCGACCGCCTGTGGCCGGGCGCGACGGTCGAGCTCGCGGCCGAGGGGATCGGGACGCTCCGCAACCGCGTCGGGTCGCGCTGAGCTAGCGCCGCTTGGCGGCCTTGCGCGCCGCCCCTCTTTCGGCCGCCCGCTTCTTCGCACGCTCCTTGTGCTTGCGCTGACGGTCCTTCGCGCTGCGCACGCGCGCCAGATCTCCTCGTCCCATCGGGTTCAGTCCTCCTCGTCGTCGCCGCCGCGGGCGAGTTCCTCGCTGCGCTTCTTGGCAGCGTCGATCGCGTTCAGGAACGCGGCGCGCACGCCCGCCTCCTCGAGGTGGCGGATCGCCGCGATCGTGGTGCCGCCCGGCGAGGTGACCATCTCGCGGAGCTCCACCGGATGCTTGCCCGTGTCCCGCAGCATCTTCGCGGATCCGAGCATCGTCTGGATGATCAGGTCGGTCGCGACGTCGCGCGAGAGCCCGAGCAGGATGCAGGCCTCGATCATCGCCTCGGCCAGGAGGAAGAAGTACGCCGGGCCGCTCCCGCTCGTTGCCGTGACCGCGTCGAGGTGAGTCTCGTTCAGGCGCAGCACCTTGCCGACGTAGCCGAGCAGCTCCTCGGCCGTCGCCAGATGTTCCTCCTCGGCGTGACGGCCGGCGGCCACCACGGTCATCGCCTCGTCCACCATCACCGGCACGTTCGACATCACCCGGACGACCGGAACGTCGTCGGGCAGGTGCTTCTCGACGAACGAGGTCCGGATCCCGGCCGCGAAGCTGATCACCAGATCCTGCGTGCCGACGTGCTCGCGGATCTGCTCCAGCAGCGCCTCGGTGTCCTGCGGCTTGGCCATCAGGACCAGCACGTGCGCCCACCGCGCCGCCTCGCCGTTGTCCAGCGTGGCGGTGACCCCGTAACGTTCGGCGAGCTCGCTCGCCCGCTCGGGCCGCCGGCAGGTCACGACGATCTCCTCGCGCGAGCGCCCGCCGGAGCGGATCAGGCCGGCGATCAATGCCTCGGCCATCTTGCCGCCGCCCAGGAAAGCGGTCCGTCGGTCGGTGCCGTCGCTCATCGGGACGTCCTCATCAGGTTGGAGACGAAGAACCAGACGTTCGCCGGGCGCTCGACGAGCCGTCGCGTGAGGTACGGGTACCACTCGGTGCCGTACGGGATGTACACGCGGACGGGGACGTCGCGTCCGGCGAGCTGCGACTGTAGGTCGCGCCGCACACCGTACAGCATCTGGATCTCGACCCGCCCCCAGCCCTCCGGCGCGGCCTCCACTCGTGCGCGGACGCCCTCGATCAGACGCGGATCGTGCGTGGCGACGTCCACCGGGTGCCCGCGCGCCCACGACGTGGCGAACAGCCGGGCGTAGCTCGCGTCGACCTCGCGCTTGGACGTGAAGGCGATCTCCTCGGGCTCGAGGTAGGCGCCCTTCACGAGGCGGATCCGGGTGCCCGGCGCCAGGGCGAAGAGATCCCGTTCGCTGCGGCGCAAGGCCGCCTGGATCGCGACGCCGGCCGCCGCATACTCCGCGTGCGCGCGGGCGGCGATCTCCAGCGTTCGATCGACGTAGATCGACTCCTCCATGTCGATCATCAGCACGGAGCCGCGCTCGCGCGCCGCCGCCACGATCGGGAGGAGGTTCGCCCAGCAAGCCTCGATCGACTCGTCGAGCCCGAGCTGCGTGAGCTTCACCGAGACCGCCGGATCGACGTCCGGCGCGGCCGCGCTCGCCTCCAGCGCCGACAGGTACGCCTCCCGCGCGCCGAGCGCCTGCTCGGGCGTCGTCACGTGCTCGCCCAGGTGGTCGAGCATCGTGCGGATCCCGTGGCCGTGCAGGTCACGGGCGACGGCCATCGCATCGGCGAGGGTCTCCCCCGCCACGAACCGCGAGGCGACGGCACGCCCGGGCGGGGTGCCGGTCACGAAGCGGCGCGCCCACGGGTGGTGGGCCACGCGGACGATCGCCGGACGCAGGAGGCTCGTCGAGAGGCTCACGGGGTGCCCCGCGCGGCGATCCCGTCCCGCAGGACCTCGACGAACTCCTTGATCCGCATCCCCCGCCGCTCGGGCCGACGATGGATCAGCCCCGGGTCGAGGTCCTCGGAGACCAGAGCGTCCTGGAACCGCCCCGCGAGCCAGTCCAGCATCGAGGCGAGCATCTCGGGGTCGACGTCCTCGCGCACCTCGCCGGCGCGCACGCCCGATTCGACGAACTCAAGGGTTCCGAACGGATCCTCGCTGCGCATGAAGCGGTCGATCGGCCCACGGAGCCGCAGGTCGGTGTCGTAGCGGGCGATCAAGGCCACGCGGTTCGGGACCGGATCGGATTCGACGAACGCCTCGGTCCGCTGCAGCCACCAGTCGAGCGTCGCCCAGAAACCGTCGGCCAGCACCTCCGGCGGGGCGTCGAGCCACGCCGGCAGCGAGCGGACCGCCCGCTGGAACGCCGCCAGGAACAGGCCCTCCTTCGAGGAGAAGTCGAGGAACACGGTGCCCTTCGCGACCCCGACCTCGTGCGCGATGTCCTCGACGCGCGCGCCGCGATAGCCGTGCTCCGAGAAGTGCCGCATCGCGACGACCACCGTGCGGTCGCGCCGCTCCTGGGCGCCGGCGCGGGGTGCTCCGCTCACGGGACCGAACGGTAGCGCACTCCCCGGAGTGACCGGACGGCGCCGAGGGCGTACATAGCAGAGCCCGA
>DATHCP010000057.1:0-4233 GCA_035490535.1 Actinomycetota bacterium
TATCGACGGCAGGGTTTGGCACCTCGATGTCGGCTCGTCTCATCCTGGGGCTGGAGCAGGTCCCAAGGGTCGGGCTGTTCGCCCGTTAAAGAGGCACGCGAGCTGGGTTTAGAACGTCGTGAGACAGTTCGGTCCCTATCCTCCGTGGGCGTAGGAGGCTTGACGGGAGCTGCCCCTAGTACGAGAGGACCGGGGCGGACGAACCTCTGGTGTGCCAGTTGTCGCGCCAGCGGCATGGCTGGTTGGCCACGTTCGGAAGGGATAAGCGCTGAAAGCATCTAAGTGCGAAGCTCGCCCGGAGATGAGGCCTCCCACTGGGAGACCAGGTAAGGGCCCTGGAAGACCACCAGGTCGATAGGCGGGACGTGGAAGCGCGGCAACGCGTGGAGCTGACCCGTACTAATAGCCCGAGGACTTGACCTTTCGCTCGCGCTCGCTATCGCGGTTCTCGAGGAAGCTCGAGGGCTGCACCCTCAGATCGTCCGCACCAGGACACCGCGTTTCGGTGGCCATAGCGGAGGGGGAACACCCGGTCCCATCCCGAACCCGGAAGTTAAGCCCTCCAGCGCCGATGGTACTGCCCGGGAGACCGGGTGGGAGAGTAGGTCGTCGCCGAGACATCGTGGAACGGGCCGCCCCCGACGGGGGCGGCCCGTTCGCTTTCGGCTACCCTCCGGCCATGCCCCGCTCCCTGCAGCCGCGCGCCGGGCAACGCCCGCGCGGCACCCCGTCGAAGCAGGCCGACCTGCCGCGCGACGTCCTCGAGGAGGTGCATCGGCACACACGCCCGACCGCGCAGCGCGACGCGATCTCGCGCTTGTCACGCGCGATCGGGCTGCTGGACCGCGACGACGCGGCGGCTGCGGTCGTCGAGGCGGAGAAGGCCAAGGCGCTGTCCCCGCGGTCCTCATCGGTCCGGGAAGTGCTCGGTCTGGCCCTGTACGGCACCGAGCGCTGGAAGGATGCGCTGGCGGAGCTCAAGGCGTACCGGCGGATCTCCGGGCGCAACGACCAGAACCACGTGATGGCCGATTGCCTGCGCGCGCTCGGCCGGCCCCAGGACGTCGTGCCCCTGGCGGAAGACGCCCTGCGGGACCGATCGGTCCCGAACGAGGCGAAGGCGGAGGCGGTGGTCGTCGCGGCCTCGGCGCTGGCCGATCAGGGCCGGTATCCGGAGGCGCTCGCGTTCCTCGGGCGTGCCAAGACCCGTGCGGACCTCGCCGAGCCCTACACGCTGCGCCTGTGGTACGTGAGGGGTGACGTGCTCGACCGTGCCGGCCGGCCCGAGGAGGCGGCGGCGGAATTCCGCAAGATCGTCCGCCACGACCCGTCGGCCTTCGACGCGGCCGAGCGGCTCGCCGCGCTCAGCTGAGGTCCGCGGCCTCGTTCTCCCATCGCGTGCGCCAGTAGCGAGCCAATCCGTCCGCGTTCATCCGGATCGAGCCGATCGCGTCGTAGCGGCCCTCGTCGAAGGGCGCTGCGGCATCGTGCTCGTATTCCCGGCGCGCCTGCTGGCGGAGCTCCCGTTCGAGCTGGTCCCCGTCGGCGTCGGGATCTTCGGTCAGGCGGTTCCGCACCGTGTCGGACCAGGCGAGGATCCGTTGCGCGCCGCGGTCGAAGCCTTCGGCGGGGTCGGCCACCGGACCGAAGTGCGATGTGAGGAGCGCGGTAGGCCGGCGCTCCCGCATCCGTTCGATGCTGCCGATCGCGAGCTCGACGTCGGCCTCGGGCGCCGGCAGGGCCGGCCGGTAGCAGTCGGCCCAGGGCAGGTGGGAGCCGATCGCCTCGCCGGTGAACATCGCGCCGCTCGCCGTGTCGTGCAGGGCGACGTGGTGCGACGCGTGGCCGGGCGTGTGGAGCACGTCGAGGGACCGGTCACCCAGGCCGATCCGATCGCCGTCGGCGATCGCGCGGAGCCGGTCCCGCGGGCATGGCAGCGTCGTGCCGTAGAAGCCGCGCATCCGATCCTCGCCGTAGGTCCGGGCCGTGCTCGCCAACAGGCGGCGAGGATCGGCGAGGTGCGGAGCGCCCCGTTCGTGCACCCATACGGTCGCGCGCGGGAAGCGTTCGAGCAGCTCGCCCGACGCGCCGGCGTGATCGACATGCACGTGGGTGACGACGATGTGCGCCAGATCCGTGGAGCCCACGCCGAGCGCGCCGAGGGCGGCAACGAGCACCTCCGCATCGGCTCCCGGACCCGCTTCGACCAGGGTGGGCTGCTCCGCCGTGATCAGGTACACCGCGTTCAGCTCGCGCTCGCCGGCCATCCCCGTGTCGATCCACGTGATCCCGGGCGCGGCGGCGCCGGTCTCGGTTCCGAGGTGGGGCACGCCGCGAGTGTGCCACACGGGCGTGTCGGTGCCGCCGGGTACGGTTCGCTCGGAAGGAGGAGCCATGGTCACGGTCAACGTCGTGGTCCTGGCGGGCAGCGTCGCGGCCGATCCGGTCCAGCGCCGCTTACCGTCGGGCGACGAGGTGACCGAGCTCCGGCTCTCCGTTCCGGAGGTGGGCAAGCGCCTCCTCCCCCTCCCGGTCGCGGTGTGGCACGACACGACCGGCGCGGCGGCACTCGAGGGCATCGCCAAGGGCGATCGGGTGCTGGTCCACGGGCAGCTCGTCCGCAGGTTCTACCGGAGCGGGGCCGGCGCCCGGAGCCTCACCGAGGTGGTCGCCTCGGGGATCAAGAAGCTGGAGGAGCCGGCGGAGGCAGGCTAGCGGTCCACCGGCATCAGCACCATGCCGGTGCGCGGCTTCGGCCAGAAGAACGTGGACTTGCGCGGCAGGCGTTCGCCGCGCTCGACCACGGCCAGGATCCGCTCAGGCGACGTCCGCGGCAACAGGTAGGCGGCTACGGCGGCGCCGGAGCGGATCGCGGCCGCCGCGTCCTCGGCATCGTGGGTGAACCGGATCGCGTCGCCCGGAGCGATCCGGTCCAGGACCTCGGCGTGCAGCGCGGCCACCGTCGGGGGATGGCCATGGAGGTGCCGGAGTCGCACTCGAAGACCCCCGTCGCCGTCCGGGGTGGCGACGGCGTACCCGAGCGTGGCGTCGTCGAGCGTGTCCAGCAGCGCGTCCAGGTCGTGGCCGTCGGTCGCCGGCGTCCCGTCGTCGTCGGGCGCGGCGCCGGTGATCTGCAACCGGTGGTAGGGCAGCACCGAGACCTCCTGCTCGCCGGCGTCGACCAGCAGCGTCAGGATCCGGTCCCACGGTCCCGGGCCGTCTTCGGCGCGGCGCTCGTCCCGGTACGCGAGGGCGGTCGTGTAGCGATGGTGTCCGTCGGCGATCAGGATGGGTTCGGAGGCGAGCGACGCTGCGGTGAAGGCATCCTTCGGAGCGCGCCACATCCGATGTCGGACGCCCTCGTCGTCTCGCACGACCCACGGTGCCGGCCGGGTGGCCACCCCGTCGATCAGCTCGGCCAGCGGCCGGTTCGGGCCGGCGATCACGCCGTAGATCGGCGACAGGTGCGTGGCGGTCGCCCGGAGCAGGCGCAGGCGATCTTCGACCGGCCCGGGCATCGTCTCTTCGTGCGGGAGGACGCCGCCGCCCCATGGCTCCAGGTCCATCGCGCAGAACAGACCGCGGATCGTGCGCTCGCCGTGCCCGGACGGGAAGGTCATCTCGTAGACGAAATAGGCCGGCTCGGGTGAGCGAACCAAGATCCCGTCGTCGATCCAGCGCCGGAGCCGGTCGGCCGCCCACTCGTACGGATCGCCGGTGTGCACGGGGTCGTCGCTTGCCAGGTCGAGGTGGACGATGTTGTACGGGCTGCCGCCGCGGAACCGGTCGCGATTCGGCTCGCTGATAACGTCGTACGGCGGCGCGGTCAGCTCCCCGAGGGGACCGGCCGCGGCATCGTAGGTCAGTGCGGAGAAGGGACCGATGCGTGGCACCCGACCTGTATAGCAGGCGAGATCGCGTACCCCGATGATCGCCCAGGGGTACGACGCGTTCCTGTTCGATCTGGACGGCGTGCTCTACCGAGCCGCCGAGCCCGTGGTCGGCGCGGCAGAGGCCGTCGCAGCCCTTCGCGGCCTGGGCAAGCGCGTCGCGTTCCTGACGAACAACTCCGCTCGCACACCGGAGGAGGTGGCCGAGCACCTGCGGGGCGTGGGGGTGCAGGCGAGTGCCGAGGAGGTGGAGACCTCCGCGCTCTCGACCGCGGGCTTCGTGCGGGAGCGAGGCGTCACGACCGCGTTCGTGGTGGGCGAGCGAGGTCTCCGTGAGGCGGTC
>DATHCP010000058.1:0-12975 GCA_035490535.1 Actinomycetota bacterium
ATCGCCGTGGATACCCACGTGAAGCGCCTCGCGAACAGGATCGGCTTCAGCCGCGAGTCGGATCCCGACAAGATCGAGCGTGACCTGATGGCGCTGATCCCGCAGCCGAAGTGGTTCGGGTTCACGTACGTGCTGATCGACCACGGACGCGCGATCTGCACCGCGAAGAAGCCGCGATGCACCGAGTGTCCGATCGAAACGCTGTGCCCGTCGAGCCAGGCGTGAGTCAGACCGCGATCAGCTCGTCGCCCGAGGCGGCGGCCGCCGCGGCCCGGCGGGCCCTGCGGATCCGACGCCGTTCCTCCTCGTCCAGCCCGCCCCAGATCCCGGCGTCCTGGAACGTATCGAGCGACCACTGGAGGCATTCGACGCGGACGGCGCAGCGGGCGCAGACCGCCCTGGCGCGCGCGGTCTGGGCGAGCGCCGCCGGAGAGGTGCCGGCCGGGAAGAACAGGTCGGGATCCTCGCCGATGCAGCCGGCGCGCGCGGCCCACCATGTGTCCCCGGGGTCGTGTCTGAATCGAGGTTCAGTCATGATGGCGTCTCGCAGCGTGGCTGGACCGAACGTGCGACGTCAGGCGGACGATAGTGTCTGAACGCAGATTCAGTCAAGCTGAGGTGACGCTGGTGGTGGCCCATCGCGGCGCCTCGGCCGAAGAGCCCGAGAACACCCTCGCCGCCTTCGAACGGGCGGTCGAGGCCGGCGCCGACGTCGTGGAGTTCGACGTGCGGATGACCGCCGACGACGTCGCCGTCGTGCTGCACGATCCGACGGTCGACCGGACGACCCCGGGCACCGGTGCGATCCGTGATCTGTCGCTGCGCGAGGCCCGGGCGCTGGGGATCCCGACCCTGGACGAGGTCCTGACCCTGCTCTCCGGCCGGATCGCCGTGGACATCGAGATCAAGAACATCCCTGGCGAACCGGACTTCGACGCGGAGCGGGAGGTGGCCGTCGAGGCGACGCTCGCCGCCCTGGAGGCGACCGCGTTCGTCGGGCAGGTGATCCTGTCGAGCTTCAACCCGTTCTCGATCGCCCGGAGCCTGGTCCTCGCTCCCGACGTGCCGACCGGGCTGCTGACCGAGCCGACCACCGACCCGCGGGCCGCGCTGCGCTTCGCGGCCGAGCACGGCCATTCGTGGATCCTGCCGTTCGTCGAGCGGGTGGTGGAGGCCGGCCCCGATCTTCCGCAGGAGACCCACGAGGCCGGGCTGCTGCTCGGCACGTGGATCACCGACGATCCGGCAACGGCGGTGGCGCTGATGCGCGGCGGCGTCGACGCGGTCGCCACGAACGACCCCGTGGCGATCCTGACGGCGCGCCGCGAGGCGTTCGGCCATTGAGCCCCTCGATCCTGCGCCGCAAACGGCTGCCGCCCGAGCTCGTCGGTGCGGCCGACGCGTTCGCCGCGGTCCTCGAGGAGCTCGAGCCGGCGAAGGTGGCGCTCACCGAGGTGCTCCCCGGCACGCGCGCGCCCGGCCGCCCGCTGCCCGAGGCGCTCGCGACGTTCACGGCGGGGCTCGGGCGCGCGCGCGACCGGATGCCCGGGTGGCGCGTCGAGCCGGTCGCGGCGGAGTGGACCGCCTGCGAGACGGGGATCGAGGCATCGCTCGCCGCCGCCGAGCGCGCCGCCACGTTCGCGCCGGCCGGCTTCGAGTCGTTGCTCTGGCTCGTCGAGGAGTTGCTGGATCCGCTCGAGCCCTTCGCCGAAGCCGAGCGCGCGTTCCGCGCGCTGCGCCGATGACGCGCGCGGCCCTCCAGGCGATCGCACGCGAGGTCGAGGACTGCCGCGCCTGCCCGCGGCTCGTCGCGTGGCGCGAGCGCGTGGCGGTGGAGAAGGTGGCTCGCTTCGCCGACGAGGCCTACTGGGGCCGGCCGGTGGCCGGCTTCGGCGATCCGGCGGCGACGATCGTGATCCTCGGTCTCGCGCCGGCCGCCCACGGCGGCAACCGCACCGGTCGGATCTTCACCGGGGACCGCTCGGGCGACTTCCTGTTCGCCGGGCTGCACCGCGCGGGCTTGGCGAACCGGCCGACGTCGGTAGCTCGCGGCGACGGCCTGCGCCTGCGCGGGGCGTACGTGACGGCGGTGAACCACTGCGCGCCCCCCGGGAACCGCCCGACGCCGCAGGAGCGCGACGCCTGTCTGCCCTTCTTCGAGCGCGAGCTCGGCGCGCTGGACCGCGCGCGCCTCGTGGTGCCGCTCGGCTCCTTCGCGTGGGACGGCGCCCTGCGGGCGCTCCGCGCGCTGGGGCACGCACCGGAGGGACCCAAGCCGCGGTTCGGCCACGGAGCCGAGACGACCGTGGGGCCGTACCGGCTCGTGGGGTGCTTCCACCCCAGCCAGCAGAACACCTTCACCGGCAAGCTCACGCCGGCGATGCTCGACGCGGTCCTGACCCGGGCGGTGGCGCTCACCGACTGAGCGCCGCATCGCCCGTGGATGACATCGGGGCCTCGTATCGTTGGACGCATGGCGATGGTGGGAGCGGGGCGTCCGCACTTCAGCCGCGGCCCTATCCGCGACGACGACAAGCGCCCGATCAAGAAGGCGACGGTCAAGCGCGTCGTCGCCACGTTCCGTCCATACCGGGCCAAGGTCGCGATCGTCGGGCTCGCGATCGTCGTCACCGCCGGGCTCGGCGTCGTCAACCCGCTCCTGATCCAGCGCGTCTTCGACAACGCCCTGTTCGGGAGCACGAAGGCCCATCCGCCGGGCTCCTGCCTCGGGCAGTCCTGCCCGAACCTTCCGCTGCTCTACCGGTACGTCGCCCTGATGGTCCTGATCCCGATCCTCACGAGCGTGATCGGGATCGGGCAGACGTACCTCGCGAACGTGGTCGGGCTCCGTGTGATGCAGGACCTCCGCGAGGCGCTCTACATCCACCTGCAGCGGATGCCGTTGCGGTTCTTCACCACGACCCGCACCGGCGAGATCCAGTCGCGCGTTTCGAATGACGTCAGCGGCGTGCAGAGCGTCGTCACCGATACGGCCGCCTCGGTGCTGTCCAACATCGTGGTGATCATCTCGACGCTGATCGCGATGCTGTTCCTGTCCGTGACGCTCACGATCCTGTCGCTCTTCCTGCTGCCGGTGTTCATCTGGCTCACCGTCAAGGTCGGCAACGCCCGCCGCCAGGTCGCGACGGTGACGGCGAAGACGATGGCCGATCTGACCTCGGTGACCGAGGAGACCCTAAGCGTCAGCGGGATCCTGCTGTCGAAGTCGTTCGGCCGCCAGGAGTTCGAGATCGGCCGGTTCCAGCGGGAGAACGAGCGCCTGACCGGCCTGCAGATCCGTCAGACGATGATCGGCCGCTCGTTCTTCGCGATCGTGGGGATCTTCTTCTCGATCACGCCGGCGCTCGTGTACCTCGTGGCCGGATGGCACAACTCCGGGCTCCCGGTGACCTCTCCCAACGCGCTCTCGTCGGGGACGCTGGTCGCCTTCACCACGCTGCAGGCGCGGCTGTTCTTCCCGATCGGCTCGATGCTCCAGGTCACGACCGACGTGCAGACGTCGTTCGCGCTGTTCGACCGGATCTTCGAGTACCTGGACCTCGAGCACGAGATCGTCGACGCGCCCGACGCCGAGGTGCTCGCCGAGGTCCGCGGCGAGGTCGAGCTCGACCACGTGTGGTTCCGCTACGAGGAAGGCGCGCCGGCGCTGGATCCTCTCGCGGGCGAAGAGATCACCGACGAGGGCGGCGGCACCGTCACGCCGATCCGAGAGGCGCCGACGCGCGAGTGGACGATCGACGACATCTCGCTGCACATCGCGCCCGGCCAGCTCGCCGCGCTCGTCGGGCCGAGCGGCGCCGGCAAGACCACGATCACGTACCTCGTGCCGCGCCTGTACGACGCTGACCAGGGCGCGGTGCGGATCGACGGGAAGGACGTCCGGAAGATCACGCTCGAGTCGCTGGGCGAGGCGATCGGCATCGTGACCCAAGAGACCTACCTGTTCCACGACACGGTGCGTCGCAACCTGCTGTACGGCCGGCCGGACGCCAGTCCACAGGAGCTCGAGGAGGCGGCGCGCGCGGCCAACATCCACGACAAGATCGTCGAGCTGCCCGAGGCGTACGACACGGTGGTGGGGGAGCGCGGCTACAAGCTCTCCGGCGGGGAGAAGCAGCGGCTCGCGATCGCGCGCGTGATCCTGAAGGACCCGAAGATCCTGATCCTGGACGAGGCGACCTCCTCGCTCGACACGACCTCCGAGCGGCTCGTGCAGGCGGCGCTCGAGCCGCTGATGCACGGCCGCACGACGATCGCGATCGCGCACCGGCTGTCGACGATCCTGGCGGCCGACGTGATCTTCGTGCTCGACCGCGGGCGGATCGTGGAACGCGGCACGCATCCCGAGCTGCTGGCGCGCGGCGGCCTGTACGCGGAGCTGTACGAACAGCAGTTCCGCGATCAGATCGATCCGCCGGCGAGCTCCTTGCGGTAGGTCAGCAACACGAACCCGTCGGGGAACACGCGGTCCTCGCCGCGCACGTAGCCCGTCCGGTCGTACATCCGCCGGGCCGCCTCCATCCGCAGCGTGGTGTTCAACGTCACGTGGGTCCTGCCGGCGGCCCGGGCGCGCTGCTCCGCGTCGCGCAGCAGCGCGCCGCCGACGCCGCGGGACCGTTCGTCCCGCGCCACGCCGAGCATCCGGATGTGCGCCTGGTCGGGCGCGAGCGGCGTCTCGCTCTCGTGCCCTTCGACCCGGCCGTCCAGCTCGAGGGTGAGGCTGCCGAGGATCCGGCCGTCCTCGGCCGCCACGAGGACCGTCGTGCGTTCGGCTCGTGCCCCCACGTCGCCGATCCGGTCGAGGTAGGACAGATCGGGATCGTCCTCGTCGAAGAACTCCCGGTAGGCGTCGGCGGTGATCCGCCCCGCCTCCGCGTACTCCTCGGGCCGCGCCTGGCGGATCTCGAACGCCATCGTCCCAGCGTACCGGGGTGGTCCGGAACCGTATCGTCAACCTGATTGACCAGTGCCCGGCGCGCTGCGAACATCGGAGGCATGACCGACCTGGCACGGCTGCTGCTCGAGGCCCGGCGCGCGCTCGCGACCGAGCTCGACGCCGACCTGGAGGAGCGGGGGTTCCCCGACCTCCGGCCCGGGCACGCCGCCCTGTTCCTGTCGATCGATCGCCGCAGCGGGTCGCGCCTGACCGACCTGGCCGAGCACGTCCGGCTCACGAAGCAGGCGATGATGGCGCTGGTCGACGACCTCGAGTCGCTCGGCTACGTGCGCCGGGTGCCCGATCCGAACGACGCGCGCGCCAAGCTGGTCCGACTGACCGCCCGAGGCCGCCGAGCAGCGGCCGAGTGCCGCCGGGCGGTGCAGAGCATCGAGCAGCGCACGCGGCGGCAGCTGGGCGACCGGCGGTTCGACACCCTCCGCGAGGCGCTCGAGGAGCTCGCGGAGCCCTCCGCGCTGGGGAGTCCCTGATGGTGGCCGCCGAGGTCCTGCTCTTCCGGCTCGGAACGCCGCTGTGGCAGATCGCGGTCCGGACGGCCGTGGTCTACCTGGTGATCCTGCTCGGCCTTCGGCTGTTCGGGAAACGCGAGCTGGGTCAGATGAACACCGGGGACCTGGTCATGATCCTGCTGATCGCGAACGCCGTGCAGAACGCGATGGTCGGTCCCGACGTCTCCCTCGTCGGCGGGCTGGTCGCGGCGCTCGTGCTGCTGGTGCTGAACTTCGTCGTGATCCGGGCGGCCGGCTCGAGCCCGCTCGGCGAGCGGCTGCTGGAAGGCGGCCCCACGCTGCTGGTGAAGGACGGGCGCATGGTCGACCAGAACCTCCGGCGGGAGGGGATCCTGCCGGAGGAGATCGAGACCGCGGTGCGCGAGCACGGGATCGAGGATGTGGCGCAGGTGCAGGTCGCCTATCTCGAGCCGGACGGGACGATCAGCGTGATCCCGATCGACGCCAAGGTCCTGCACGGCCGGCAGCGCGTGAAGCGCGTGCGGCAGTTCCGCCGTGGTCCGGGCTAGCATCGAAGGATGCCCGAGGAAGCCGTCGGCAAGACCGGGGTCCCCTCCGAGAAGCGCCAGAAGCCGGAGCGGCCCCGTGATCCGCTCGGCCGCCCGCTGCCGTGGAGCGCCGAGAACCAGCTCCACCTGCCCGACTTCGACGCCCGGACGGTCGAGGAGAACCACGAGCTCGGCAAGGAGCTGCTCGCCGCCGGCAACGTCTTCGGCGCCCACGAGGCCTGGGAGACCGCGTGGAAGCAGGCGCGCGGCAGCGGGGACGAGGAGCTGTTCAAGGGGCTCTCGCAGATGGGGGCCGGCTACGTCCACCTGTTGCGGGGCAACCCCCACGGCACGGTGACGCTCCTGCGACGCGGGGCGCGCCGGATCGGTTCCTACCCCGAGGGGCACCGCGGCGTGGCGACCCGCGAGGTCGCCGCCCGGCTCGAGGCCGACGCCGCTGCGGTCGAGCGTGGAGAGCTGATCCCGGGCCCGCAGGCGACGTTCGAACCTCCTGCCGTGTAGCCTGGATGCGACCGCCGGGACGTTGACGGCGGCGCCCGAACCCCTCACCATCCGGGAGCGACATGGCGAGCAACCTCGAGATCGAGTGGCGCGGCCGTTCCGGCCCCTTCCCGTTGCTGCTCGGTCCCGGCGTCTTCAGCCCGACCACGACCAGCCGCACCCTCGCGGACGCGATGGAGATCCGCGCCGGCGAAACCGTGATCGACGTGGGCTGCGGCAGCGGCGTCCTGGCGTTCGTGGCGGCGAAGCTCGGAGCCGCGAAGGTCTACGGCGTCGACCTCTCGCAGCGAGCCGTCGAGGCCGCCAAGGAGAACGCGAAGCGCCTCGGGCTCGATCACATCTGCGAATTCCGCCAGGGCGACCTGCTCGAGCCCGTTCGGGACGTGCGGGCGAACGTGCTGATCGGCGACGTCTCGGGCATCCCGGACGCGATCGCGGCGGAGTCGGGCTGGTTCGACGACGTGCCGGCCGGCGGTCCGACCGGTGCGGAGCTCCCCTCGAAGTTCCTCCGGTCGATCGGTGACACGCTCGCACCCGGCGGCCGTCTCTACCTGCCGACCGGCACGATCCAGGACGAGGCGGCGATCCTCGCCGCCGCACGCGAGGTCTTCGGCGATCACATGGAGCCGGTGATGGAACGAGAGTTCCCGCTGCCGGACCTCGTGGCGAAGTCGAAGGCCGTCGCGAAGATGATGAAGGACGGCCTCGTCAGCTTCCGGCAGCGCGGCAGCCGGTGGCTGTGGCAGCTGCGGATCTGGCGCTGCGACCGGGTCTGAGCTAGCTCCCCGGCCGGAGCACGGCCACCGCCTCGACCTCGTACCCCGCCTCGCGCAGATGGTCCGCGCCGCCGCGGTCGAGTGCCAGCACGATCCGTCGCACCTCGGCGCCGGCTTCGGTCAGCACCTCGGCGGCGGCCCGGACCTGGTGGCCCGTCGTGCTCACGTCTTCCAGCAGGGTCGTGGCCGCGCCGGGCGGCACGACCCCCTCGACCTGCGCCCGGGTCCCGTAGGCCTTCGGCTGCTTCCGCACGATCGTGACCGGCAGGCCCGTGCGCAGCGAGACGGCGGCGACCAGGAGCATCGCCGCGCCCTCCGGGGCTCCGAGCAGCTCGGTGCCGGGTGCGAGCAACCCGGCCGTCGCGGCAGCCACCTCCGCCAGCAGGTCGGGCACCGTGAGGAACCGGAACTTGTCGAAGTAGACGTTCGACGTGGCGCCCGAGGAGAGCACGAACTCGCCGTGCAGCTCGGATGCCTCCACCATGCGCCGCACGAGGTCGGGGTCCACGCGGCCTAGTATGGGTGTTCGATGGGCTGGTACGAGGCCGTCGGCCGCCGGGCGTTCTTCGCGTTGGATCCCGAGACCTCCCACCGTGTGGCGCAGCGCTTGCTGGGGCTCCCGCTCCCGTGGCGCCGGATCGGCGGCGCGAGCGAGGACCCGGCGCTCGGCACGACGCTCACCGGCATCCCGCTGCGGAACCCGGTCGGTCTGGCGGCCGGCTTCGACAAGGACTGCCGGCATCTGGACGCGCTCGGCCTCCTCGGGTTCGGGTTCGTCGTTGGCGGGACCGTGACGCTGCGAGCGCGGCCCGGGAACCGGCGGCCGAGGATCGCGCGCGATCCCGCGCGCCGCGCGCTGGTGAACGCCATGGGGCTGCCGAACGCGGGGGCGCATGCCGCGGCGCGCGCGCTCGCCCGCTCGCGGCGGACCTGCCCCCGCGTCGTGTCGATCGCCGACGAGGAACTCCCGGACGTGGTCGCGGCGGTCGAGGTCCTGGCTCCGTACGTCGACGCGATCGAGATCAACGCCAGCAGCCCGAACGCCGGCTGGACCCACCGGGCGGACCACCTGGGCGCGATCTGTCGCGCGGTGCGCGAGGGGAGCGGGCTTCCGGTGTGGGCGAAGCTGCCGCCGTTCGCGGGGGACGGGGATCGTGACGGGATCCTCGCGATGGCCTCGGCGGCCGAGGCCGGCGGCGCGAGCGCCCTGACGTGCGGGAACACGGTTCCGGTCGCCGATCCCCGGATGCCGACCGGCCGGGGCGGGCTCTCGGGCGGCCCGCTGACCGAGCGCACGCCACGGATCGTCGCCGAGGTTCGCGCGGCGAGCGGCCTGCCGGTCCTCGCGTGCGGGGGTGTCTTCTCGGCTGAGGACGCCGCGGCCTGCCTCGAGGCCGGCGCGGCCGCCGTGCAGGTCTACTCAGGGCTGATCTACGGCGGTCCGGGCGTCGTCGGGCGGCTCACCGCCGGCCTCGCCGCGCGCGTTCCTGCCGCGGACTAGTCCGTCCGAGCCCCTTCCGTCGCGGCGCATCCGCTTGGCGACCCGCGCCGTCCCGTCGGTTGCGGAGCAGGGGGCACCCCGTCAAGATGTCCCGCATCCCGGATCCCGATCGAGGAGCATCGTTGGCCGACGTCGCGCACGCCGCCCCGAAGACCACGAGCCAGAAGGTGCTGGACGCCGTCCGGTTCGAGGGCGTCGTGAAGCGGTTCGGGGACGTCACGGCCGTCGATCACGTCGACCTCACGGTCCGCGAGGGAGAGTTCTTCTCGATGCTCGGCCCGTCGGGATCGGGGAAGACGACCTGCTTGCGGATGATCGCCGGGTTCGAGACGCCGGATGAGGGCCGCATCTACCTCGGCGACACCGACGTATCGCGGCTGGCGCCGTACGACCGTGACGTGAACACCGTGTTCCAGGACTACGCCCTGTTCCCGCACATGACGGTGACGGAGAACGTGGCCTACGGGCTGGCCGTGCGCAAGGTTCCGCGCGCGGAACGGCGGGCCGCGGTGGCCGAGGCCCTCGAGATGGTCCGGCTGCCCGAGCTCGGCTCGCGCAAGCCCGCGCAGCTCTCGGGCGGGCAGCGCCAGCGCGTCGCGCTGGCGCGGGCGCTCGTGAACCGCCCGCGGGTGCTCCTGCTGGACGAGCCGCTGGGCGCGCTCGACCTCAAGTTGCGCCAGGCGATGCAGATCGAGCTGAAGCACATCCAGCAAAGCGTCGGCCTGACGTTCATCTACGTGACGCACGACCAGGAAGAGGCGCTGACGATGAGCGACCGTCTGGCCGTGTTCAACCAGGGGCAGGTCGAACAGCTCGGTTCGCCCGCCGAGGTCTACGAGAAGCCCGCGACGGCGTTCGTCGCCGGGTTCGTCGGCACGTCGAACATCCTGCAGGGGGAGGCCGCGCAGGTGGTCACCGGCTCGGGCGACGCGTTCACGATCCGGCCCGAGAAGATCGCGTTCGGATCACCCGACGATCCGATCGCCGATGACGAGTACGGCGCAACCGGGCACGTGGCGGACGTCGTATATCTGGGTGCGATCACGCGCTACATCGTGGACCTCGAGCGGGGTGGACACCTCGTGGTGCTGCAGCAGAACCTGCGGACCGGATCGATGGAGGCGCTCGAGGTGAAGGGCGAGCGCGTCGGGCTCCGCTGGAAGCGGCAGTTCAGCCGGAAGGTCGAACGGTCGGACACGGACGCAACGGAAGGGGAGGAGACCGTATGAGGAGGCTCGTGGGCGTCGTCGCCCTCATCGCCGCGATGTCGCTCGTCGCCGCGGCCTGCAGCAAGTCGAGCACGAGCTCGGGCGGCACCGGCGGCGCACAGCCGGTGAAGTACGACCCGAACGCGCCGCTCGAGGATTCGCTCAACCTCGTGATCTGGCCGCTCTACGCGGAGAAGGACGTGGTGAAGCCGTTCGAGCAGGCGATGGGCGGCAAGTGCACCGTGAAGACGAAGGACGCCAACACGTCCGACGAGATGGTCAACCTGATGAAGCAGCCCGGCGTGTACGACGGGGTGTCGGCCTCGGGCGACGCGACGCTGCGGTTGATCGCCAGCAACCTGGTCTCGCCGGTCGACGTCAGCACGTTCCCGGACTACGCGAACGTGATGCCGTCCCTGCAAGCCCCGGCGCACAACACGGTGAACGGTGTGCACTACGGCGTCCCCTACGAGTGGGGCCCGAACATCCTGATGTACAACAAGTCGGTCGTGAAGCCGGCGCCGACCAGCTGGGACGTCGTGTTCGACACCCAGCTGAACGGCCAGCCGAACCCGTACGCGGGCAAGACCACGATGTACGACAGCGCGATCTACATCGCGGACGCAGCGATGTACCTCAAGACGCACGACCCGTCCCTCGGCATCACGGACCCGTACGAGCTCACGCAGGACCAGCTCGACGCCTCGGTCAACCTGCTGAAGCAGGCGTATCCGATGGTCAGCAAGCCCTGGAACGTCTGGTCGGACGAGGTCGACGCGTTCGAGTCCGGCGACATGGTCGCCGGGACCGCGTGGCCGGCGAACCAGAACGTGCTCGAGTCCGATGGCAAGGTCCAGGTCGCCTCGACGACCCCGACCGAGGGCGTCACCGGCTGGGCCGACACGTGGATGATGTCGTCCACGGCCGCGCACCCGAACTGCATGATGGCGTGGATGAACTACACGCTGAGCGACCAGGTGCAGGCCGATACGGCGTACACGTTCGGCGCCACGCCGTCGGTCACCACCGCGTGCGACACCCTGAAGCAGAAGCTGATCGCGGGCTACGGACAGGCCGTTGGCAGCGCCGCCTACCCGCTGTACCACTGCGCCGACGACGCCTACCTGGCGAAGATCTACCTGTGGAAGACGCCGGTCCCCAACTGCGGCGATAGCCGGGGCAACACGTGTACGGACTACACGACCTGGCAACAGGACTGGATCGACGTCAAGGGAGGCTAGGGAGGCGCTGACGCGTCGCCGGGAGGAGGCTCCATCGGGGGCCTCCTCCCGTCCCGCTCGAACCGATGGCAGTTCCGACCACCGCCGTTCCCGTCGCGAAGCCCACCGCGAGCAGGCGCGCATCGGCGTTCCTGTTCCGGCATCGCGGCGCGCAACTCGGGTTCACCCTGGGCCCGACCCTCGCGTGGATGATCGTGATCTACCTGTTCTCGCTCACCGTGTTGTTGATCTCGTCGTTCTGGAGCGTCAACGCGCTGACGTCGCAGGTCGAGCACACGTGGAACCTGGATAACTACAAGACGATCCTGCACAACTCGGTGTATTGGCGGATCACGTTCCGTACCGTGATGCTCGCGGTCGCGGTGACGCTGACCGACCTGATCCTCGCGTTCCCGCTCGCGTACTACGGCGCACGGATGGCGAGCGAACGGACGCGCAACGCGCTGCTGTTCGCCGTGGTGATGCCGCTGTGGGCGAACTACCTCGTGAAGGTCTTCGCGTGGAAGACGATGCTCGCCGGGAGCGGCCCCGTCGATGCGCTGTTCGGGCTGTTCGGGTGGCATCCGGACTTCGCGACGAGCATCGTGGCGGTCTGGATCACGTTGTCCTACCTGTGGCTTCCGTACGTGATCCTGCCGATCTTCGCCGCGCTCGAGCGGGTGCCGTCGTCGTACCTCGAGGCGTCGGGCGACCTCGGGGCTCGGAGCGGCCGGACGTTCCGGAAGGTCGTCCTGCCACTGGTGATCCCCGGGATGATCGCCGCCTCGATCTTCTCGTTCTCCCTGACGCTGGGGGATTACCTGACCGTCTCCCTCGTGGGCAAGACGGTGCTGCTCGGGAACACGATCGACGCGCTGGCGGGCGGCACCGCGAACGATCTGCCGCTGGCCGCGGCCCTCGCGATGATCCCGATCGTGATCATGGCGATCTACCTGCTGATCGCGCGGTCCCTCGGAGCGTTCGAGTCGCTATGACCGAGAGCAAGCTCGCTCGCGTCCTGATCAAGCTCGGAGCGGTGGTGACGCTGGCGTTCCTCTACGTGCCGCTCGCGATCGTCGTGATCTACGCGTTCAACAAGAGCCGGCTCGGGTCCTGGCCGCCGCAGCTGTTCACCCTGCATTGGTTCTCGGTCGCGTGGCAGGACTCCACGCTGAAGAGCGCGATCGCGACGTCGATCGTCGCCGCCGTGTGCGCCACGACGATCGCGCTCGCGCTCGGATCGCTCGCGGCGTTCGCGGTGCACAAGTTCCGCTTCTTCGGTCGCGACACGGTGTCGTTCATCCTGGTCCTGCCGATCGCGCTGCCCGGCATCGTCACCGCGCTCGCGCTGTCGTCGGCCGTCGGGCAGGCGCGCGGACCGATCGGGCTCACCTACGGCTTGGTCGCCGTGATCCTCGGGCATGCGACGTTCTGCGTCGTGGTGGTCTTCAACAACGTCGTCGCGCGACTGCGCCGCACCCCGGGCTCGTGGGTCGAGGCGTCGATGGACCTCGGCGGCGACGGACCGACCACGTTCCGGCGCGTCACGCTGCCGAACCTTCGGACCGCCTTGATCGCCGCCGCGCTGCTGGCGTTCGGCCTGTCGTTCGACGAGATCGTGGTCACGAAATACCTCGCGGGAACCACGACGACGCTGCCGATCTGGATCTACGCCAACATCCAGCGGGCGTTCCAGCGACCGGTCGTGAACGTCGTGTCGCTGGTGGTGCTGCTCGTGTCGCTGATCCCCGTGTACATCGCGCAGCGGTTGAC
>DATHCP010000059.1:0-9220 GCA_035490535.1 Actinomycetota bacterium
CGGGCGAACCCGTATCCGATGGCCACTACGCTTGCCGCGATGGAGCTCGCACCGACGCCGCCGGCGCCCGCCGACCGCCGGACCCTGGCCGAGGAAGTCGTCGTCGTCCTGGCGCTGTCGCTCCTGGCCAGCGCGGCCTACGCGATCGTCTCCCTGTTCCAGGCCCCGTTGAAGGGCGCGGTCGTGGCGGCGGCCGACCAGAACCCGTTGTTCGTGAACCAGCTCCTCGGGTTCGTGTTCGGTCTGGCGCCGGTCTTCCTCGTGGTCTACCTCGTCCGCCGTGATGGCCAGGGCGTGGCCGAGATCGGCCTGGCGGGGGACCGGCCCCGCTGGGACCTCGCCGCCGGCTCGCTGCTGTTCCTCGTGGTCGCCGCAGGGGGCATCGCGATCTACCTCGGCGCCGTGGCGCTCGGCGTGAACCGCTTCGTGATCCCGGCGCCGCCGCCCGACCACTGGTGGACCTATCCGGCGGTGTTCATGAACGCGGCCGGCGCGGCGCTGCTCGAAGAGGTGATCGTCCTGGCCTACCTGATCACCCGACTGCGTCAGATGGGCTGGTCGCCCGCCGCCGTGGTCGTCGCGAGCGCCCTGCTCCGTGGGAGCTACCACCTGTACCAGGGCTGGGGAGGATTCTTCGGCAACCTGCTGATGGGGCTGCTCTTCGCGGTCCTGTTCCTCCGGTGGCGCCGGACGTGGCCGTTCGTGGTGGCGCACTTCCTGCTGGACGCCGGCGCGGCGATCGGGTACCTGCTGTTCCGCCAGCACCTGCCGGGCTTCTGAGCGGGCCTGGTATCCTGCGAGGCGAGGTACCTCAACGAAGACCGATGCCCCGGCCCGCGCGCCGGGGTTTCGTGTTCCCGGGGCCCGTCCCGCACCGCCGCTCAGATCCAGGCGTTGAACCACACGATCGCGCGCCAGTGGATGTCGCTGATCCGCCCGGCGGTCAGCACGGGCCAGTCCAGCCAGAACACGACCACGATCGCGATCAGGACGACCCAGACGAACGGCCGGTAGACGTACGCGCGGGAGATCGCGGGCGCGCCGGTCTCCGGGTTGAGCGCCGGCGCGCCGGTCTCGGGGTCGCGCACCACGATCGTGGCGTCGGAGGCCTGCCGGGCCAAGTACGTCACCGCCAGGATCATGAACGGCGTCAGCGGCAGCGCGTAGAAGAAGAACGTCGGCCGACCGACGGCGAACCACGGCAGGTACTGGCCCAGGAACGCGATCAGGATGAATCCCGCGCGCCAGTCACGGAGCCGCCGCCACGCCACGGCAAGGAACGGGATCGCGAACACGCTCGTCCAGAACACGATCGGGTTGCCGATCGCCAGCACCTGTTCGATATCCGGGCCGAGGTCCTTCACGTAGAACGACGTCGGGCGCAGATCCAAGATCCACTTCCACTGACGCGCGTAGTACGGGTGCGTCGGCGTCTGCAGGCCGGTCTTCGGATCGAGCGCGGTCCAGTTCAGACCGTGCTCGTGGAAGTTCAGGGTCGCCGTGAAGTTCTCCCACCACGCCGACCAGCTCCAGCCGAAGTGGTGGAACCAGGGCAGCCACGTGATCATGTAGACGGCGAACGGCACCAGGACGAAGGCCAGCACGATGCCGAGCGATTCGCGGGCGAACGCGCGCCAGATCGCACCGCCCCAGGTGCGGTCGCCCCGATGCCGGCGCGAGCTCTCCCAGATATAGCTGATCGCGATCGCGGCGAAGATCGCCATCGCGCCGTTCCACTTCACGGCGGCCGCGGCGCCGAAGGCCGCGCCGGCCGCGAAGCGCCAGGGCCGCCACAGCGGGGAGTAGATCGGCGGCAGCGCCTCCGCGGTCGCGACCGCGACGGCGGCGCCGCCGGTCCCGCCCGGCACGGGGA
The DNA here is from genome assembly GCA_035490535.1 of Actinomycetota bacterium. Classification (GTDB taxonomy): domain Bacteria; phylum Actinomycetota; class UBA4738; order UBA4738; family HRBIN12; genus AC-51. The sequence goes on from DATHCP010000059.1 coordinate 1,874, forward strand.
TCGGGTCGGGCGGCGGATCGGCGTCCGGCTCCTCCGGCACGGCCTCGCGTTGCTGCCGCCGCTCGAGCCATCGCCGGTCCATCACGAGCGCGACGAACCCGATCATCACCCACAGCTCCAGATGGACGTCGAGCAACGCCGTGCGCGACATCACGATGTTCAGGTCCTCGATCGCGATGATCGATCCGGCGACGAACGTCCACAGCGCCGAGCCGAACAGCAGCTGGGCGAGGATCGCCGTGAGCGTCACCACGAGGGTCCCCGCCAGCGCCGAGGTCACGCGCCATCCGAAGGGGTTCATGCCGAAGGCCTTGATCCCCATCGCGATCTGCCATTTGCCGAGCGGCGGATGGACCCACGAGCCGACGTCCCATTTGTTCGAGCGCCAGTACTTCTCGTCGCCGGACTCGATGTGACAGACGTCGTCGGACCACCCGACCAGGATGCAGGCGGCCTTCGGGTAGTAGACCTCGTCGAAGACGAACTCCGGCGGGTGCTGGAGGTGGAAGAACCGAAGGAAGCCGGCCAGCGCCGTCACGGCGACGATCGCGACGATCGGCCGGTTCAGGCGCGCGAGCATCGTCCTTAGCGATCCCGCCGGTCGCGCAGCCGGACCACGAACTGGATCCCCTGGTAGGCCGCGGTGACCGATGCGGTCTTGTTGTCCACCAGTCCGGCGCCGAGCCCCAGCGCCTGCACCGCGTCGAAGTCCAGATCGCCGTCGATCCGGGCGGCCGCCTTCGGCCACGCGACCCACAGCCGGCCGGCCGGCGCGAGCGCCGCCACGAGCGAGGGGAACCGGCGCGCGAGCTTCGCCCGCCGCGTGGCGCCCGTCACGATCACGTCGAGGTCCTTGCCGGGCCGCGTCAGGAAGCGCACGCCCTCGGGGAGCGGCGCCAGGGCTTCCAGGGCGTCGTCGAAGCCGGGCGGCGGATCGGCGAGGTGCACGCGCGCTCCCTGCGCGATGCCGAGCTTCTTCCACAGCGGCGTCGTCTCGTACGTCCGATGCCCGGCCACCGCCGGAGCCTAGCGGGTGGCTCCGCTTCCGCCCGGCCGTGGGACCATCCTGGCGATGGCCGGAACGCTCTTCGTGGTGGGGACGCCGATCGGCAACCTCGGCGACGCGTCGCCGCGCGCCCGGGAGACGCTCGCCGGCGTCGACCTGATCGCGGCCGAGGACACCCGACGGACCGGCCGCCTGCTCCAGGGCTTCGGCGTCAAGGCGAAGCTCGTGTCGCTGTTCGACGGCAACGAGCGGGAGCGCACGCCGGAATTGCTCGCCCGCCTCCGGCAGGGGTCGTCGATCGCGATCGTCTCCGACGGGGGCATGCCCCTCGTGTCCGATCCCGGCTACCGCCTCGTCGCGGCCGCGGTGGGCGAGGGGATCGACGTCCGCGTCGTGCCGGGGCCCTCGGCGCTCGTGGCGGCGCTCGTCGTCAGCGGCCTGCCGATGGAACGGTTCGCGTTCGAGGGGTTCCTGCCGAGGAAGGCCGGCGAGCGTACGCGGCGCCTGGAGACCCTCCGGCGCGATCCCCGGACGGTCGTGATCTACGAATCGCCGCAGCGCGTCGCGACGCTGCTGCGCGACGTGCTCGCGACCCTCGGCGACCGGCGCGTGGCCGTCTGCCGCGAGCTGACCAAGCTCCACGAGGAGGTCCTGCGCGGGCGGGTCTCCGACGTGCTCGGCGAGCTGGGCGGCGCCGCGCCGAAGGGCGAGGTCGTCGTGGTGCTCGAGGGCGACCACGACGACGTCGCCGGCGAGCTGACCGCCGCGATCCCCGAGGCGCGCGCCCTGGTCGATTCGGGGATGCGGGCGCGCGAAGCCGCCCGGACGGTCGCGGCGCGCCGCCGGGTGGCGGCCAACGACCTCTATCGGGCGCTCGTCACCGACCGATAACGGACGTATGGCCTGGCAGCCCCGAAGCGACGTCCCGCCGCCCGCGCCGGTCGCGACGGGCTGGATCCCGGTGCCGCCGCGACCGGACGTCCGCCCCTCGCCCCCGCCGCCGGCCCCGAACCGCCGCCGCGTGATCGCCGGGCTCGCCCTGGCCGGCTTGGCCCTGCCGATCCTGGCGGTGGCGATCGCGATCGGCGCCGGCCGCTCGCACGGCGACTTCGCCTTCCTCCACACGATCCCCGGCACGGACCGGCCGGTTCGGTGGAACCCCTGCCAGCCGATCCAGTACCAGGTCAACACCGCGAACGCGCCCCCCGGAGCCGTGACCGACGTGGCCGAGGCGGCCGGGAACGTCACCGCCGCCAGCGGTGTCGCGTTCACGTTCGACGGGACCACGAGACGCACGGCGACCGATCAGGTCCGCGACGCCGGCGTGTCGAACCTCGCCGAGCACGTCTCGTTCCCCGTGCTGGTGTCGTGGCTTCCGGACGCCCAGTTCCAGCAGATCGTCCACGACCGGGACGTGCTGGCCTTCACCCAGCCGATGGCCGCCCTCGGCACCGGCGTCGAGCAATACGGGAGCGGCGTGATCGTCGTCGACGCCGGGCAGGACTTCGCGTCCTCGGGCCGGTACTCCCTCGAGCTGGTGCTGCAGCACGAGTTCGGACACCTGATGGGGCTCGACCACGTCGGCGCGCCCGATGAGCTGATGTTCTCGAGCGAGGTCGCCCCGCACACGGCACCGGACCAGATCTACGGCTGGGGACCCGGCGACCGCCAGGGCCTCGAGCTTCTCGGGCGCGACCAAGGGTGCCTTCCGGCGATCACGGTCGCGCCCTGAGGCCATGACGCCGGCCGGCGGGACGAGCGCCGGTAGCATGTTCGGATGGGCCGCGACGTCTTCTACATCACGACGCCGATCTACTACCCGAACGACGTGCCCCACATCGGGCACGCGTACAACGCCGTCGCGACCGACGTGATCGCCCGCTACCACCGGCTCCGCGGTGAGGAGGTCTTCCACCTCACCGGCACCGACGAGCACGGGCTGAAGCTCCAGCGAGCCGCCGAGTCGGCCGGGATGACCCCCCTCGACTGGGTCGACCAGATGGAACCCCGGTGGCGGGAGGTCTGGGCCCGGCTGGACATCGCCTACGACGACTACATCCGCACGACCGAGCGGCGGCACGAGGAGGCCGTGCGGAAGATCCTGCTCGCGGTCAAGGACAACGGCCGCGACGACATCTACCGCGGGCACTACGAGGGCCTGTACTGCGTTTCCTGTGAGCTGTACTACGCCGAGTCCGACCTGCTCCCCGGCGAGCTCTGCCCCATCCACGAGCGCCCGGTCGAGTTCTTCCGTGAGGACAACTACTTCTTCCGCCTCTCCGCCTACGCGGACCGGCTGCTGGAGCACTACGCCGCGCATCCGGCGGCGGTCGAGCCCGAGACGCGACGGAACGAGGTCCTCTCATTGATCAACAACGGTCTGCAGGACTTCTCGATCTCGCGGACGACGTTCGATTGGGGCGTGCCGTTGCCTTGGGACGAAACCCACGTGAACTATGTGTGGTTCGACGCGCTGACGAACTACATCACCGCGGCGGGATACGCCGACGATCCGGTGCGGTTCGCACGTCTGTGGCCCGCGAACATCCATTCGATCGGCAAGGACATCCTTCGGCAGCACGCGATCTACTGGCCGGCGATGCTGTTGGCCGCCGGCGTCGAGCCGCCGATGCAGGTCTGGGCCCACGGGTACCTCACGGTCGGCGGGAAGAAGATGTCGAAGACGAACCTCACCGGCATCCATCCGTTCCAGCTGCTCGATCATTTCGGCGTGGACTCGTACCGCTGGTTCTTCCTGCGCGAGATCCAGTACGGGCAGGACGGGAACTTCTCGTGGGAGGCGATGGTGGACCGCCACAACGCGGAGCTCGCGAACGGGCTGGGGAACCTCGCGTCCCGCGTGCTCGCGATGATCGGCTCCTACTTCGACGGCCGGGTGCCCGAGCCGGGGAGCGATCCGTCCGCGGCCGCGGACCTTCCGGCCGTGGTCGAGGAGGCCGGCCGCGACTGCGACGAGCACATGCTGGCCGTCCGCCTGACCGCCGGCGTGGGCGACGTCTGGCGCGTGGTCGCCCGCGCCAACCAGTACCTGGTGGAGAAGGAGCCCTGGAAGGTCGCGAAGGACCCCGAACGGCGGGAGGAGCTTGCGGGCGTCCTCTACGCGTCGGCGGAGGTCCTGCGCGTGCTCGCGATCTTGATCCAGCCGGTGATGCCGAGCGCCGCGCAGCGCCTGTGGGGCCAGCTCGGGATCGGGGGCGAGGTCGCCGACCGGCGCGTTCCCGCCGACCTGGCGTGGGGCGGGCTCGCTCCCGGCACGCGAACCGTCAAGGGCGAGGGCCTCTTCCCTCGGCTGGACACCGACGCCTGAGGCGTTCGGGACCACCCGCCTCCTGAACCGCCGGCTGAGCCTTCCCGGCTTCATGTTTCACGTGAAGCTCCCCCTGTTCACCGGAAGTTGAGACCGGGTATCGTCGGCGCCGGATGGGCGAGAAGAACCCTGAACTGCCGGTGCAGTCGGGAGCGGTGGACACCCACTGCCACCTGTTCCTGATGGAGGTGGAACCTGCAGTCGCGGTCGAGACCGCGAGGGCCGCGGGCGTGGAGCGCCTGATCTGCGTGGGCGTGGACGTGGAAACCAGCCGCCGCTCGCTCGAGATCGCCGATTCGATCGAGGGTGTGTTCGCCACCGCCGGCGTGCACCCGCACGACGCGGCCACGTTCACCGGTTCCGTCAGCGCGCGCGTGGAGGAGCTCCTGCACGACCCCCGAGTGATCGCCGTGGGGGAGTGCGGTCTGGATTGGTTCCGGATGCGCTCGCCCCGCGAGGATCAGATCCGGACCTTCCGGGCGCACGTGGCGTTGTCGAACGAATCGGGCAAGCCGATGGTGGTGCACGTCCGCGACGCGTGGCCGGACGTCCTCGAGGTTCTGGCCGACGCCGGCGCCGAGCGCGTCGTGATCCACTGTTTCAGCGGCGACGCGACGATCGCGCGCGAGTGTGTCGAACGCGGCTACTGGCTGTCGTTCGCAGGGAACGTGACGTACCCCAAGAACGAGCAGCTGCGGCGCGCGGCCGCGGCGGTGCCGAACGATCGTCTGTTGGTCGAGACCGACTCGCCGTTCCTGGCGCCGCAGCCGCTGCGCGGCCGTGACAATGCGCCGCAGAACGTTCTCCACACCCTCGACGCGATCGCGCGCGTGCGCGAGGAGCCGTTGGAAACGCTGGTCAAGGCGACCGCGAACAACGCGCACGCGGCGTTCCCGGGCCTCCGATGAGCCGCGAACGCACGTTCGGTCTCAAGGTTGCAGTGAGGGTTGAGGGTTCGGTAGGGTGGGCACCCATGCGACGGAGGGCTTCCGTCAGGCCGGGTGCGAGCCCGCGTCACTTCCCCCTGAGGCCATCCCCGAGCGATCGGAACGGAGATGGTTCGACCGACGCGCGTACGGCGCCTGCAGATCCATCGCGCGCTGCAAGCCGCCGTGCTGACGATCGGCATCGCGCTCGTCGGCACCGCGCTGTCGTTCGCATGGCACAAGGACGTGACCCTCGTCGTCGGCGGAACACCGGAGTCGATCCGGACCACGTCGACGAACGTCGGGGAACTGCTGCGATCCGAGGGCGTGCCGCTGTCCGTCGGGTTGCAGGTCCAGCCGCCGCCGGGGACCTCCCTGGCGGATGGGATGACCGTCATCGTGAGCCCGCCGCCGGGGATGCCGGCGGACGCGTTCCGAGCGGCGGTCGGGCCCTCCGGTGTGGGGGTCTGGGTGGTGGAGCAACCGGGGCCGGAGCCGTTCGGGAGGACGGCGAAGGACCCGGTGCAGGCGACGGCCTACGCGGCCGGCGTCGGTCCCTCGGTCGTCTCGGTTCGAGCCGTCGTGTCGGGGAAGGTGCACGACGTCGCCACGAACGCGGGAACGGTCGGGGCGCTCCTCTCGGCCATGGGGATCCAACCCGACGCTGACGACCGCGTCGCGCCACCACCCAGCACCCCCCTCCTCCCCGGCATGACGGTTCACTACGACAGCCGGGAGGTCTTCGGCCAGCGTCGGATCACGGCGCTGCCGTTCGCGGTCCACACGCGATACTCGAGCGCGCTCAGCCCCGGGACCGTCCAGGTCGTCCGCGCCGGCGCGGCGGGCCTCGCGCAGCAGGTGGTTCGGGTGACGGTGCTGAACGGCCGGATCGTCGCGCAGCAGGTGCTGTCCCAGACCGTGCTGCGCGCGCCGACCACCCAGGAGGTGCTGTCGGCGCCGCTCGCGATGTCCCAGGGAGCGCTCGCGGAGCCGGGCACCGGGGCGACGAGCCAGGAGGGTCTCGCGACGTGGTACGACCCACCGTGGAGCGGCCTGACGGCCGCGCATCCGTGGCTGCCGTTCGGCACGAGGGTGACGGTCACGGATCTGGACAGCGGGCGCTCCGTTACCGTGGTGATCGATGACCGGGGACCGTTCGCACCGGGGCGTGTCATCGACCTCTCGCCCGAGGCGTTCCAGCGGCTCCAGCCGCTCGGCCACGGCGTCCTCCACGTCGTCCTCGACTGGTGAGGCCGGGCTCGGCGCGGCCGAGATCCGCCGGCTCGCGGCGAGCCATGGCGTCCATCCCACGAAGGCGCTCGGGCAGCACTTCCTGATCGATCCGAACCTCGCTCGCTGGATCGCCGGCGCGACCGAGGCCGGCGCGGGCGACCGCGTGATCGAGATCGGTGCGGGGCTCGGTTCGTTGACGCTCCCGCTCGCGGCGACGGGCGCCGGCGTCGTCGCGGTCGAGGTCGACCGGCGTGCGGCCTCCGCGCTGCGGGACGCGGCCGGCGACCGGGTCCGCGTCCTGGAGGCCGACGCGATGGCGCTCGACTGGAGCGCGACGCTCGGTCCCGGTACGGATCCCTGGGTCCTGGCCGGCAGCCTCCCGTACAACATCGCGACGCCGCTCGTGCTCGACGTCCTGCGCGACGTGCCGCGGATCGCGCGCGTGGTCGTGATGGTCCAGCGCGAGGTGGCCGAGCGCCTCGCGGCGCGCCCCGGCGAAGAGGGGTTCGGCGCGGTGAGCCTCCGGGTCGCCTACGCCGCGGAGGCGACCGTGCTGCGTCGCGTCGGCGCCCGCGTGTTCTGGCCGGCCCCGTCGGTCGGCTCGGCCGTGGTGCGCCTCGATCGACGGCCCGCGCCGGCCGTCGACGTCGACCCCGAACGGCTGTGGGCGGTCGTGGACGAGGCGTTCGCGCAGCGCCGCAAGACGATGCGGAACGCCCTGCGGCGGCTCGGGCTGGACGGGGCGGCCGCCGACGATCTCCTCGGGTCCTGCGGTGTCGCGCCGTCGGCCCGCCCGGAGGAACTGGGGCTGGAGGCGTTCGCCGCGATCGCGCGGGAGGTCCCCGCGTGATCGT
>DATHCP010000060.1:0-23142 GCA_035490535.1 Actinomycetota bacterium
GCGACCCCGACCGCGTAGATCGCCAGCGAAACGTTCCCCTTGAAGTCTCGCTCGATCGCCAGCGAAACGTTCCCCTTGAAGTCTCGCTCGATCGCCAGGGCCACCTCCGAGTCGCGTCCGTTCGCTCGGATGATCGCCCGCACGAGCCACGCGTAGGCGAGGGCGGCACCGATCGCGACGACGCCGAACGCGGCCACCGGGAGGTGCTGGTCGAGCCATCCCCACTTGAACGTGTCCCGGATCCATTCGATCGAGACCGGGACCAGCGACAACCAGAACAGCAGCAGCATGTTCGCCCACATCACCTCGCCGCTGATGTACCGGGTCGCGCGCAGCAGGTGATGGTGGTTGTTCCAGTAGATCGCGAGGAACACGAAGGCCAGGACGTAGATCAGCAGGCCCGGGATCGCGTCGCGGAGCGCATGCGCGCCGGGGTCGATCGGCGGGCGAAGGCCGAGCGCGAGGATCGTGATGATCACCGCGATCACGGCGTCGCTGAACGCCTCGAGGCGCTCCGGTCCCTCGGTCGGCGACCGCCGCCGTTCCCCGCTCATGGCCGGCGATGATAGGCGAGCCGGCCGCGCGCCCGGAGGCCCGCGGCCGGCCCGCTCTCGCCTAGGACGACGGCGGCGTGACGAAGCCCACGTCCTGCATCCGAAGCTCGAGCGTGGGGTTCACCGTGGAGCCGACGACGTTCTTCTGCATCAGGTAGTTGATCGTCTCGTAGTGCGCGAACACGATCGGCGAGTCGTCGAACACGATCTGGCGCAGCTGCTTGTACAGGTCGAACCGTTTCGAGGTGTCGGTCTCGGTCCGCGCCTGGTCGATCAGCTGGTCGGCCTGCTTGTTCGAGTAGCCGGTCGTGTTGATGTCGCCGCCGGAGTGGATCACCAGGGCGTAGAAGTTGTCGGGGTCGATCGTCCGCTCCTGGTACGCCGACGTGATCTGGTAGTTGCCCTTGATGAAGGCGTCGAACCACACGCCCACCTGCACCTGCTTGATGTTCAACGTGATCCCGACGGCCGCGAGCTGCTCCTTCATCACCTCGCCGGTCTTGAGCAGCTCGGGGTACTGCGGCAGCCCGAGGTACTCGACCTGGAGCGGCGTGGTCACGCCGGCCTGCTGGAGCAGCGACTTCGCCTTGTCGGTGTCGGGGGTCACCAGCGGCGAGCCGTCGAACCAGCTGGAGCCGGTCGGAACCTCCTCGATCCCGGACTCGCCGGCGCCGAAGTACGCCACCTGCCGGATCTCGTCGCGGTCCAGCGCCCAGTACACGGCCTGCCGGACCAGCTTGTCGTTGAACGGCGGCTGCTTCGTGTTCATCGCGATGTAGTCGGGGATGCCGGCGTTCGCCGAGGTGACGTAGTTGAAGTCCGGGTCCGTCTTCAGCGTGTTCAGCTGCTGCAGCGGCACCGCGTCGGACCAGTTCAGCTCGCCCGAGCGCAGCGCGTCGATCCGGCTCTGGTCGACGTTCAGGAACTTGAAGTCGATCCCGTCCAGGTAGGGCTTGCCCTGCAGGAAGTAGCTCGGGTTCTTCTTCAGCGTGATGTGGTCGCCCTGCACCCACTCGACGAACTCGAACGGCCCGGTGCCGATCGCGTTGCGCGCCGGGTCCTTCGACTCGATCGCCTTCTGGTTCACGATCTCGCCGTTGTTCGCCAGGTTCGACAGGAACGGCCCGAACGGGGTCTTCAGGTGGAACGTGACCTGCGTGGGGCCGCTGGCCTCGACCTTGTCGATCGCGTCGTACAGGGGCGCGTAGGAGCTGGCCGTCTTCGGGTTCAAGATCCGCTCGAACGTGTAGACGACGTCCTGCGGTCCGAACTTCTCGCCGTTGTGGAACGTCGCGGTGTCCACGAGGTCGAAGACCCAGGTCTTGTCGTCGGGGTTCGTCCACTTCGTGGCGAGCTGGCCGTAGAAGTTGTTCGACGGATCGAGGTCGATCAGCTTGTTGAAGATGTTGTCGTAGACCTGCGCGCCCGTGTAGATCGTCGAGGTCGCGGGGTCGATCGTGTCGGGTTCACCGGTCAGCGCCGCCTGGAGCGTGCCGCCGGCGGTCGGCGATCCGGTCGCCGGCGCACCGCTCGTGGTCGCGGACGAGCTCGACTTCGAGCACGCCGCCAGCACGGCCCCGAGGCTCGTGGCGGTGAGCGCCGCGAAGCTGAACCCGCCGGCCCGCTGCAGGAACGCGCGCCGCGACAGGTCGCCCTTCAGGAAGCTCCGGGCGAGCGCTTCCGCCCGCCGTTCTTCGTCGTTCCGGTCCATGCGTCCCCCTCCTTCGTGTCGGCTCAGGCGTGCCGGCCGAGCCACTCCAGGTACGTCCGGTTGAACTCCGCCGGGTGCTCCCACATGGATGCGTGCCCCCCTTTCGACGTGGCCCAGTCCGCCCAGGGGATGCTCTCCTGCAGGCGTTTGGAGAGTCGGACGGGGATCAGGATGTCCTCTTCGCCGGCCATCACGAGGACGGGGAACCCCGAGATGCCGCCGATCCGGTCGGTGGTGTCGTGCGTCTGGATCACGCTGAGCTGCGCGAGGTAGGTCTCGACCGACATCGGCATCGTGGCCATCTCGCCCTCGAACTCCTTCAGCTCGTCCTCCCGCTCATCGAAGAACGGCAGCGTGAAGGCCCAGAGCGTGACGTCGCGCATGATGAACGGAACCCCGTTCACCGGCGCCATGTCGTGCCACATCGAGAACATCCGCGAGCAGAACGGCCCCGGCGCCGCGTAGGTGCTGGAGAACGTGGCGCTCTTCAGGTCGGCGCCGTGGTTGATCGCGTACTCCTGCGCGATCATGCCGCCCATCGACGTGCCCATCAGGTGGAACCCGGTGATGCCGAGCTCGTCGACGAGCGCCTTCGTGTCGTCGGCCATCATCCGGCTGGTATAGGGCCCGGGCGGTGTGCTCGTCTGGCCCACACCGCGGTTGTCGAACCGGAGCACCCGGTAGCCGGCGCCCAGCAGGTCGTCCATCTGCAGGACCCAGGTCTCCAGATCGTCGGCCAGCCCGTTCACGAGCACGATCGTCTCGGGCCCGTCGCCCTCGAGCCGGTAGTTGATCTCGATCCCGTTGACGTTGGCGGTGGGCATCCCTCGCTCCTTCCCTTCCGTGCGGGCCTCAGGTCGCGGTGAGCTCGGCGGCGGCGACGTGGCAGGCGGCGTCGTGCGCGCCGCCGAACGACGTCATCGCCGGGTCCTCCGTGGCGCACCGCTCGATCGCCACGGGGCATCGGGTCCGGAACCGGCAGCCCGAGGGCGGCGCGATCGCGCTGGGGATCTCGCCCTGCAGGCCGCCGCCGGCCGGCTCGTGCTCCGGATCGGGATGGGGGATCGCTTCCAGGAGCGCCTTCGTGTACGGGTGCTTCGGATCGCGGAACACGGCCCCGGTCGGCCCGGTCTCGACGATCCGGCCGAGGTACATCACGGCGGTGCGGTGGCTGATGTGCTCGACGACGGCCAGGTCATGGGCCACGAACACGATCGCGAGGCCGAGGTCGCGGCGCAGATCCGCGAGCAGGTTCAGTACCTGCGCCTGCACCGAGACGTCGAGGGCCGAGACCGGCTCGTCCGCGACGATCAGCTTCGGCGCGGGCGCGAGCGCGGCCGCGATCCCCACGCGCTGGCGCTGCCCGCCGGAGAGCTCGTGCGGGCGACGGTTGGCGAGCGACGGGTCGAGGCCGACCCGGTCCAGGAGGTCGAGCACGCGCTCGCGACGCTCGGCCTTCGTGCCGATCCGGAACGCGTTCAGCGATTCGGCGACGCTGTGGCCCACGCGCCACCGGGGGTCGATCGAGCTGAACGGATCCTGGAAGACCGGCTGGACCTGCTGGCGGAAGGCCGCGAGCTGCCGGCCCCGCAAGCCCGTGACGTCCACGCCGTCGAATACGATCCGGCCGGCGGTGGGATCGAGCAGCCGCAGGATGCAGCGCGCCAGCGTGCTCTTGCCGGAGCCGGACTCGCCGACCACCGCCAGCACCTCGCCGGGACGGACCTCGAGGTCCACGCCGTCGACGGCGTGCAGCACGGCGCCCGAGCCGAGCAGGCCGCGGTCGGTGGTGAAGTGCTTCACGAGGCCCTCGACACGGAGCAGCGGCTCCCCGCCCGGCACCGGGGCCGGGGCCATCGCGTCCGAGACCAGCGCCCGCCCGCTCACGCCGCGCCCCCCGCGGCCGCTCCGGCCGGTGCCCCCGCGCGTTTCGTGGCCTCCGAGAGCCAACACGCGATCAGGTGCGCATCGGTCTCGTGGGCGAGGGGCGGCACCGTGGTGCACACGTCCATCACCGAAGGGCACCGCCCCGCGAAGCGGCAGCCCGGCGGCGGCGTGACGAGGTTCGGCACGCGCCCGGGGATCACCCGGAGCGTCCCCGGCTCCTGCTGCTGGCTCGGCAGCGCCGCGAGCAGCGCCTGGGTGTAGGGATGCCGCGGCGCCCGGAAGATGTCGGCGACCGGTGCCACCTCCACGAGCTGCCCGGCGTACATCACGCCGACGCGGTCGCAGATCTGCGCGATCACTCCCAGGTCGTGGGTGATCAGCACGATCGTGGTGCGCAGGCGCGCCCGGAGGTCGCGCAGCAGGTCGAGGACCTGTGACTGGATCGTCACGTCCAGCGCCGTGGTCGGCTCGTCGGCCAGGAGCAGCGCCGGCTCGTTCGCCAGGGCGGTCGCGATCACGACGCGCTGGCGCATCCCGCCGGACAGGCGGTGCGGCGCGTCGCCGTAGCGGCGCTCGGGCTCGGGGATCCCGACACCGGCCAGCAGTTCGAGCGCTCGCGCCCGTGCCTGCTGCTTGTCCACGTCACGGTGTGCCCTGATCGTCTCCGCGACCTGGTCGCCGATCGGGAACGCCGGATCGAGCGAGGTCATCGGATCCTGGAACACCATGCTGATCCGATCCCCGCGGAGCCGCCGGAGGTCTTCCTCCGGCAGCCCGACCAGGTCGCGGCCCTCGAACCGCACCGCGCCGTGCACCGAGGCGCTGTGTGGCAGCAGCCCCATCGCGGCCATCGCGAGCGTGGTCTTGCCGCAGCCGGACTCGCCGACGAGCCCGAAGATCTCGCCGGCGTTCACCGCGAGCGAGACGTCGCTGACCGCCGAGACCACGCCTTCGTCGGTGGCGAACCCGACGTGCACGTGCTCGAGCGCGAGCAGCGGCGCCGGCGCGCTCACGACGCGACCCCCCGCGGATCCAGGCGCAGGCGCAGCCCGTCGCCGAAGAAGTTGAACGCCAGCACCGTGATCGCGATCGCGACGCCCGGGAAGATCTCGACCCACGGCGCCTGCGTGAGCACGTCCCGGCCGTCGGCGAGCATCGACCCCAGCGATGGCGTCGGCGGCTGCGCGCCCAGGCCCAGGAAGGACAGCGCCGCCTCGATCTGCAGCGCGAACCCCATCAGGACCGTCGCCTGGACGATCGCGGGCCCGACCGCGTTCGGGAAGACGTGGCTCGCGATGATCCGGCGGTGCGACGTGCCGCGCGCCCGCGCCGCCTCGATGTAGGTCTGGGACGCCACCACGAGCGTCGAGCTGCGCACCACCCGTGCGAGGATCGGCATGTAGATGATCGCGATCGCGATCGCCGAGATGTTCGTACCGGGGCCGAGGACCGCGATCAGGGCGACCGCGAGCAGCATCGCCGGCAGCGCCAGCACCATGTCGATCGGTCGCATGATCGCCGTGTCGACCCAGCCGCCGTGGTAGCCGGCGTAGAGGCCGAGGGGGACGCCCACCAGGAACGCCAGCAGCGTGGAGCCGACCGCCACGCCCAGTGACACGCGGTAGGCGTAGATCACGCGGGAGAGCACGTCGCGCCCGAGCGCATCCGAGCCGAACGGGTGCGTGAGGTCCGGCGGCGCCAGGATCCGCGACGCGTCGATCGCGTTCGGATCGTGCGGCGCGATCAACGGTGCGAACACGGCGACCGCCAGCAGGCCGACGAGGATCCCGAAGCCGATCCGGCCCTTGCGGGACGACAGGATCCCGCGGCGCCAGATCGACCGGCGCGGGGGAGCGGCGACGGCGACGGCGAGGCTCATGCGGCCGCGCCCTCCTCGATCCGGGGGTCGAGCCAGCCGACGATCACGTCGGTGACGAGCGTGACCAGGATGAACAGGATCGCGACCACGAGCACGCCGCCTTGCACCACCACGTAGTTCTGCTGCTGGATCGACGTGACGATCAGCCGCCCGACGCCGGGCAGCGCGAACAGCGTCTCGATCACGATCGCGCCGCCCAGCAGCACGCCGAACTGGATCCCGACCACCGTGACGATCGGCGCGGCGGCGTTGCGGAGCGCGTGCCGATAGACGATGCGCCGCTCGGGGATCCCCTTCGCGCGCAGGAACAGGACGTACTGCGTGCCGAGGACCTCCTCCATCGCGCCGCGCGTGGTCCGCAGGATGTACGCGGACTCTCCGAACGCGAGCGCGAGCACGGGCAGCGCGAGGTAGCGCAGGTTCTGCGCGGGGTCCTTGAGGAACGGCACGTAGCCCGACGGCGGCAGGAGCTGCCAGATCCCGGCGAACAGCAGCACGAGCATGATGCCGAGCCAGAAGTCGGCGATCGCGATGCCGCCGACGACCCAGCCCTCGCTGAGGTGGCGCACCGCGCCGGGACGCGCCGCAGCGCGCACGCCGAACGGGACGCCGACCAGCACCGCGAGGGTCATCGACAGGAGGGTCAGCTCGATCGTGACGGGCAGGCGCTGCCGGAGCAGCGTCGAGACCGGCGTGTGGCTGATGAAGTCCTCGCCGAAGTTGCCGTGCAACAGGCCCCCGGCCCACGTCAGGTACTGGGCCAGGAGCGGCCGGTCCAGGCCGAGCTGCTCGCGGACCGTCGCGACGTTCTGTGGTGTTGCCCGGAACCCGAGCATCGTCTGCACCGGATCGCCCGGCACCAGATGGATCATCAGGAACACGAACACGCTCATCGCCACGATCACCGGGATCGCGAGCGCCAGGCGCCGCAGGATGAACCGCGCGCGGGGACTCACGTCGCGCCGCCCTTCCCCGCGCTGATCCGGGTCACGAGCTCGCGCATCACCGTCTCGGTGAGACGGAAGTGGCGCTCGGCCACGCGGACCGCGGTGGTCGCTTTGCCGGCGATCACGGCCTCGGCGAGCGCGGTGTGATCCTTCACGGCGCGCGCGCGGATCTCGGGGCTGTACGGCTCCGCGCCGAAGCCCAGGCTGATCTGCCGGCGGATCTGCGCGCTCAGGCTGACGAGGTACGGGTTGCCGGTCGCGGTGGCGATCGCCGCGTGCATCGCCTCGTCGGCCGCGCGCGAAGCTTCGCGATCGGTGCCGGCGTCGAGGTACCCGGCGAGCGCGGCCCGGATCCGCTCGGCGTCGGCCGGCGTCGCCCGTTCGGCGGCGGTCTTCGCGATCAGCGGCTCGACGAGCTGGCGGAACTCCAGGAGGTGCTGCAGGTTGGACCACTCGGGGAGCAGCGTGCGGCGGATCATCTCGTTCGCCTCGGGGCCCATGCCCTCCAGGACGTAGGCGCCGCCGGTCCGGCCGCGGCGCACCTCGACGTAGCCCATCGCGGCGAGGCGCTGGATCGCCTCACGGACGGTGGTCCGACTCACGCCGAGCGTCACGGCGAGTTCACGCTCCGGCGGCAGGCGCTGGCCCGGCACGAATTCGCCGAGCGCGATCGCGGTGACGAGCCGGTCGGCCACGTGCTCGCCCCCGCTGCGCAGGCGCATCGGCTCGAGGATCGACAGGCTCGACACGACGGTCACGACGCGCTCCCGTCGTTCGTGTACCAGCCGGCGAGCACGCGCGCGAGCACGCGAGCTCCCGACACGATCGAGGACAGCTCGACCGATTCGTCGATCCCGTGGATGTCGTGCGCCACCGGGCCGTAGCACAGGGCCGGCACGTCGAAGTCGTTCAGGTAGAGGCGAGCGTCGGTGGTGCTGGGGGTCGGCGTCACCGCCGGCGGCTCTCCGAGCACGTCGTGGTGCGCCGCCGCGACGCGGCGCGCGAGCGGATCGTCGAGCGGCAGCGCGTAGCCGCGCGCCCGGAAGCCCGAGGTCCGGATCGCCGGCGGGTGCTCGCGCAGCCACGGCTCGTCCTCGGCCGCGGCGGCGATCGCCGAGCGGACGCGTCGTTCGGCCTCCTCGGCCGACCACGCCGTCGGATGGCCCAGGCGCACGCGCAGCGTTGCCACCGCCGGCACGCTCGAGGGCCAGTCGCCCGCCTCGAAGGTCCCCACGTTCAGGTTGTACGGATGCGGATGGCCCCGCATCGCGGGTTCGATCCGGAGGTTCATCTCTCGCTCGAGGTCGCGGAGGGCCGCCACGATCGGCATCGCGAGCAGGACCGGGTTCACGGCGCGGTCGGCCGATTGCGCGTGCGCGCCGTGCCCGGTCAGCACGACGTCGAGCCACAGGATCCCGACGCCGGCCAGCAGCAGGTCGAGGCCGCTCGGCTCGGGGAGCAGGACGGCATCGGCGAGCACGCCCGCTCGCGCGGCCGCCAGCGTGCCGTTGCCGGTGCACTCCTCCTCGAGGACCGAGACGAACATGAGCGGCCCGGCGATCGCCGCTGGATCGGTGGCGAGCACGGCCTCGAGGGCGAGCGCGGCCATCGCGAAGCCACCCTTCATGTCGCCCGCGCCCCGTCCGAACAGCCGGTCACCCTCGCGGCGCGCCTCGAACGGGGGTGACGTCCACAGGTCGGGTCGTTCCGCCGGCACCACGTCGATGTGCCCGTTGAGCAGGAGCGATGGGCCGCCGCCCTCGCCGAGACGCCCGACCACGTCGTGGCGGCCCGCGTAGGACGTCTGTGGAACGCCGGCGAGCGGGTCCCGGCCGATCGACTCCGGGATCGGGAGGCGCTCGACCTCGAACCCGAGCCGCTTCAGCTCCTGCTCGACGACCGCCTGAGCCTCGTGCTCGTTCCCGACCGTGCTGGGGGCGGCGACCAGTCGCTCGAGGAAGCCGAACGCGGCCTCGGCCCGTTCGGAGATCGCGGCGTCCAGCGCGTCGAGGTCCAGGGCCGCCTCCCGATTTGGGCGAATGTCTAGTCCAAATACCTGACGCGGACGATACACCCCTTCCGACGATCGCGCTACGAGGGAGCCCGGTCCTCGAGCCGCCCGCCTCCGGGGCGTTCGAAGACGGCACGGCCGTCGACCATCGCCACCTGGAACCCGCCCGGCCGATGCACGAGCCGGTGGTGACGCCGGCACAGGAGGACGAGGTTGGACAACGCCGTGTGGCCGCCGTCGGCCCAGTGCGTCACGTGGTGCGCATCGCACCACGTGTGCGGCCGGTCGCAGCCCGGGAACCGGCAGGTGCGATCGCGCGCGATCACCGCGCGCCGGATCGCGGGCGGCACGACCGGCGTCCGACGGCCGACGTCGAGCGGCTGGGACGGTGGTGCCATCACGACCCGCATCAACGACGCGTCGCACGCTATCCGCCGCGCGACCTCGGCGGGAACGGGCCCGACGTGGTCGAGCTCCGCCACGCCCGCGCCGGGATCCGCAACCGCGTGCGCCGGAACCGTCACCGTGACGTGCGGGCGTTCGCCCGCGACGCTCGGCCGGTCGCCGGCGTCCAGCCACGAACGGCAGATCTGATGCAGGGCGTCGACGCGTCGTTGGGCGTGCGTCCGCGCCCGCCGGTCCTTGCCGACGCGGGCGTCTGCGTCCATCACCGCTCGTAACGCCGTGAGGAGCGCCTCGCCGGACTCCGGGTCGAGGTCCCCGTCGACCCGAACCATCCCCTGGAAGGTCAGGGACGCCGACAGCCGCCGGCGTGCGTGCAACACGTCCTGTCCGGACTCCCGGCGCGTGCTCTCGACCTGCTGGCGCCACACCGACGCCACCTGGCGCAGCCCCGAGATCGAATGGATCCGTGCCGCCTCGACGAGCGTCTCCTCGGAGCGAGCGAACGATCTGGGATCGGGCTCGCGTGCGTCCACGAGCATCCGCGCCGCGGACATCGAGACGTCACCGGCGCCGAGCGCGCGCTGCGTGGCCGGCATGTGCTCGAGGGCCCGAGCGACCCGCGTGCTGCTGCGCGCGACGCCCCAGGCAACGTGGAACCGGTCCGAGAGCCACGACGCGGCGGAGAGGTGCCCTTCGCGTTGATACAGGCACCGGCGCTCGATCTCCGCCAGCCGTCGCAGACGCTCGACCTCCAGCAGGTCGAGCACGCGCTGCAGTTCCGCGAAGTCCTCCTCGATCCGCGCGTCCGGCAACTCGGCGAGCGTCTCGGCCTGCAGCGCCTCCACGGCGGAACGCAGCTCGCTCACACGCCTGCCACCGTCGAATCGAACATGTGTTCGATGCTACGGGCACGCGGCTCACGACGCCGTGACGGTCATCACGTCCGAGACCGTCGAGGTCCGAGGATCACCCTCCCGATCCGGGGCCCGGGGATGCGCCGACGCTCGCTCCCGCCCGGCTCAGCCGTCGATGACCGCGATCGCGCGCAGCGCGTGCTCGAGGGCCACGTCGAGCGCTTGCGCAGCCGCTACGGGGATATCCGGGATCACGCCGACGCCCTCCCAGTTGGTCCCGCTCTTCGGGCTGACGGGCCTTCCGGTCGGCACCGTCAGCTCCAGGTGGGGATGCATGCGTCGACCGATCCGCGGATGTGCGCCGCCGCCGGTCGTTTCGCCGATGACGGTTGCCCGGCCGAGCTGTTGCAGGTCATAGGCGAGCTCCTCGCCCCCGGAGAACGTCGCCGAGCTGGTGAGCACGTACAGCGGCTTCTCGGCACCGAACCGTCGCCCGGGGACTAGGCCACGGTCCAGGACTGAGCGATCGTGTCGGTCTCGCGCTCGTAGAAGTCGAGCAGGTGGGTCGGCTCGTCGAAGAGGTAGCTGCACACGAGGGCGACGGTGGTGGGGTCCCCGCCACGGGTTCCGCGGAGGTCCAGGATGAGCGCATCGGCGTCGGCAACCACGGTCATCGCCGCGGCGATGCTCTCGCCGGCGATCGCCGGCGGGTACAGCACCGGGCCGAGCTCGAGATGTGCGACGTTCGGCTCGTGACGACCGATCTCCGCGACACCATCGAGTGACGCACGCGCCTGCTTCGTGAGCATGGCGAGCAACATCTCGTCGCTCGGAAGGTCGGGGATCTCGTCGGCCTCATACCGGAGCCGCAGGTGCCGGTCACCGTTGATCGACTGCAGGTCGTGGGTCACGGCGTCGGCCAGCCCGTTCGGACGGCCGGCGTCGTCGTAGCGACCGCCGTTCGCGTTGGCCTCGAGGAGTTCGCCGAGCTGCTGACCGACGTCGGGGAACACGTAGAGCTGGCGGACGAGCTGGGCAGCCGACGTGACCAGCGCTCTGATCTCCTCGGGCGTTATCCGCGGATCATCCTCGCGGTCGCCGTCGTCCGACGTGGGCATGCGCGGACGATAGACGAGTTCGGCAGCGGCGGCGGCCCGCCGGTGCACAGCCTCCTGCTCCCCGACGGCACCGTCCGCATGTTCATCGCGTCACTGATATCGCTCGATCAGCTGCCGGATGAACGGGTTCAGCACGTCGTGGCTGTGGCCGTAGATCGAGCAGTGGCCCATCCCCTCGAACACGTGCAGCTCCGCCGTCGGCGTCATTTCGACCAGCTCCTCCGCGTCCTGCGGCGGCGCCTGCACGTCCTCGGTGAACGACAGGACGTGCATCGGCACGGTGCACGACGGCAGCTGCTCGCGCTGGTCGTAGAGCAGGCACGCCTCCCACTGCGGGATCAGCGAGACCTCGTTCTCGCCGGTCTCGATCCACGCGAGCAGCTCCGCGCGCAGGCGGGGCCACAGCTCACGGTCCCCGAGCACGCGCGCGGGATACATCGTCGCCGCGTAGTGCGTGACGGCCATCATGCCGTCGAGCGAGCCGCCGGCCTTGCGGAAGTCGATCTCGGCCTTCTGGTAGTCCCATCCCCACTCGACGCTGCGTGCGCCGGTTCCCATCACGATCGCGCACCGCAGCAGGTCCGGCCGGTCGAGCGCCACCTGCTGCACGATCGCGGCGCCGAACGAGATGCCGACGATCGCGACCGGCGGCGAGCACACGGCCTCGATCACCTCGGCGGTGTCACGTCCGAACGTCTCGAGCGGCCACGGCTGCGGCACCTCGGTGGTCGTTCCGCCGATCCCGCGGTTGTCGAAGATCGTGTTGCGGAACCCGTCGCGGAAGAACGGCATCTGGTACGGCAGCCAGTCGGAGGCCAGGCCGCCGCCGCCCGCGACCCACACCACGTCGGGCCCTTCGCCGATCTGGTCGTAGGCGATCGTCGCCTCGGTGCCTTCGATGAACCGCATCGAACCTCCCGGTGATCGCGAGCTCACCGGCCGGTGAGCGAGAAGTGCATGTAGTCCTTCAGCGTGTGCCAGTCGCCACCCCAGCGCCAGCCGATCGCCGCGAACGCCCGCACGACGACGTCGCCCGCGTGGATCATCCCGCGCGCGTGGCGTGCGCGGTCGAGGAAGGGCTTCGCCGCGCGCCGCAGCACCTTCCCGTCCGGCCCGACGTAGGGGTTCTCGAGCGGGTTGATGTCGATCGCCCACCCGTAGGAGTGCTGCGAGAGCGACCCGGGGTTGCCCGTGGCGGGGCGGCAGTTGTACGAGCTCGTCAGGTCGCGGGTCGAGAACCAGTCGATCCGCCGCGGCGGCCGATAGCGGGGCGGCAGGCCGATCCGGTGGACCGGGAACCGCGCACGGTAGAGCGTCCGGAACACCGACAGGACGTCGTGCGCGACCCGCGCGTTCACGACCAGCGGCCCGCGCGCGGCGCCTCCGTCGAACGTCCGGTACGTGACCCACACCACCCGGAGGTCGCCGATCGGCACCGGACACCCGGGACGCCAGTTGCGGCCGACCAACCGGGCCCGAAGCTGCGGCCCGATCCGAGACACACGCCCCAGGAAACGCACGGGCCGGTTCACCGGCGCCGGCGCGGCGGCCGTCACGGGCTCGACGCGCAGAGGAGGCGGCGACCACGTGGCCGACGCGGTGCAGGCGGTGGCCGCCAGCGCGATCGCAACCACTACGGCGATCGCCGGTCCCGGCCGCCGTGCCATGTCGTCAGGGAAGGACGAGCACCGCCGCGATCGGCGGCAGGCCCGTCGCCAGCTCGCTCCAGGAGGCGCCGACGTCGTCCGAGCCGAATAGCCGTCCGTCGCCGGTGCCGAACGCCGCGAACGATCCGTCCGGCGGCGAGTCCAGCCACAGGCTGTCGACGTTGTCGTCGAACGCCTCCGGCAGCCCCTCCGTGCACCGCTCGAACCCGCCCTCGGCCGCGAGCGCGCCACGGTAGATCGCGGCCCGGCCGCCGCGCGGACCCTCGGACGCCGAGACCAGCACCGAGTCGCCGCACACCGTCACGCCCCGCAGGTACACACCACCCTCCAGCCCGTCGGCGCGCATCGACCACGTCGCGCCGCGGTCGGTGCTGGTCGCCAGCCCGCCGGCACATGCCGCCAGCACGAGCTCCTCGGCCGTGGCCACCCGGTGCACGTCGGCGTGGATGTCGATCGTGGGCGTCCAGCTCGCCCCAGCGTCGCTCGTTCGCAGGATCCCGCCCACGTGCACGTTCACGTAGACGTCGCGGCCCCACTCCGAGATCGATCGTGTGTCGGGCGGACCGCCCCATGGGGTGTACCAGTCGCCCCGGCCTTCGGCGGCATCGAACCCGTCCAGGAAGTTCCCCGCCCCATCGACCACCTGGAGCAACCGGGCCGACGACGTTCCGATCAACAACCGGTCGGTGAACGAGAGACAGGTCGCCTGCAGTTCCTCGAGCGACACCAACGTCGACCAATCGGCGTTCGCATCAGGTCGATGGAAGACCTGCGACCGGTCAACGACCGCCCACCGCTCCGGCCCGTCGGCCAGGAGCGGCCCGACCGCGTGACCGTCAAGCTCGTGGCCCACGTCGTTGCCGCGCTCGTCGAAGGTCCGCAGCCCGTCGTCCGTGGCCACCAGGACGCTCGTCATGACGCGATGCTCTCACGTCTATCGTGGTGGCGATGCCGGCCCGCAAGGAGCTGCTCGACGTCGCCGGGCGCGAGGTCGCGGTCTCGAACCCGGAGAAGATCTTCTTCCCCGAGCTCGGCCTGACGAAGCTCGACCTGGTCCGCTACTACCTGGCCGTGGCCGACGGGGCGCTGCGCGCGGTCGGCGGACGGCCGATGGCGTTGAAGCGCTACGTCCACGGCGCCGCCGGGGAGTTCTTCTTCCAGAAGCGTGCGCCGGATCCGCGGCCGGAGTGGATCGAGACGGTCGAGCTGAAGTTCCCGTCGGGCAGGACCGCGCACGAGATCGTGGTGCGCGACGCCGCGCAGCTCGCGTGGATCGTGAACCTCGGGTGCATCGACCTGAACCCGCATCCGGTGCGTGCGAGCGACCTGGATCATCCCGACGAGCTCCGCGTCGACCTCGATCCGGTGCCCGGCGTCGACTGGGAGCAGATCCTCGATGTCGCGCTGGCCACACGCGAGGTGCTCGAGGACTTCGGGCTGACCGGCTGGCCGAAGACGTCGGGCTCCCGGGGCTTCCACGTCTACGCGCGGATCGAGCCGCGCTGGACGTTCCCGGAGGTCCGCCGCGCCGCGGTCGCGCTGGCGCGCGAGGTGGAGCGGCGCGAGCCGCACCTGGCCACCAGCAAGTGGTGGAAGGAGGAGCGCCACGGCGTGTTCCTCGACTACAACCAGAACGCGAAGGACCGAACGGTCGCCTCCGGCTACTCGGTGCGGCCGACGCCCGACGGGCGCGTGTCGGCGCCGCTCGCCTGGGACGAGGTGCCGGGCTGCGATCCGGCCGCGTTCACGATCACGACCGTACCGGAGCGGTTCACATCGATCGGTGATCCGTGGGCCGGGATCGACGACGCACCTGGATCGCTGGACGCGCTGCTCGAGCTGTCGGACCAGCACGAGGAGGCCGGGTTCGCCGACGCGCCGTGGCCGCCGCAGTACGAGAAGCAGCCGAACGAACCCCGCCGCGTGCAGCCGTCGAAGCGCCGCGGCGGCGCGCCGACGCCCGAGGGGATCGTGCCGGCGCCGGCGCCGGGGAAGTCGAGCGGGCCGACCGGCCGCCGCCGATCGACGATGCCGCTGGTGGAGATCGCCCGGGCCGCGACCCAGGAAGAGGCGCTTGCTGGGCTGGACCGGTGGAAGGAGCGGCACCCGGAGGTGGTGCCGCATCTGGAGCCGCCCGACGTGCTGGTCGACTCGATGCGGGGGCGCAGCACCACCTGGACGCGGATCCGCGTGAACCTGCAGCACGTGCCGGAGCAAGACCGGCCCGAGCAGGAACCGCTCGAGGTCGACTACGACCCCTGGGCCGGGATCGACTGGTCGAAGATCGACCCCGAGGGGATCCACCGCCCGCGGTAGGTGGTGCTGGCACCCGGTCCGGTCGGCCAGCGGTCCTCCTCGAACGGGCAGGTCCCGGACGGGTAGCGTGCGGCGTATGAGAGGAGCACCGGGCTCGTCGCCGGATCGGCGTGTCCTGGCGTGGGGGCTGTTCGCCGTGGCGGCCGCGATCACCGTCGTCGGGGTCGTTCTGGTGACGATGCGGCTGATCGAGGGCTCGTACGGTCCCGGCGCTGCGTGGGGCCAGCTGCAGCTGATGGTCCCGGCGGCCGCGTTCTGCATCGTCGGGCTCGTCGTCGCCCTCCGGGTACCGGCGAACCCCGCCGGCTGGCTGATGCTCGTGATCGGCGGGATCTGGAGCCTCGGTGTGCTGCCGCCGAGCACGGTTCCGACGGTCCCGTTCATCGACAACTTCTGGTTGATCCCGTTCGGACTGATGGGCACGCACCTGCTGCTGCGGCTGCCGAACGGCACGCTGCTGAGCGCGCGCTGGCGATGGGTCTCGCGCTTGGCGACGACGGCGATCGTCGTCGGCATCCTGTCGTTCCCGCCGACGGACGCGACGGACACCCCCGTGTGGCAGGGCGCGATCGCCACGCTCGCGCTCGTGCTCCTGGCGGCGTGCGTGATCCTGTCCGTCGCCTCGCTCGTGATCAGGGCCCGGCGCGCCGGCGCCGACGAGCGGCACCAGATCCGCTGGATCGCGGCCGGCGGTGCGACCTTCCTGGTGTGCTGGAGCCTCGCGTTCATACCGCCGCTGTTCGGTCAGCCCGACGGCACGCAGCTGGGCAACGCGTTCGATTCGTTCGCGCTGGTGATGTACTCGGCCGTGCCGATCGGGATCGGCATCGCGATCCTGCGCTACCGCCTCTACGACGTCGACGTCGTGTTGCGGAAGGCCGTGATCCTCGCGACGTTCGCGGTGTTCTTCACGGCCGTCTACGCGCTGATCGTCGGCGGCGTCTCGGCCTTGGTGGGAGCGCACTCCACGACCGGGCTGTCGTTCGTGGCCGCGGTCTGCATCGCGATCGGGTTCCAGCCGGTGCTGGCGCGCGCCCGGCGGTTCGCCGACCGTGTCGTCTACGGGAAGCGCTCGACGCCGTACGAGGTGCTGGCCGCGTTCGGCGAACGCGTCGGCGACGCCTACGTCGAGGACGACGTGCTGCCGCGGATGGCGACGGTCCTGGGCGAGGGCGTCGGTGCCACGCGCTCGCGGGTGTGGTTGCAGCTGGGCGAGGCCGAGGAGCTCCGGCCGGTCGCGACCTGGCCGTCCGACGCCGACCCCGTGCCGCCCGACGACGCGACGGTCGAGGTCCGGCACCAGGGTGAGCTGCTCGGGGCGCTGTCGGTCGTGATGCCGGCGAACGATCCGATGGACCCCACGAAGGAGCGCCTGATGTCCGACCTCGCGTCGCAGGCGGCGCTCGTGTTCCGCAACGTCCGGCTCACCGAGGAGCTCCGCGCGCGCCTCGACGACCTGCGCGCGGCACAGAAGCGCCTGGTCACCGCGCAGGACGACGAGCGCCGGAAGCTGGAGCGGAACATCCACGACGGCGCCCAGCAGCAGCTCGTTGCGATGGCGGTGAAGCTCCGCCTGGCCGAGGGCCTCGTCGAACGTGATCCGCCGCGCGCCGCCGCGATGCTGGGTGATCTGCAGACCGAGACGAACGAGGCGCTCGAGGATCTGCGCGACCTGGCGCGCGGGATCTATCCGCCGCTGCTCGCCGACCGCGGGCTCGCCGCCGCGCTCGAGGCGCAGGCGCGCAAGGCGTCGCTGCCGGTCACGGTGCACGCCGGCGACCTCGGCCGCTATCCCGCCGAGGTCGAGGCCGCGACCTACTTCTCCTGTCTGGAGGCGCTGCAGAACGTGGCGAAGTACGCGGGCGCATCACGGGCGACCGTCACGGTCTCCGATGGAACCGGCGCGCTACGGTTCGAGGTGACCGACGACGGGCACGGCTTCGATCCTTCGGCGACCGGCTACGGCACGGGGCTGCAGGGGATCGCCGACCGGCTGGCCGCGCTCGACGGGACGCTGTCGGTGGCGAGCGCGGTCGGGGAGGGCACGACGATCCGCGGCTCGATCCCGGTGACGGAGGACTGAGGGTCTACTCGGCCGCGATCTTCCACTCGCTGCGGAGCACCGCACGGTACTCCTCGCCGGGCTTGACCTTGCCGCCGGTCGCGTCGGCGATCGCCTGCGCGCGGGCCTTCGCCGCCGTCATACCGGGCTTCCGGTCGGCCTCACCGACCAGCTGATAGCGGTCGGCGCCGACCTTGCGGAGCACCACGTAGCCGGGCTTGCTCGCCATCACGTCGGAACCGCCCGGTACAGGCGCCATGCCGCGGGGACGCCCTTGAGCTGGTGCTCGCCGAGGTCTTCGAATCGCAGCCCGGAGCCCACCACCAGGTCCTTGACGGTCGACGACACGAGCACCTCATCCGGCCCCGCGAGCGCGGCGATCCTGGCGCCGATGTGCACGGCCATCCCACTCACCTTCTCTCCCATGACCTCCACCTCCCCCGTGTGACAGCCGGCACGGATCCGGACGCCGCGTTCGCGGATCGAGGAAGCGATCTCCCCCGCGCAACGCACCGCGCGTGCGGGCCCGTCGAACGTGGCGAACACGCCGTCACCCGAGGAGTCGACGAACGTCCCGGCGAAGCGCGAGATCGCCCTCTTCGCGAGCTCGTCGTGGGCCTCGAGGAGGTCCTTCCAGCCCGCGTCGCCGAGCTCGGCGAGCTTCGCCGTGGAGTCGACGATGTCCGTGAACAAGACCGTGGCCAAGACGCGGTTCGTCTCGGCCGGCGGGCCTTGGAGCCCCAGGAAGGAGCGGATCGCCTCGATCACGCTTCCCTGATCGCCCGCCCACGGCGGATGATCCTCTCCCGAGAGCTCGACGAAGCTCGCCCCGGGGATCTGCTCGGCGAGCCAGCGTCCCTCGGGGAAGTCGGCGATCCGGTCGTCCGTCCGATTGAGGACGAGCGTCGGAACCTGGATCGTCGGCAGGACCGCACGGACGTCGATCTCGTGCTCCATCCGCACGAGCGCCGCTTGGGAGCTGAGGGAGCCGCCGTGCCCCGAGAAGCTGTAGATCTTGCGGAGCGTCGACTGGAACCTCGGATCGTCGGCCAGGCTCGGCACCATCGTGATCGCCCAGCGATCGAAGTACTCCTCCTCCCTCCCTTCCCGGACGGAGCGTTCGGCGTCCGCCTGGTCCGCTTCGAACTCCTCATCGGTCCATGCCCAGGGATAGTCCGGGGCCCAGGCACCGCGGGCGTACGTCCCGTAGAGCACCAGCGCTCGGGTCCTGGCGGGATGGGTCGCGGCGAAGAGCATGCACGTCGGCCCGCCCTCGAAGACACCGAAGATCACCGCGCGCTCCGAGCCCGCCGCGTCGAGCACCGCCGTGACATCGTCCACCAGCTGCTCGAGGGACGGCGGCTTGTCGGCGAACACGGCGTCGGAATGGCCCCAGCCGCGCCGGTCGACCAGGATCAACCTCGTCGAGGAGGCGAGGTGAGCCAGGAACCTGGCGTCGAGCGGGTTCTCCCAGGAGAGCGACAGGCTCGAGGAAGAGCCCGGCACGTAGACCAGATCATCGGGCCCATCGCCGATGATCTGATACGCGATGTAGGCGCCGTCGGGCGTGTTCGCGTAGCGGATCCGAGGGCTCTCCACCGTTGCATCTTCACCGCAACCAGGAACCCGAGCAACGTGGCCGCGGCAGAGTACTAGCGGCCGCGGGCAGCCTCGAGCAGGTCATCGATCACGCCGTCGAACGGCGCGGCGACCGACGTGTGGCCGCCGTCCGGGAAGATCTGGGTGCGGGCGCCCGCGACGTGTTCGCCGAGCCAGCGGCCGTGCTCGATCCGCACGAGGTGGTCGAGCTCGCCGTGCCGGATCGTGACCGGCACGCGCACGTCGGCGACCGAGAACCCCCAGGGCCGCACGAGCGCGGCCTCGTCGTCGATCCACCCGTCGGCGGTCTGCATCGTGGCCCGACGGATCGAGTCCGTGATCGCCTCGGCGAGGCCCGGCGAGCCCTCCAGCGCGGCGCGCTCGACCTCCGTCACCCCCAGCCCCTGCACGATCCCCTCGGCCGACAGCGACGCGTCGGACGCGATCGCCTCCTCGAACGCGGGCCGGACCCGCTCGGCGCCGTCGGGCGCCTCGAGCGTGTGGAACTCCTCGGCGTCCTCCGGCCGGAACCACGCGAACCACGTCGGTCCCACCTCGGCGGCAGGGGAGTTGCTCGCCAGCGTGCAGCAGGCGAGGGCCCGGTCGGGCAGGAGCGCGGCGCACGCGAGCGCGGCGGGTCCGCCGCCGGACCACCCGGCGACCAGGAACCGGTCGACGCCGAGGTGGTCCGCGAGCGCCGCGGTCGTCGCGGCCTCCTCGGCGACGGTCCTTCCGGGATGCGGCGTGGAGGCGCCGTGTCCTGGTCGCGAGTACGAGAGGGTTCCGACCCCGCGCGCGGCCGCGGCGTCGGTGACGTGCGGGAAGACGACCGCGGCGCTCGGCGTGCCGACGTGGAAGACGAGGGTCTGCGACGCGTCCTCGGGGCCGGATCGGCAGAACTCGAGGATGCGACCGTCGGGGAGGGTCATCGTTTCGAGTTGCACGGGCGAAGCGTCGCACCGGACATCGTCGGCCGACAAGGGTTGACGAACCTCGCTCGACCGAGGTATATAACCGTTCAGATAGATAACCGAACGGTTAGATAGCTGAGGAGAACCATGCCGACAGCGACCGCCACCGCACCACCTCCGTCCGAGGCCCTTGACCGGACGTTCGCGGCCCTCGCCGATCCCACGCGCCGTGCGATCCTCGCCCGGCTCGCGACCGGCCAGGCGAGCGTCACCGAGCTGGCCGCACCGTTCGCGATGAGCCAGCCCGCGATCTCCAAGCACCTCAAGGTCCTGGAGCGCGCCGGGCTGATCACCCGGGGCCGGCGAGCGCAGTGGCGACCGGCCGCGCTGGATGCGGCGCCGCTCGAGGACGCCGCCGAGTGGCTCGAGCAGTACCGGCAGCTCTGGGAGCAGCGCCTGGATCGGCTGGACGAGTACCTCCGCGAGATCCAGCGGAACGATGAGAGCGATCGGAAGGAAGGAGCACCGTGATGGACGACATCACCGTCCGCGAGGTTCGCATCACCCGCCTCTTCGACGCGCCGCGCGAGCTGGTCTGGGCCGCCTGGACCGAGCCCGCCAAGCTCGCCCGTTGGTGCATGCCGAAGGGCTTCAGCGTTCCGCGATGCGAGGTCGATCTGCGTCCGGGCGGCAAGATCCGGATGACGGTCCTCTTCCCCGACGGCTCGGAGATGGAGGACGGCGGCGAGATCGTGGAGCTCGATCCGCCCGAGCGGCTCGTGATGACGTCATCTTCGTTCGAGGGACCCGACGGCGTGCCGCTGCTCGAGGTCCTGAACACCGTCACGTTCACCGCGATCGGAGACAGGACCGAGATCGACCTGCACGCCGTCGTCACCCGCGCCACGCCGGACATGTCGGCGCCGCTCGCCGGCATGGAGGAGGGCTGGCTCGAGAGCCTGGAGAAGCTCGACATGGTGCTGGCCGGCCGCGACCCGGAGGCGGCGAGCAGCGAGCATCGCGAGATCGGCACCTCGCGCGTCCTGGACGCGCCGATCGCCGCGGTGTGGAAGGCGTGGACGGACCCCGGGCAGGTCGCCACGTGGTGGGGGCCGAAGGGCTTCACGACCACCGTCGAGGAGATGGACGTGCGCCCGGGCGGCGTTTGGCGCCTGACGATGCACGGCCCCGACGGCACCGACTACCCGCACGTGGCGACGTTCCTCGACGTCCGGGAGAACGACTGCATCGCCTACGCGCAGGGCGCGCCGGGATCACGCGACCGGTTCTTCGCGATCGTCGAGATGGTGGACGAGGGCGGCAAGACGCGTCTCACCTCGCGGATGCTCTTCCCGTCCGCGGCAGAGCGCGACCGCCACGCGGAGGAGTTCGGCGCGGTCGAGGGCCTCGAGTCGCACCTGGACGAGTTGGCCGGGTTCCTGGCCGAGCGGGGGTAGGGCTCGTGAGCGAGGTTCGGTTCCAGATCTCGGTCTCCCTCGACGGCTACGCCGCGGGGCCGAACCAGAGCGAGCAGGATCCGATCGGCATCGGCGGGATGGAGCTGCACCGGTGGGTCTTCGAGCTCCGCTCCTGGCGCGCGTCGCAGGGCCTCGACGGCGGGATCGGCGGTCCGAGCGACGACGTGATCGCGGAGGCGCAGACGAACGTCGGCGCCACGGTCATGGGCCGGAACATGTTCGGCGGCGGGCCGGGGCCGTGGGCCGATGATCCGCCGTGGAACGGGTGGTGGGGCGACGAGCCGCCGTTCCACACACCGGTGTTCGTGCTGACGCAGCACGCGCGCGAGCCCCTCGAGCTGCAGGGCGGGACGACATTCGTGTTCGTGACCGACGGGATCGAGGCCGCGGTCGAGCGGGCGCGGGAGGCGGCGGGGGAGCGCGACGTCTCGATCGGCGGCGGCGCGTCCACGATCCAGCAGGCGTTGCGGGCCGGGCTCGTCGATCGCTTCGAGTTGCATCTCGTCCCGATCCTGCTCGGCGACGGCGAGCGGCTGTTCGTCGACGTCGACGACCTGGCCCTCGAGCAGGAGCGCGTGCTGGAAGCGCCAGGCGTCACGCACCTGCGGTACCGCGTGGTCCGCTGACGGCGGCCCGCGTTCAGACGGCGGGGCCGCCGCCGGTGAGGGTCGCGGTTCCGGAGTGCGTGCCCTTCGCGTCGACCCAGGTGATCTGCACGGTCTGGCCGGGGGTCTTCGCGTGCAGGACCGCGCCCAGGGTATCCCCGTTGACGATCTGCGTGCCGTCCACCGATCGGATCACGGCGCCCTGGGCGAGCCCCAGCTTGTCGGCCGCGCTGTTCGGCCGGACGTAGTCGATGACGACACCAGATAGGTCGCTCAGGCCGAGCGCCTGCGCGGTCGCGGCATCGAGGTCGTTGACCGCGACACCGAGGAAGCCGCGCGGGCCGATCAGGATCGATCCGCTCTCCTCGCCGGCGCGGATCTTGTTCACGACGTCGAGCGTCGGGGTGATCGGGATCGCGTAGCCGATGCCGCTGCCGCCGTGACCCGGGCCGGCGGTGATGATGCCGATCACCTGGTTCGCGTCGTTCAGGAGCGGGCCGCCCGAGTCGCCGGGGACGACGTTGGCCGAGACCTCGATCACCCCGTGCAGCGTCTCGGTGTCCGGATTGACGGGATCGTTCGAGTCGCCAGCCTGGATCGTCTTGTCCACGGCGGTGACCGTGCCGGTGACGACCTTCGGGGTGCCCCCGTTGCCGTAGGCGTTGCCGAGCGCCGTGATCTGGTCGCCGACCGCCACCGAGGACGAATCCCCGAACGACATCGGCTTGAGGGTCAGGCCGTTGAGGCTCTGGAGCTGGAGCACCGCGATGTCGTTCGCGGTGTCGACCCCGACGACCGTCGCGAGCGCGGTGCCCTGCCCGGGCACGCTCACGGAGATCTTCTCGGCGCCTTGCACCACGTGGTTGTTCGTCAGGATCTCGCCGCCGCTGGTGAGGACCATGCCGCTACCGGCGCCGAGCGGCTGGAGCCCTCCGCTCTCGGAAGCGGCCATCGTGTCGATGTTCACGACCGTACCGGTGGTGGCCGGCGTGGTGGCCGTTCCGCCGGTGATCGGCGAGGACGGGACGACGACGGCGGCCGAGGGGGCGGTCGCCGACGTGGCGCCCGTGGTGCGGTCGAGCGTCGTGCCCAGGGCGACGGCCGCGACG
Source organism: Actinomycetota bacterium (assembly GCA_035490535.1). GTDB lineage: Bacteria > Actinomycetota > UBA4738 > UBA4738 > HRBIN12 > AC-51. Next base: position 23,114 of record DATHCP010000060.1, read on the forward strand.
ATCGCGACGACGGCGGCCGTGATCCCGGC
>DATHCP010000061.1:0-21827 GCA_035490535.1 Actinomycetota bacterium
GAGATCGCCGACGGGGTCGTGGAGATCCAGGCCGTGGCCCGCGAGCCCGGGCATCGCTCGAAGATCGCGGTGTGGTCGAACGAGCCGGCCGTCGATCCGGTCGGGGCGTGCGTCGGCCCGAAGGGTTCGCGCGTGCGCAACGTCGTGACCGAGCTGCGGGGGGAGAAGATCGACGTGGTGCCGTGGTCGGAGAACCCCAGCGAATTCGTCGCGAACGCCCTGCAGCCGGCGAAGGTCCGCGAGGTCCGCATCGACCCGGAGACGCAGACCGCCCAGGTGATCGTGCCCGACTACCAGCTGAGCCTGGCGATCGGGAAGGAGGGGCAGAACGCCCGGCTGGCGGCTCGCCTGACCGGATGGCGGATCGATATCAAGTCGGAGACGCAGGCCACCGCGGCCCCGGAGGCCCCCGCGGGCGGGTGAGGGCATGCCCGGCCGCGCGCCCGTTCGCACCTGCGTGGGCTGCCGCGGGCGGGAGGAGAAGGCCGCGCTGATCCGCCTGGTGGTCCACGAGGGTCAGGTGCGGGTCGATGCGGGTGCGACGGCGCCGGGGCGGGGCGCGTACCTGCACCCGCGTGCCGACTGCCTGGAGGCTGCCGAGCGCCGTGGGTCGCTCGTCCGGGCGCTCGGGGCCGAGGTCGGGCCGGACGGAGCACGTAAGCTGAAGGACATCGTGGCAGGGGAGCGAGCGTGAGGGTTCACGAGCTGGCCAAGGAGCTCGGCGTCACCAGTAAGGAGCTGCTGGAGGCGCTGGCCCAGATGGGGGCGGACGGCAAGTCCGCCTCCTCCAGCGTGCCCGACGACCTGGTGCCGAGGCTCCGCGCCTCCGGCGGCAAGGCGACCGCGGCCACCGCGAAGCCGCGCGAGGTGCTCGAGCCGCCGCCGCAGCCGCGGAAACCGCGCGCCAAGCCGAAGCCCGCCCCGAACACGGTCGTGAAGGAGCCCGAGCCGGCGGCGCCGCCGGCGGCCGAGGCTCCGGCCGCGGCGCCCGCGCCCGCCCCCGCGCCCGCGAAACCCGCCCGCCGCGAGCGCGAGCCCAAGCCGGAGCCGGCGGCCCCCGCCGGCCCGGTGCTGCATGTCGTCCACGGTGCGACGCCGCAGGTGCTCGCCGACAAACTCTCGACGTCGCCGGCCGACGTCGTGAAGGTCCTGTTCATGGCGGGAGAGATGGTGACCGCCACGACCTCCCTGTCCGACGATGCGATCACCCTCGTGGCCGATCACTTCGGCTACGCCGCGGACATCGTGGCGCTCGAAGACGAGTTGAAGTTCGAGGAGGAGCCGGACGAGGAGGTCGCCGGCGAGCTGGTGCCTCGCGCTCCGGTCGTCACGATCATGGGCCACGTCGACCACGGCAAGACGAAGCTCCTGGACGCGATCCGGTCCACCGACGTGGTGGCCGAGGAGTTCGGTGGGATCACGCAGCACATCGGCGCCTATCAGGCGCACGCCGGGAACCGCGAGATCACGTTCATCGACACCCCGGGCCACGAGGCGTTCACGGCGATGCGCGCCCGTGGCGCCGGCGTCACCGACATCGTGGTGCTCGTCGTCGCCGCCGACGACGGCGTGATGCCGCAGACGGTCGAGGCGCTCGACCACGCCCGCGCCGCCGGCGTGCCGATCATCGTCGCGGTGAACAAGGTGGACAAGGACGACGCCGATCCGAACAGGGTCCGCACCCAGATGGTCGAGCGGGGCGTCGTCCCGTCCGAATGGGGCGGCGACAACGAGTTCGTCGACGTGTCCGCGAAGACGAACCAGAACCTCGACTCGCTGCTGGACACGATCCTCGTCGTGGCCGACCTGGAGGAGCTCAAGGGCGACCCGTCGGGGCGCGCCCGTGGCACCGTGCTGGAGGCTCACCTGGACCGGGGGCGCGGTCCGGTGGCGACGGTGCTGGTGCGCAAGGGCACGCTCGAGGTCGGCGACGCGCTGATCGCCGGCACCGCGTACTGCCGGATCCGGGCGATGCAGGACGAGAACGGCCGCTCGGTCGAGCGCGCGGGTCCCTCGAAGCCGGTGCAGATCCTGGGCTGGAGCCATGTGCCGAGCGCCGGCGACGACTTCCGGGAGGTCGAGGACGAGCGCGAGGCCCGCCATATCGCCGAGGAGCGCGAGGCCAAGGCGCGACAGGCGGAGCTGGTGACCGCGCGTCGCGCGACGCTGCAGGACCTGCTGCGTCGCTCCGAGACGGCCGACGTCGCCGAGCTGAACGTGATCGTGAAGGCCGACGTCCAGGGCTCCGTGCAGGCGCTCGAGGACTCGCTGCTGAAGCTGCCCCAAGACGAGGTCAAGGTGAACATCGTCCGCGCGGGCGCCGGTGGGATCACCGAGAACGACGTGACCCTCGCGGTCGCCTCCGACGCGATCATCGTGGGCTTCAACGTCCGGCCGAGCGCCGGCGCCCGCGAGCTCGCGGAGAAGGAAGGCGTCGACATCCGCACCTACAAGGTGATCTACGACGCGATCGACGACATCAAGGCGGCGCTCTCGGGGCTGCTGAAGCCCGAGGAGCGTGAGCGGGTCCTTGGCGACGCGGAGGTCCGGCAGACCTTCCGCGTGCCGAAGCTCGGCGTCGTCGCCGGCTCCTACGTCCAGAACGGCGTGATCCGCCGCAACGCGAAGGCTCGATTGGTCCGCGACGGCGTGATCGTCTACGACGGCAAGATCGGCTCGCTGCGCCGGTTCAAGGACGACGCGGCCGAGGTGCGCGAGGGCTTCGAATGCGGGATCGGCCTGGAGAACTACCAGGACGTGAAGGAGGGCGACGTGATCGAGGCCTACGAGGTCGAAGAGGTCGCCCGGAGCCTCTGAGCGCGCGATGCTCGTCGCGCTGCAGCGGTTCGATCTGCGGGTCCCGCAGAGCCGGTCGCTGAAGGCCAAGCGCCACGTGATCGCCCCGCTGACCGCTGCGATCCGGCAACGGTTCCCCGTGAGTGTGGCCGAGGTCGATCACCAGGATCTCTGGCAGCGCGCGGCGATCGGCGTGGCCGCGGTCGGCGCCGACCAGCATCACCTGCGTCGGGTGATGCACGAGGTGGAGAAGCTCGTCGAACGGTGGGACGGGGTCGAGGTGATCGACGACGAGCTCCAGATCCTGTGGCCCGAGTCGTGAGCGACGTAGGCTGAGGCCATGCCCCAGGGACCCAGGACCGAACGCGTCGGCGAGGGCTTCCGCGAGATCTTGGCCGAGGAGATCCAGAAGCTGAAGGATCCGCGCGCCGGCTTCATCACGGTCACCGGCGTCCGGGTCTCGAACGACCTACACGTCGCCTGGGTCTCCTACACGGTCTTCGGAGACGAGAGGGCACGGGCGGGCTCGCGCGCGGCGCTGCGATCGGCTTCGCCCTACCTCCGCCGCGAGCTCGCCCGCCAGATCCGCCTGAAGACCGTGCCGGAGCTGCGGTTCGAGGAGGACGACACAACCGAGGGCGGGGACCGGATCGATCGGATCATCGAGGAGCTGCACCGCGGGGAGGCGCCGTGATCGAGGATGCGATCGCGCGCGCGGCCGCGACGCTGTCGAAGGCGCCGGCGGTCGCGATCGCCTGCCACGTGAACCCCGACACCGACGCGCTCGGCTCGATGCTCGGGCTCGGCTTGCACCTACGGGAGCGCGGAGCCTCCGTGACCTGCTCGTTCCCGAACGATCCGCCGGATCTGCCGGCATGGGCGTCGGCGCTGCCGGGGACGGAGCTGTTGGTCGGTCCGGGCGCGTTCCCCGCTGCGCCGGCGGTCATGGTCACCTGCGACTGCGCCTCGTTCGACCGGCTCGGCATGCTGGGCGCCGCAGCCGAGGCGGCGGCCGAGCTGATCTGGATCGACCACCACCGGTCGAACGACGGGCTCGGCTCGATCCGCGTGGTCGACCCCTCTGCGTCGTCGACGTGCGAGCTGGTGGTGCGCCTGCTCGACGCGATCGGCGGCACGCTCGGCCGTGACGCCGCCCTCTGTCTGTACGCGGGGATCGTGACCGACACGGGACGGTTCCAGTACGAGGCCACGACGCCGGAGACCCTTCGGATCGCCGCGCGGCTCCGGGAGCTGCCGTTCGATCACGCGCGCCTGTCGCAGGCGCTGTTCGAGGATCGGCGCGCCGGCGCGCTGCGGCTGCTCGCGGTGGCGCTCGACCGTCTGCGCGAGGAGCCGGGGGCCGACCTCGTCTGGACGTACCTGACACGCGACGACCTCGAGCGTGCCGGCGGCGAGTCGTCCGACGCGGACGATCTGATCGATGTGGTGCGGACGCTCCGCGGCGCCGACGTCGCCGCGTTCCTGAAGCAGCAGGCCGACGGCCGGTTCAAGGTCAGCGTGCGCTCGCGCGGGGACCACGACCTTGCCGCGATCGCGAGCGCCTTCGGCGGCGGGGGCCACCGGCTGGCCGCCGGCTACACCAGCGAGCGCGGGCCGGCCGGCACGATCGAGATGCTCGCGGCAGCGCTGGCGGCGCAGCCCGCGCCGGCGTGAGCGGCCCCGAAGGCATCCTGCTGGTCGACAAGCCGGCCGGCGTGACGTCGCACGACGCGGTCGACATCGTCCGCCGCGCCCTCGGGACGCGGAAGGTCGGACACGCCGGGACGCTCGACCCGATGGCCACGGGACTCCTGGTGATCGGTGTGGGGCGCGCGACCCGGCTGCTGCGGTTCCTGGGCGACACCGCGAAGACGTACGAGGGGACGTTCCGCCTCGGCACCGAGACGACCACGCTGGACGCCGACGGTGCGGTGACCCGCACGACGCCGGTGCAGGCCGACGACCGAGCGATCGCGGCCGCGATGGCGGCGAAGGTCGGCATCTCGGAGCAGACGCCTCCCGCGTTCAGCGCCGTGAAGGTGGGGGGCCGCGCGATGCATGAGGCCGCGCGGGAAGGGGTGGTGCTGGAGGCGGCGCCGCGCCCGATCACGGTCGAGCGATTCGAGCCGCTCGCGCGGCGGGGCGAGGACGTCGACTTCGTGGCGGTCGTGAGCGGCGGCACGTACGTCCGCGTGCTGGCGGCCGAGGTCGGCACGGCGCTCGGCTGCGGTGCGCACCTGGTCCGTCTGCGACGCACCGCGATCGGGCCGTTCGACGTGGCCGAGGCGGTCCCCCCCGGCACCGTCGGGACGCCCGCGCCCGTCGAGCGGGCCGTCGCGCACCTCCCGCGGGTGGAGCTCGATACGGAGGAGGCCGCGGCCGCGGCGCACGGCCGGGTCCTCGCGCCGGCCGGGATCGAGGGTCCGTACGGGGTCTTCGGGCCGGACGGCCACCTGATCGGGGTGTGGCGCGACCGTGGCGCGAACGCACGCCCGGAGATGGTGCTGGCCCCGTCGGGGTAGGCTCCGCAGATGGCGACGCCGATCGCGGAGCAGCCCGCCGAGGCGCAGGCTCCGAGCCCGGGTTCGAAGAACCTGTCCTGGAAGCGGATCGTGGGCTACGCGATCTCGGTCGTGATCGTCGTGGCGATCTTCGCGTGGGCGATCCCGAAGTTCGCCGACTACGCGGACGTGATCGCGTGGATCCGCACCCTCACGCCCCTGGAGTCGCTCTCCCTCGTCGTGGCGATGCTCTTCAACCTCGTCACGTACTGGTGGGCGAACCAGGCGGCGCTGCCCGGCTTGGGGATCGGCAAGGCCGCGGTGCTGACGCAGACGACGACCTCGGTCGCGAACACGCTCCCCGCCGGCGGGGCGATCGCGATCGGCTTGACGTACTCGATCCTGGACTCGTGGGGTTTCTCCGGCACGAACGTCGCGCTCTACGTCGGCGTGACCGGCATCTGGAACATCTTCACGAAGCTGGGCCTCCCGGTGCTGGCGCTGGTCCTGCTCGCGCTGAGCGGACACCTCACCCCTGCCTACATCGCGGCGGCCGTGGTCGGCGTCGTGGCGCTCGGCATCGCGGTCGCGCTGTTCGCGCTCGTGTTCCGCAGCGAGCCGTTCGCGATCCGGCTCGGGGACCGGTTCGCGCGGGTCGTGTCGTGGTTCAAGCATCTGTTCCGCCGTCCGCCGGTCAGCGGCTGGGGCCAGGGCGCGGCGCACTTCCGGCGCGACACGATCGCGCTGGTCGAGCACCGGTGGTTCCGGCTGACCTGGACGACGGTGCTCAGCCAGGTGGCGCTGTTCACGGTCCTGCTGCTGTCGCTCCGGGCGCTCGGGGTCTCCGAGCACGAGGTCTCGACCGCCGAGGCCTTCGCCGTGTACGCGTTCTCGCGGCTGCTCTCCGCCGTGCCGATCACGCCCGGAGGTGTCGGGATCATCGACCTCGGCTACATCGGCGGCCTGACCGCCTTCGACAGCACCGAGAAGGCGCAGATCGTGGCCGCGGTCCTGCTGTTCCGGCTGCTGACCTATGGGATCCAGATCCCGATCGGCGGCTTCACGTACATCGTCTGGCGGGCGAAGAAGGACTGGCGCCGGCCGGCCGACGCCGCGGCGCAGCGCGAGCGGGTCAGCTACTTCTCCTGAACCGGTTCGGGCACCGGATCCGGTCCGGCCCCGGGTCCACCGCGTGCTCGATCGAGCAGGTCGCGGCACTCGGTCACGAACGCCGCCCAGAAGATCGCGATGCCGGCGCCCAGCATCGTGCCGACCACGACGTCGGAGAACCAGTGCGCGGCGAGGTAGACGCGCGAGAAACTCATCACGAACGAGATCCCGACGGCGAGCCACTCCCACTTCCGCCGGTGCTCGCCCGGAGGCAGCAAGGCCAGGACCAGGGCGACGCTCGTCGCCGCGGTCGCCACCGCGTGGCCCGAGGGGAACGAGAAGTCGTGCGTGATCACGAGCGGGTTCGGCGGCCGTCCCCGATGGAACGACGCTTTGAGCACCTGCAGCACGATCTCGCTCGTGGCCCACGTCAACGCGAACGCGAGGAAGCGGGCCCAGTGCCGCCGCCAGGCCAGGTACAGCACGGTGGCGATCCGCACGGGGATCGTCACCAGGCCGCTGCCCAGCACGTTCAGGACCTTGCAGAGCCATGTCAAAGGGAGCACGCGGATGTGGTCCATCGCGCGGTCCACGGTCGCGTCGAACCGCCCGATGAACCGGACCGTCGTCAGCGGCGCGAGTTCGGGCGCGTGCTTCCCGACCGCGAACAGCGACGCCCCGCACGCCGCGAGGAGGAGCAGCGCGAATCCGAGCGCGCGTCGGTGGTGGGCGAGCAGGCGGGGATCTTCGCGGGTGCTCATCGGCGTTCGCGGCAGGGTCCCACGCCTGCGTCGGCCGGTGCAAGGCAGCTACGCTGGCGCGCATGCAGGTCGTGGAGGGGCTCGCCGCGCTGCCGCTGGACGACGTGCCGGCGGTCGTCACCGTCGGGTTCTTCGACGGGGTGCACCTCGGGCATCAGGCCGTCCTGCGCACGGTCGTCGAGGACGCGCGGACGCGGGGGATACGATCGGTGGCGATCACGTTCGATCGCCATCCGCGCGAGATCCTCAGCCCGGGGGCCGAGCCGCGGCTGCTGACCACGGTGTCGCGCAAGGCCGAGCTGATCGCCCGGGCTGGGATCGACGTCCTCGTCGTGATCGGGTTCGACCGGGACGTCTCCCTGCTGCCGGCCGAGGCGTTCGTTCGCGACGTGCTGGTCGGTGGGGTGCACGCGGTCCACGCGGCGATGGGCGGCAACTTCACGTTCGGGTTCAAGGCGCTCGGGACGATGCAGACCCTTCCGGTGCTGGGCGCCCCTCACGGGCTGACCGCCCAGACGGTGGGGCTCGTCGAGATCGACGGCCGGACCGTGTCCTCGACCTCGATCCGCGAGGCGCTCGCGGCCGGCGACCTCGACTGGCCCCGGACGGCGCTCGGCCGGCGGTTCGTGCTGGACGGCGAGGTCGTGACCGGGCACGGGCGCGGTCGCGGCCTCGGCTATCCCACGGCGAACCTCCGGACCTGGCCCCGGCTGCTCCTGCCGGGCCCCGGGATCTACGCGGGGGTGGCCGAGCACGGCCGGCGACGCTTCCGTGCCGCGATCGACGTGGGCACGAACCCGACGTTCGGGGTCGAGCCCCTGCACGTGGAGAGCTTCCTGCTGGGGTTCGAGGGCGATCTGCCGGGCGAGCCGCTCGCGATCGAGTTCTGGGCGCGCCTGCGCCAGGAGGTGCGCTACGACTCGGTCGAGGAGCTGGTCGCCGCGATCGGCCGGGACGTCGACCGAACCCTGGAACTGATCCCGGACGCGGCCCTGGCCTGAGGACCGGGGCCGAGCCGCGGACGGGGTCGGAGCGCCGTCGTCGCTGGTAGCCTTGTCGTTCGACCATGACGCTGACCACCGACGACAAGCGCACGATCATCGAGGAGCACGCCCGTTCCCAGGGCGACACCGGCTCCGCCGAGGTGCAGATCGCGATCTTGACCCGACGGATCGCGCAGCTGACCGAGCACCTCAAGACCCATCCGAAGGACCACCACAGCCGCCGCGGTCTCCTGATGCTGGTCGGACGCCGACGCCGGCTGCTGGAGTACCTGCGACGTGAGGACATCGGGCGGTACCGCGACCTGGTCGCGAAGCTCGGTCTGCGCCGCTGACGTTCGTTCCCGGAGCCTGCGCGCTCCGGCCCCCGAAGGGGTGATGCCACAAGATCCCAGACACACGGCCCACGGGAGGGAAGGCCCGAACCCGCGGTCGGTTCTCAGTGGCGAGCTTCCGGGTTCCCTCGGCGGCTGACCACTGACAACCGGCCGGTAACCCTCCATCGCAGGCGCGCGCCGCGCGCCCGAACACTCCGAGGAGGAGATCGACCGGATGGTCACCACGATGTCGCGCCAGATCGGCGCCCACGAGATGACGCTCGAGGCCGGCAAGCTCGCGAAGCTCGCCGACGGAGCCGTCGTCGTCACCTACGGGCAGACCCAGGTGCTCGCCACCTGCGTCAGCTCGAACCCCCGCGAGGGGATCGACTTCTTCCCGCTCACGATCGACGTCGAGGAGCGGATGTACGCGGCCGGCAAGATCCCCGGCTCGTTCTTCCGGCGCGAGGGCCGGCCGGGCGAGACCGCGATCCTGACGGCCCGCCTGATCGACCGCCCACTGCGGCCGACGTTCGCCGAGGGCTACCGCGACGAGGTCCAGGTCGTCGTCACGATCCTGTCGGTCGACATGGCCAACCCGTACGACATCCCGGCGATGAACGCCGCGTCCTGCGCGGTCAGCCTCGCCGGCCTGCCGTTCCACGGTCCCGTCGGCGCCTGTCGGCTCGCGCTGATCGGCGGCGAGTGGGTCGTGGACCCGACGTTCCAGCAGACCGACGAGGCGACGTTCGACGTCGTGGTCGCCGGCTCGCGCAACGCCGAGGGCGGGATCGACATCCTGATGATCGAGGGCGAGGCCCCCGAGGGCACCTGGCCGCTGCTCGCGGCCGGCGAGGGCGCCGTCGCGCCGACCGAGGAGGTCGTCGCGCAGGGCCTCGAGGCCGCGAAGGCCGCGATCGCTGAGGTGATCGACTTCCAGACCGCGTTCATCGCGGCGCATGGGGTCACGCCGAAGGAGTTCACGCCGACGCCGCTGTACGGCGAGGACCTGTGGAACGAGCTGTGGGCGAACTTCGCCGGCAAGCTCGAGGCCGCGATCGTTCCGGACCGCCAGGCGCGCGAGGACGCGTTCTCCGCGGTGAAGGAGGAGGCGAAGGCCCATCTCGCCGCCGTGTTCGGCGAGGCGTTCGAGGAGCGCGGCGGCGAGTTCGCCGCGGCGTGGAAGTCGCTGCAGAAGAAGGTGATGCGGCGCCGCGTCGTGGAACAGGGCGTCCGACTGGACGGGCGCGGCCCGAAGGACATCCGGCCGTTGCACGCCGAGGTGGGCTTGGTGCCGCGTGCGCACGGCTCGGCGCTGTTCGAGCGCGGGGACACGCAGGCCTTGAACGTGACCACGCTCGGGATGCTCCGCATGACCCAGCTGATCGACACGCTCGACCTGGAGGACTCCAAGCGGTACATGCACCACTACAACTTCCCGCCCTACTCGACCGGCGAGACCGGCCGGGTCGGCTCGCCGCGGCGTCGCGAGATCGGGCACGGCGCGCTCGCCGAGCGTGCCGTGATCCCGGTGGTGCCGAACGAGGAGGAGTTCCCGTACGCGCTGCGACTCGTCTCCGACGTCCTGAGCTCGAACGGCTCGACGTCGATGGCGAGCGTCTGCGGCTCGACCCTGTCCTTGATGGACGCCGGGGTGCCCATCAAGGCGCCGGTGGCGGGCATCGCGATGGGGATGATCGCCGACGAGGGACGCTACGTGACCCTCACGGACATCCTGGGCGCCGAGGACGCGCTGGGCGACATGGACTTCAAGGTCGCCGGCACCAGCGAGTTCGTCACCGCGATCCAGCTCGACATGAAGGTCTCCGGGATGCCGGCCGACGTCCTGGCGGGGGCACTGCAACAGGCGAAAGAGGCCCGGATGAAGGTCCTCGACGTGATGCTCGCCGCGATCCCCGCGCCGCGGGACGCCGTGAGCGAGAAGGCGCCGCGGATCATCACGATCAAGATCCCGGTGGACAAGATCGGCGAGGTGATCGGCCCGAAGGGGAAGAAGATCAACGAGATCATCGCGATCACCGGCGCCGACATCAACATCGAGGACGACGGCACGGTGTTCATCGGATCCCACGAGGGTGCCGGCGCCGACGAGGCCGCGCGCATGATCGAGGAGATCGCGAACCCCCGCCCGGTGCTCGTGGGGGAGACCTACGAGGGCAGGGTGGTGAAGACCACCACGTTCGGCGCGTTCGTGAACCTGGTGCCCGGCCGCGACGGTCTGGTCCACATCTCGAAGCTCGGCCGCGGCAAGCGGCTGTCGAGCGTCGAGGAGGCCGTCAAGGAGGGCGATACGATCACCGTGCTCGTCGAGGACGTCGACGCCCAGGGCAAGATCAGCCTGAAGCCGGTCGGCCCCGAGTGGGAGGTGCCGGAGGGCGCCGAGGTCCCCTCGGGCGGGGGCGAACGGCGGGGCGGGGGCGATCGCAACCGCGACCGCGACCGGCGTTCCGACCGCCACGGCAAGCGTTTCCGTGATCGCGACGGGGGCGGGAGCCCCGCGGGATCGTAGCGGCCGATGCCGATCACGCGCTCCGAGTTCACCTCGGGCCTGCGCGTCGTGACGGAGCGGATGCCCGGCGTCCGCTCCGTCTCGCTCGGCTTCTGGGTCCTGGCCGGCAGCCGCGACGAGCGGCCGGCGATCAGCGGGCACTGTCACTTCCTGGAGCACCTGCTGTTCAAGGGCACCGCGACCCGCACGGCGCTCGAGATCGCCGAGGCATTCGACGCGGTCGGTGGCGACGTGAACGCCTTCACCGCGAAGGAGTACACCTGTTACTACGCGCGGGTGCTCGACCGCGACCTCGAGATGGCCGTGGAGCACCTCGCCGACATGCTCGAGCACTCGACGATCCAGCCCGCCGACCTGGAGGCCGAGGGGCGCGTGATCCTGTCGGAGATCGACATGCACGAAGACTCGCCCGAGGACGTCGTGCACGACCTGTTCACCGAGACGCTGTGGCCGGGCCACCCGCTCGGCCGGCCGATCCTCGGCACACCGGCGCGGATCCGCGCCGCGACCCGCGCATCCGTGCGCGGGTTCTACCGGCGCCACTACGTGCCCGGCCGGCTGGTCGTGGCCGCGGCCGGCAACGTGAAGCACGAGGAGCTCGTGCGGTTGCTCGCCGACCGGATGGAGGTCGGGCGGGAGCGCTCGGCCCGCGGCGCCTCAACGTGGAGCGTCCGTGATGCGCGGCGGCCGCCGCGGCCGTCGGGGGAGCACCTGATCCGCCGGAAGAAGACCGAGCAGGCGCACGTGGTCCTGGGAACGAACGGGTTGCCGCGTACCGATCCCGACCGCTTCGCGTTCCTGATCGCGAACACGGCACTCGGCGGCGGCATGTCCTCGAGGCTGTTCCAGGAGATCCGCGAACGCCGCGGCCTGGCGTACACCGCCTACAGCTACCACGCGCAATACACCGAGACCGGGCTGTTCAGCGCCTACGCGGGCACGTCGCCGGATCGCGCGAAGCAGGTGATCGCCTTGATGCGCGAACAGATCGAGGCGATCCGCGACGGCGGCCTGACCCCGGAGGAGTTCGAGCGGGCGAAGGGCCACGTCAAAGGCTCGACCGTGCTGTCGCTGGAGGATCCCGGGGGCAGGATGTCGCGCCTGGGAAAGTCCGAGATCAGCCACGGCGAGATCCTGACGGTGGACGAGACCCTGCGGCGGGTCAGCGATGTCACGCTCGAGGACGCCCGCCGGGTCGCCGAACGGGTCCTGTCGCAGCCGATGACGCTGACGGTGCTCGGTCCGGTCCCGCAGAAGCTCGAGGCGGCGATCGCGTGATCCGCGTCGGCGTGCTCGGCGCCGCGGGCCGGATGGGCCGCGAGATCGTCCGGGCCGTCGACGGAGCCGACGATCTGGAGCTGGTGGCCGCCGTCGACCCGGGCCATGCCGGCGACACGGTGGGCGCCGTTGCCGTCACGGCCGACACGGACGCGCTCGACGTCGGCGACGTCGCCGTCGACTTCACGCGGCCCGACGCGGTCCTCGCGAACGCCCGCGCGTGTCTCCGCAGCGGTGTCCACGTCGTGATCGGGACCACCGGGATCGAGCCCGGGGGCCTCGAGGAGCTCCGCGCCCTCGCCGAGGCCGGCGACGCGAACGCGATCGTGGCGCCGAACTTCGCGCTCGGCGCGGCGCTGCTGCAGCGGTTCGCGGCCGACGCCGCGAGGCACTTCGCCGCGGCCGAGGTCGTCGAGCTGCATCACGACGGCAAGCGCGATGCGCCGAGCGGAACCGCGATCGCGATCGCGCGCGCGATCGCCGCCGCGCGCGAGGGAGCGTCGCCGTCGATCCTGGGCGAGGACGCGTTCCCCGGTGCGCGCGGAGGCGACGTCGACGGCGTGCGCGTGCACAGCCTCCGGCTGCCGGGGGCGCTCGCGCACCATGAGGCGATCTTCGGCGGACCCGGTCAGACCCTCACGATCCGGCACGACACGACCGATCGTGCCTGCTATCTGCCGGGTGTGCTCCTGGCGATCCGGGCCGTCGCGGAGCGTCCCGGGCTGACGGTGGGCCTCGACCGCCTGCTCGGATGAGCGGTGCGCGCCGGCTCGCCGTGGTCGTCGCCCATCCCGACGACGACACGTTCGGCTGCGCCGGCACGGTCGCGCTCCACGCCGACGATCCGCAGCTGCGCTTCGTGCTGATCCACGCGACGAACGGCGGCGCCGGACAGATCGCGCCGGGCAGCGGCGCGACCCGCGAGACGCTCGGCTCGGTGCGTGAAGAAGAAGACCGCCGGTCGTGGATCGCGCTGGGGCGCGAGCCCGACCGCCACGAGTGGCTCGGCTACACCGACGGCGGCCTCGCCGACGTGCCCTTCGGCGAGCTCGTCGCGCGGATCGCCGCGATCTTGGCCGAGGAGCGTCCCGACGTGATGATCACGTTCGGCCCGGAGGGCATCACGGCCCATCCGGATCACGTCACCGTGGGCCGTGCGGCCACGGAAGCCTTCGCGTCCCTGCGCGACGGCGGCGATGGGTTCGCGCGGGTGCTGCACCAGGCGATCAAGCGCTCCGACATCGACGCGTGGAACGAGCGGCTCGTCGCCGCGGGCAAGGAGCCGATCGATCCGACCCAGATGTTCCAGCCGCGCGGCGTCCCCGACGACACGATCGGGGTCGAGGTGGACTGCACGTCCGTGGTCGATCGCAAGCTCGCGGCGCTCCGCGAGCACCGCACACAGGCGGGCGACACCGGCACGTTCGACGAGGGCGACCTGCGCGAGGCCCTCGCCCGTGAGCAGCACGTGATCGCGTGGCCGCCCACGCCACCGGGGACGCCGCCGCTCGGCGACGTGTTCGAAGGCCTGTGAGCGGGCGGTAGGCTTCGGCGCGTGGAGTTCCGCGCGATCGAGCCCGAGGAGTTGGACGCCTTCCTGCTGTCGCTGTCGCACGCCTTCAGTGAGGTCGTCCCCGACGAGGAGGAGCTGGAGGCCGACCGGCAGCGGCTCGAGCCCGACCGGTGCTTCGCCGCGTTCGACGAGGACCGGATCGTGGGGTGCGCGGGAGCGTTCTCGTGGCGCACCACGGTGCCGGGCGGCGCCGCGGTGCCGACCGCGGGCGTCACCACGGTCGGCGTCCTGCCGACGCACCGCCGGCGCGGCATCACCCGGGAGCTGATGGGCCGGCTCCTCGACCAGGCGCACGAGCGGCAGGAGCCGCTGGCCACGCTGTTCGCCTCGCAGGGCGCGATCTACGGGCGGTTCGGGTACGGGATGGCCACGGCGCTGATCGACCTCGACGTGTTGGTGGAGCGCGCGGCGTTCGTCCCGTCGTACGAGCCGCACGGACGGATGCGACTGCTCGACCGCGACCAGGCGTTGCCGCTGATGCGCGGGGTGTACGACGCGGTGGCGGCCGCGCGACCCGGGATGCTGGTGCTCTCCGAGGACGACTTCGCCTGGCTCAACAAGGAGTACGGCAAGCGCGAGGAGAAGCTCTTCTACGCGGTCCACGAAGACGACGCCGGAACTCCGGACGCCTACGTGACCTACCGGGCCAAGCACGAGTGGCCCGAGGGGCTCCCGCACGTGGAGCTGAAGGTGCGGCACCTGTTCGCGGCCACGCCGCAGGGCGCTGCCGACGTGTGGCGGTACCTGTTGGACATCGATCTGATCTCGAAGGTCCTGGCCGAGAACCGGGCGATCGACGAGCCGCTGCGCTGGCTCGTGCAGGAGCATCGCGCGGTCCGGACGAAGCTCTTCGACGGGATGTACCTGCGGCCGGTCGACGTGTCGGCGGCGCTGGCCGCGCGCGGCTACGCCGCCGACGGGCGGGTCGTGCTCCGGCTCGCCGACCCGTTCGTGCCTCGCAACGAGGGAACGTTCGAGCTGGTCGCCGGCGAGGACGGCGCGCTCTGCGTGCGGACCGACGCCGACGCGGACCTGGCGGCCGACGTGACCGCCGTCGGTGCCGTCTACCTCGGCGGCGTCACGTGGCGCGAGCTCGCGCGCGCGGGCCGGGCGATCGAGCTGACCGACGGCGCCGCCGACCGTGCCGACCTGCTGTTCGCGAGCGATCCGCCGCCGTGGGAGCCGCTCGGCTTCTGATCGGCGCGGCGGGCCCGCCGGCGATCACGCCTGGATCCCTCGCACCACGAACGCCAGTCCGATCGCGATCAGGGCGGACGCCAGTCCGATCCGGATCCATCGCAGGCCGCGGTCGCCGACGAGGCGGCGTCCGCCGCTGCCGAGCACGGTGAACGTCGCGTCGGAGCAGCTCACACCGACGGCCATCGCGATCGCGGCGAGCACCGCCGCCTGTGTCCCGCCGAGGTGCGTCGCGTTCGCCAGCACGGCCGACGCGGTCGTCGCGAAGAAGATCCACGCGCCGGGGTTCAGCAGGACCGAGACGATCCCTTTCGCGGTGGGGCCGTAGCGCGCCGCGCGGCGTTCGACGTTGCCGTCGGGGCCGGCGGCGTCGCGCACGATCGAGCGCAGCTCCGACCCGCCGATCCACACCAGGAAGAGGCCGCCGACCACCCGCAGCCCCCGGAGCGCTCCCGGGCCGATCTGCAGCGACGCGAACCCGACGGCGAGCACGATCAGGATCGCCAGCAGCGTGAGGTTCGCACCGAGCATCACGCGCAGGCCGCCGGCCAGGCCGCGTTTGGCGGTCTCGGACAGGATCAGCACCTGCACGGGTCCGGGCGCCGCGCCCAGCGCGAAGCCGAGCGCGAATGCCGAGAGGGCGAGCCCGGCGGGGTCGGTCATCCCTCGCCGGCCGGAAGGCGAAGCTCCTCGACCTCGAGGACGCCGTCGCCGCGCTCGGTGACGAGCACACCCTCGCCGGGACGCATCGCCTCGACCTCACGGCCGGTCAGGCCGAACGCCGCTCGCTCCACGAACGGCGTGTGGCTGATCGCCAGGCCGCGACCGCCCTCGGGGAGCTCGAGGAGCATCGCGCGGACCCCGGCAGCCATCCCCTCCGGCGAGCCGCCGGAGGCATCCGCGCCCGCGAGGCCCGCCAGCACCGCGTGTCCGGGCGGGAGCTGCTGGTGCGCGCCGCGCAATATCCACGCGGCGGTCTCGGCGGCACGTCCCGCCGGCGAGACGAACACCGCGTCGTACCGCACGCCGTCCTGCGCGCGGCCGATATCCTCGGCCAGCGCGCGCCCCGCAGGGGACAGGGCGTCGGCCGACGCGTCGCGCGTCGCGTGCCGACGCAGTTCCAGGTGCTTCACGTCAGCGGCTCGCGGGCTCCGCCTCGCCGGCCTGCCATCGCGCCAGCACGAACAGCAGGTCGCTCAACCGGTTCAGGTAGCGGCGCACCTCCGGGTTGACGTCCCGTTGCGCTTGCTCGAGCGCCACCACCGCGCGCTCGGCGCGGCGCACGACGGAGCGCGCGAGATCGAGTGCGGCGCTCGCGAGGTTCGCGCCGGGCACGACGAACGTCTCCGGCAACGGCCGCTGCGCGACGAGGTCGTCGATCCGGCGCTCGAGCCTCGCGATCATCGCGCCGGTCACGAGCGAGATCTCCGGCTCGAGCTTCGCGCGCTCGCGCGGGTTCGCCGCGAGGTCGGCGCCGACGACGAACAGCTCGCGCTGCAGCGTCAGGATGTCGCCGGCCATGGCCGCATCCTCGGTCGAGGCCCTGGCAAGCCCGAGCGCCGCGACGGCCTCGTCGGTGGCGCCGAACGCCTGCGTGACCAGGTCGGATTTCGGCACCCGCGAGCCGTAGAGCAGGGCCGTCGTGCCGTCGTCGCCGGTCTTCGTGTAGATGCGCGGCATCGCGGGCTAGCATAGGCGGGTTCGGCGCCCCGCCGGACCGAAGCCCACGAAGGAGGCGACGCCGATGACCGGGAGGTTCGGCTCCGTCATCACCGCGATGGTGACCCCGTTCCGCGACGATCACGCCGTCGACCTCGACGCCGCGCAGGAGCTCGCCACGTGGCTGATCGCGAACGGCTCCGACGCGGTCGTCGTCGTGGGCTCCACTGGCGAGTCCCCGACGCTCACGTACAAGGAGAAGGCCGAGCTCTTCCGGGTGGTCGGCGAGGCGATCCGCGGGCGGGGCAAGATGCTGTGCGGCACCGGCACGTACTCGACGGCCGAGACGCTCGAACTGACGCAGGCGGCCGAGGACGCCGGTGCCGACGGGATCCTCGTCGTGACGCCGTACTACAACAAGCCGCCGCAGGCGGGCCTGCTCGCGCACTACGCGCGCGTCGCGGAGGCCACCGACTTGCCGATCATCGCGTACAACATCCCGGGCCGGACCGCGACGCGGATCGAACACGACACGCTGCTGCAGCTGGCCGAGAAGCCGAACATCGTCGGCGTGAAGGACTCCACCGGCGACTTCCAGGGGCTCTCGCGCCTGATCGCCGAGGCGCCGCCGGGCTTCGAGGTCTACTCCGGCGACGACTGGGCCGCGTTCGGCTACGTGTGCCTGGGTGCCGTCGGCGTGATCAGCGTGGCGAGCCACCTGGTCGGCCCGCAGATCCGGCAGATGATCGACCTGATCGAGACCGGCGACGTCCCGGCGGCACGCAAGATCCACGAATCGCTCTCACCGCTGTTCAACGCCCTGTTCATCACCTCGAACCCGATCCCGGTGAAGGCCGCGCTGCAGATGGTCGGACGGCCCTGCGGTGAGCCGCGGCTGCCGCTCGTGCCCGCCACCACGGCCGAACGCGACCGGATCCGCAAGGCGCTGGAGGACGCCGGGCTCCTTGCCTGAGTCCGCCGCGCGACTCGTCTTCCTGGGAGGGATCGGCGAGGTCGGTCGCAACATGGCCGCGCTCGAGCTGGACGGGCGCCTGCTGATCCTCGACGTCGGGCTGTCGTTCCCCTCGGCCGACATGCCGGGGATCGACCTTGTCCTGCCGGATATGGAGTTCGTCCGCGACCGGGCCGACGACGTCGAGGCCGTGGTGCTGACCCACGGACACGAGGACCACGTGGGCGCGCTGCCGTACCTCTTGCGCGACCTCGACCGGCGCGTGCCGGTGTACGGCACGGCGTTCACGCTGGCGCTGCTCGCCGGCAAGCTCGAGGAGCACGAGGTGACCGACCTCGCGGAGGTCCGCACCGCGGTCCCGGGAGGCTCGGCCGGGGCCGGTCCGTTCTCGATGCGCTTCTATCACGTCACGCACTCGATCCCCGACGGGATGGCCGTGGCGATCGACACCCCGCACGGCACGGTGCTGCACACCGGCGACTTCAAGCTCGACCCGACCCCGATCGACGGCCGCCCGACCGACCTGCACGGCCTCGCCGAGGAGGCCGGCACCGGCGTGCACGTCCTGCTGTCGGACTCGACGAACGCCGAGGAGCCGGGCCACACCGCCAGCGAGCGCAGCGTCGGTCCCGTCCTGCACGACATCGTGCAGCTGGCGCCGGCGATCGTCGTGGTCGCGTGCTTCTCGAGCCACATCCACCGGATCCAGCAGGTCGTGGACGCGGCGCTGGCGAACCAGCGGGTCGTGTGCTTCCTGGGTCGTTCGATGCGCAACGCGGTCGAGGCCGCCCGGCGCCTCGAGCTCCTGACCGTCGACGACCACGACGTGATCCAGATCGAGGAGCTCGACACGATCGACCCCGGCCGCGTCGTGATCGTCTGCACCGGTTCGCAAGGCGAGCCGTACAGCGCGCTCAGCCTGATGGCCGCCCGCGAGCACAAGTGGGTCAAGCTGCAGGTCGGGGACACCGTCGTGCTGTCCTCGAGCTTGATCCCCGGCAACGAGCCGGCGATCCACCGCGTCGTGGACGCGCTGTACCGGAGCGGCGCCGACGTCTACCACGTGCCGGCAGATCCGGTGCACGCTTCGGGCCACGGCGCGCAGGAGGAGCTGCGGCTGCTCCTGTCGCTCATGCGGCCCCGGTGGTTCGTGCCGGTGCACGGCGAGCGGCGGCACCTGCAGCACCACGCCCGCCTGGCCGAGGAGGTCGGCATCCCACGCGAGCGGATCTTGATCTGCGAAGACGGGGACGTCCTGGAGGTCGGGCCGGAGGTCCGCAAGGTCGACAGGGTCCGCGCCGGTATGACCTTCGTCGACGGCCTCGGGATCGGTGATGTGGGCGGCGAGGTCTTGCGCGACCGCCGCAAGCTCGCCGGCGACGGGGTGGTGGTCGTCGTGGTCGGGATCGACTCGCAGACCGGGGAGGTCGTGAGCGGCCCGGACGTCGTCAACCGGGGGTTCGTCCACGAGGAGACCTCGGCCGACATCCTTGAAGAGGCGCGGGAACGCGTCATGCTTGCGTTCCGGAGCAGCGCGGAGTCCCGGGTCACCGACCCATCCGTGTTGCAGCAGAACGTGCGCCGGGTGCTGAAGAGGTACTTCTTCGAGGTCACGCAGCGCAAGCCGGTGATCCTTCCGGTGATCCTGGAGGTGTAGGTGCCGACGAAGACTTCCCCCTCGCGGCGGACGTCGCGAGCTCCGAAACGCACGCGCGCCCGGAGCACGTCCAAGGGTTCCACCCGCTCGCGTTCCGCCACGCGGTCCAAGGCGAAGCAGCCGCCGAAGACCCCCGTCCGGCAGATCCTGTCGCCGCATGCCCGCGACGCGCTCGGGATCTTCCTGGTCGTCGTGTCCCTGCTCGGGATCCTCGGCATCTGGTTCGGCGCGGCCGGACCGGTCGGCGGGTTCCTGGCGTGGCTCACGAAGGGCGCGTTCGGCGTCGCTGCCTACGTGGCCCCGCTCCTCGGCGCCTATTGGGGCCTGGTGCTCCTGCGCGATACGGCGCGCGAGGAGCGTGTGCGGATGTTCATCGGGTTCTGCGTCCTGGTCGCCGGCGCGCTCGGCATCCTTTCGCTGCTGGGGGGGCGACCGGCCCCGACCGATGGGTACGACGCCGTGGCCGTCGCGGGTGGCGTGTTCGGGGCGGTGGTTGCCCATCCGCTGACGCGGGTGCTCTCGCCGATCGGTGCGGCGATCGTGTGCCTCGGCCTGCTGGTGCTCGGGCTGCTGATCTTCACCGGCACCCCGATCGCCTCGGTGTGGGGGCGGATGCGCGACTTCTTCACCGCGGCCGACGTGGGTGAGGAGGACGAGGAGGTGGCGCGGCCGGCGCCGCCGGCCCAGCTCGAGCTTCGGCCGCCGCCCGAGCCGGAGGCGCCCAAACGCGGGCGCGTCGCGCGCCTCCGGGAGGCGTTCGGCCTGCTCGAGCCCGCTCCCGACGACGAGGTCGTGATCGTCCCCGAGCTCGGGGGAGCGGCCTTCGAGGTGGGAACCCGGATCGACGATGCGGGAACGACCGAGCGGGAGCCGTCGCCATCGAAGGCGCGTCCCACCCGCGGCCGCACGGTCGAAACCGAGAGCGGCCCCTACCAGCTGCCGCCACTCGACCTGCTGCGCGTCGCCCCCCCGTCGAACGCGGACCTCACCGACGAGCGGAACATGCAGACCGCGCTCGAGCTCACGCTGCACACGTTCGGCGTCGATGCGCGCGTCTCCGCGGCGCACCGCGGCCCCACCGTGACGATGTACGAGGTCGAGGTCGCCTCCGGAACGAAGGTGAACAAGGTCCTTGGGCTCTCCAGCGACATCGCCTACGCACTCGCGACGCCGGACGTGCGGATCATGGCGCCGATCCCCGGCAAGTCGGCGATCGGGATCGAGGTGCCGAACAAGCACCGCGACTTCGTGATGCTGGGCGACATCCTGCGATCGCCCGCCGCGATCGAGGCCACGCATCCGCTCGAGGTCGCGCTCGGGAAGGACGTGCACGGCCGAGCCCGGATGGTGAACCTCGCGCAGATGCCACACCTGCTGATCGCGGGCGCCACCGGGGCCGGGAAGTCCTCGCTCGTGAACTCATTCGTCACCTCGCTGCTGATGCGCACGACGCCCGAGGACGTGCGCCTGATCCTGGTCGACCCCAAGCGCGTCGAGCTCAGCCACTTCGCCGACGTGCCGCACCTGCTGAGCCCGGTGATCGTGCATCCGAAGCGCGCCGCCGAGGCGCTGCAGTGGATCGCCCGCGAGATGGAACAGCGCTACGAGATGCTGGCCACCGTCGGTGCGCGCGACATCGACGGCTACGAGGAGGGCCTCGCGGCCGGGACGCTCCGGATACCGCCCGGGCTGGAGCATCGCTTCGAGCACCTGCCGTACATCGTCGTGGTGATCGACGAGCTGGCCGACCTGATGATGGTGGCGCCGCGCGACGTCGAGGACGCGATCTGTCGGATCGCGCAGATGGCGCGGGCGGTCGGGATCCACCTCGTCGTGGCCACGCAGCGCCCGAGCGTCGACGTCGTGACCGGCCTGATCAAGGCGAACATCCCGAGCCGGATCGCGCTGATGACCTCGTCGCAGGCCGACTCGCGCGTGATCTTGGATATGAACGGAGCCGAGAAGCTGGTGGGTCACGGCGACATGCTGTTCGCGCCGTCCAGCATCTCGAAGCCGGTGCGGTTGCAGGGCGCGTGGGTCACCGAGCAGGAGATCTTCGCGATCTCGGACTTCATCCGCGGTCAACGCGAGGTCGTCTACGAGAACAGCGTGGAAGGGCTCGGGCTGCCGCCGAGCGAGGCCGAGGCCTCCGGCGGCGGGCTCGGCGGGGACGACGAGCTGCTCGAGCAGGCCGCGGAGCTCGTGATCCGCTCGCAGCTCGGCTCCACCTCGATGCTGCAGCGCAAGCTGAAGGTCGGGTTCGCGCGGGCGGGGCGGCTCATGGACCTGATGGAGGACCAGGGCATCGTCGGTCCCTCGCAGGGGTCGAAGGCGCGCGACGTCCTCGTGACGTGGGAGGAATGGGAGGAACGCCGCAGCGCGTGAGCGCGGCTACAGGGCGCCCACGCGGCGCGCGACCTGGAACAGCGTGTCGGCGTGCATCTGCGGATCGATCATCACCGTGCCGGCCACAC
>DATHCP010000062.1:0-32856 GCA_035490535.1 Actinomycetota bacterium
AGGTATGGTCGGTCACGACCGCGCAGCGATCCCAGCCGGTCAGGTGCGGCGCCCACAGCTTCGCGTCCTCCCACGCGGCGCCGGCCGAGTAGCCGGAGAACTCGGGCCCCAGGACGAAGACGATCCGCACCTTCTTCCCGCCGGCCATCGCGCCCTGGACCGCCGGGCGGAGCACGGAGCCGTAGTCCTCCGCCTCGACCGTGCCGACCGCCTTGAACGCGACCACGCCTTCCGGTGCGTCGATCCGCTCGATCATGTGGTTCCTGCTCCTCCTCCGTCCCGGTGGAGGGCCAGTATGCGCCCCGCGCGGGGCGTGCCTCGTGGTTCGCGCGGCGCGGCGCGGGACGGTAGGCTGCGCGCCCCACCGAACGAGGAGGAACCGGGGATGAGCGACGAGCGACAGGAGGCCGCGACCGAGGCGGCCGAGGACGCGCTGGCCGAGGCCGCCGCCTCGGACGCTCTGCATGAGGACGCCGTGGAGAAGGCCGCCGAATCGGCGATGCTCCGCGACGCCGCCGACCGTCTGGCCGCGGAGGCGATCGTCGAGGAAGCCGCGTCGCAGGACCTGGCCGCGCAGGCGGAGTCCGACGCGGACGCCGCGGTGAAGTTGGCGGGCGGCGAAGCCGACGACGAGGCCGACGACGAGGACGAGGACTGAACGGCACCGGGCGGTCTCGCACCACGCCGAGGCGCCCCTGACGGGCGCCTCGGTCGTTCTCCGTCCCGTCACCGTCCGTGCGGCGTCCCCGCGATAAGGTGCGGGGGCGTACGGGAGGGCGCGCGGCGTGACGAACCTGGATCTGGCACGGCTCCAGTTCGCGACGACGAGCATCTACCACTTCCTGTTCGTGCCGGTCACGATCGGGCTGGCGTTCCTGGTCGCGCTGTTGGAAACCACTTGGCACCGCCGCCGCGACGAGGACTACCTGCGCCTGACCCGGTTCTTCGGGACGCTCCTCGTGATCAACATCGCCGTCGGCGTGGTGACCGGCCTCGTGCAGGAGTTCCAGTTCGGGATGAACTGGTCGACGTACTCGCGGTTCGTGGGCGACGTCTTCGGGGCCCCCCTCGCGATCGAGGGCCTGGCGGCGTTCTTCCTGGAGTCGACGTTCCTGGGCCTGTGGCTGTTCGGGTGGGGCCGGCTGTCCGACCGGATGCATCTGGCGACGATCTGGCTCGTGGCCGCGGGGGCCGCCCTGTCGGCCGCGTTCATCATGGCCGCGAACTCGTGGATGCAGCATCCGGTGGGGTACCAACTGAACGGCGGCCGGGCGGAGCTGACGAGCATCTGGGCGGTGCTCACGAACCCCGTGTTCATCTGGGGCTACCTGCACGTGCTGCTGGCCTCGCTCGTGACCGGCGCCGTGATCATGCTGGCGGTCTCGGCGTGGCACCTGCGGCGGAACTCGCAGGTCGAGGCGTTCCACCGTACGGCCGTGATCTCGCTGATCGTCCTGCTGCCGTCGATCCTGTTCGCGATGATGGTCGGGAGCCGCCTGGGTGTGATCGAGACGACCTACCAGCCCATGAAGGTCGGTGCGATGGAGGCCCAGTGGGACACCTGCCAGCCGTGCTCCTTCTCGGTGTTCCAGATCGGCGGCGGGAAGAACGACGAGACCCCGACGAAGATCATCGCGATCCCGCATCTGCTGTCGCTGCTGGCCGACGACTCCTGGGACGGCAAGGTCGTCGGGATGAACGAGCTGAACCAGCAGTACCAGCAGCGGTACGGGCCGGGGAACTACGTGCCGAACGTCTTCGTGCAGTACTGGTCGATGCGCGTGATGGCCTACCTCGCGGTGTTCGTGTTCCTGTTCGCCGCGTGGGGTGTGTGGCTCGTGCGGCGGGGCACCCTCGCTCGGTCGAAGTGGTTCCTGCTGGTCGCACCGTGGTTCGTGATCGTGCCGTTCCTGATGAACACGGCCGGCTGGATGCTGACCGAGAACGGGCGGCAGCCGTGGATCGTGCAGGGACTGCAGCTGACGAAGGACGCGGTCTCACCGAGCGTGAGCGTGACGATGATCGCGATCAGCCTGAGCGTGTTCGCCGTGCTGTACGGAGCGCTCGCGGTGCTCGACTGGACGCTGATGATCCGGTACGGGCGCAAGCAGATCGACCCGGTGCCGGAGCTCGACGAGGAGGGCGGTCTCTCCGAGGCCGCCGCCATGACCTACTAGGAGCCGACGATGGGGCTGCAGATCTTCTGGTACATCGCCGTGGCGCTCCTGTGGACCGGGTTCTTCGTGCTCGAAGGGTTCGACTTCGGTGTGGGGGCGCTGCAGCGCGTGATCGGGAAGGACGACGACGAACGCCGGGTCGTGATCAACACGATCGGCCCCGTGTGGGACGGCAACGAGGTCTGGCTGATCGTGGCCGGGGCAGGGATCTTCGCGGCGTTCCCACCCTGGTACGCCACGATGTTCTCGGCGATGTACCTCGCGATGCTGCTGCTGCTGGTCGCGCTGATCCTCCGGGGAGTGGCGTTCGAGTTCCGCGGGAAGCGTCAGAGCCTGCGGTGGCGGAACGGCTGGGGGCTGGCCCAGACCCTGAGCAGCCTCGCGGCCCCGTTCCTGATCGGCGTGGCGCTCGCCGACCTGCTGCACGGCCTGCCGATCGACGCCTCGCAGGAGTTCACCGGCTCGTTCTGGGACCTGTTGCCGCCCTACGCGATCTTCGCGGGGCTGACGTTCGTGTCGCTGTGCCTGCTGCACGGCGCGACGTTCGTGTCGCTGAAGACGACCGGCGACGTGCACGATCGGGCGCACCGGATCGCGCGGCAACAGACGATCGCGGCCGGCGTCGCGGTGCTGGTCTTCGGGATCTGGACCCAGGTCACGATCCGCCACGGCGCGTTCCCGGACTTCCTGTCGACGGCGGCCGTCCTCGCGATCTTCGCCGCCGGCTGGCTGCTGGGGGAGCGGCGTGAGGGCTGGGCGTTCACGCTGACGGCGTTCGCGATGGCGGCGACCGTCCTGACGATCTTCATCGACCTGTACCCGCGCGTGATGGTCTCGACGACCGATCCGTCCTACAGCCTGACCGTGACGAACGCGTCATCCTCGCCCTACGCGCTGAAGGTGATGACGGTGGTCGCGGTGATCTTCCTGCCGATCGTGCTCGTCTACCAGGCCTGGAGCTACCACGTGTTCCGCAAGCGGATCGGCACCGCCGAACCGGAACCGGCGACGCACTGAAGCCGTGCGCCCACTCGATCCCCGGCTGCTCGCGCGGACGCGCGGCGCCCGGATCGCCCTGGCGACCGACGTCATCGCTGGCTTCCTCGCGACCCTGCTGATCCTCGCGCAGGCCACGCTGTTCGCGCGGATCGTCGTGGCCGCGTTCGATGGCCGGCCGTTCCGATCGCGGACGCTGGTGCTGTTCGCGCTGGTCGTGGTGGCCCGCGCGCTCCTGAGCGGTGTGTTCGAGACCACCGGGCGCCTGGCGGCGATCCGCGTGATGTCCGACCTGCGGATGCGGTTCGTCGGTGCGCGGCTGGCCGCCGGCGACGAGCCGGAGCCGCCCGAGGCGGGCGAGGTGGCCGCCGCGGCGGTCGGCGGCGTCGACGGGCTCGAGGCGTACTTCGGCCGGTACCTGCCACAGGTCGTCCTGGCGGTGCTCGTGCCGGTCGCCGTGCTGCTGTGGACGGCAAACATCGATCCGACGTCGGCCGCGATCATGCTGGTGACGCTGCCGCTGATCCCGGTGTTCATGATCGTGATCGGCCGGTACACGGAGGCGAAGACGCGCGCCCGCTGGCGCTCGCTGGCGCGTCTGTCGAATCACTTCCTCGACGTCGTGCGCGGCCTGCCGACGCTCCGCGCCTTCAACCGCGGTGAGGTCCAGGCGGAGCGGATCGCCGCGACCAGCGAGGCGTACCGGCGGGCCACGATGGAGACGCTGCGCGTGAGCTTCCTCTCGGGCGCGGTCCTGGACCTCGCGGCGACGCTCGCGACCGCGCTCGTGGCGGTGACGTTGGGCGTTCGCCTGATCGACGGCGGCGTCGGCCTGCAGGCCGCGCTCACCGTGCTGCTCCTCACGCCGGAGCTCTACGTGCCGTTGCGGAGCCTCGCGGCGCTGTTCCACGTGAGCGCCGACGGTTTGGCCGCGGCCGAGCGGATCCTCGAACTCGGCGAGGCGAGCTCCGCGGGCGAGGGCGGTGCGCCCACGCCGGAGGGCTGGCACGCCCTGACGCTCCGCGATGTCGTCGTGCGCTATCCGGCGCGGGCCGCCTCCGCGCTGGACGGTGTGGACCTGACGGTGCGCCGCGGTGAGACCGTGGCCCTGACCGGGCCGAGCGGGGCCGGCAAGAGCACCGTGGCCGCGTTGCTGCTGGGTCTGCGGCGTCCCGAGGCGGGCAGGATCGAGGTGGACGGCGCCGACCTCGCCGGGTTCGACGTCCGCGCCTGGCACCGGCAGGTCGCGTGGATGCCGCAGCGGCCCACGGTGTTCCGCGGCACGGTCCGGGAGAACATCGCGCTCGGCAAGCCCGGCGCGAGCGAGACGGAGCTCCGCGCGGCCGCCGCGCGCGCCGGGTTCGCCGACGTGGTGGACGAGCTCCCCGAGGGCTTCGACACGGTGGTGGGCGAGGGCGGTCGCGAGCTGTCCGCCGGAGAGCTCCGGCGGCTGGCCGTGGCGCGGGCGCTGGTCTCGGACGCGCCCCTGCTGATCCTGGACGAGCCGACGGCGAACCTCGACCCGGACAACGCCGACGCGATCGCCGCCGCGATCGGTTCGGCCGGGCCGGACCGTGCCGTACTCGTGATCGCCCATGATCCGAAGCTCGCGGGGATCGCCGACCGGATCGTGCGCCTCCAGGACGGCCGGATCGCGGCCGCCTCCACGGAGGCCGGGGTCCGATGAGCACCCTCGGGGACCTGATCCGGCTCGGCGATCCGCCGAAGGGCCGCCTCGTGGTCGTCGCGGCCCTCGGGTCGTTCACGGTGCTCCTCGGGGTCGGGCTCATGTCGCTCGCCGGCTACGTGATCTCGCGCGCGGCCGAGCGCCCACCGATCCTCGAGCTCACGGTGGCGATGGTCGCGGTGCGAGCCTGTGGGATCGGGCGGCCGGTGTCGCGGTACTTCGAGCGTTTGCGGTCGCACGACCTCGCGTTCCGCGTGCTGGCGAGGATCCGTGTCGCGTTCGTCCGTCACCTCGAGCCGCAGGTGCCGGCGCAGGAAGAGGCCTACCGGCGCGGCGACCTGCTGGCCAGGATCGTCGACGACGTGGACGCGACCCAGGAGCTGTTCCTGCGAGGGATCACGCCGCCGATCGTCGCGGTGATCGCGGGCACGATCTCGATCCTCGCCGCGGCGCTGTTCGTTCCGGCGGCGGGCGGGATCCTCGCCGCCGGGCTGCTCCTCGGCGGAGTCGTGGTGCCGGCGCTGGCCGTCGCGGCGGCCGGGCGGACCGGCCGAGGGCGGGCGGAGCTCCGGGCGGAGCTGACGGCCGAGGTCGTGGAGTTGGTCCGCGGCGCGCCCGAGTTGGTCGTCCTCGGCGCGGACGTCGCCGCGCGGGAGCGGATCGCCGACCTCGACGCGACGCTGGCCCGCCGCGCGCGCCGGGCCGCTGTCGCGGCCGGGGCGATCGAGGTCCTCGGGGTGCTGGTGGCGGGGCTGACCGTCGCCGGCGTGCTCGCGGTCGCCGCCGCCGCCGCCGGGAGCGGGATGCTCGATCGCGTCCTGGTCGCGTCGGTCGCCCTGCTGGCGATGGCCTCCTTCGAGGCGGTCGCGCCGCTGCCGGCCGCCGCGCTCGAGCTCCGAGAAACGGCCGCCTCGGGCCGGCGCGTGCTGGACGTGGTCGACCGCGCCCCGGCCGTGCGCGATCCGGCCGAGCCCGAGCCCCTGCCGGACGATCCGACGGTCACGCTGCGTGCCGTGGACGTGCGCTACGCGACGACCGAGGACCCCGTCCTGCACCAGGTGGATCTCCGGATCGCGCCGGGCGAACGCGTGGCGCTGACCGGGCCGAGCGGGGCCGGCAAGAGCACCGTCGCCGCGCTGCTGGTCCGGTTCCTCGATCCGGCGGCGGGCGCCGTGACGATCGGCGGCATCGACCTGCGCGAGCTGACCCAGCACGACGTCCGGTCCGCGAACGTCCTGGACGGGCAGGATGCGTACCTGTTCGCGACGACGATCCGCGAGAACGTCCGCCTGGCCCGGCCCGCGGCCGGCGACGACGAGCTCCGCTCGGCGCTCGCGCGTGCCGGACTCGAGCCGTGGATCGCGTCGCTGCCCGACGGGGTGAACACGTTCGTGGGAGAGGAGGGGACGGCCGTCTCCGGCGGCGAGCGCCGGCGGATCGCCCTGGCGCGGACCTTCCTGGCCGGCGGCCGCGTGCTGGTCCTGGACGAGCCGACCGCGCATCTCGACCCGCCGACGGCCGACGCGATCGTTCGCGACGCGCTGGACGCCGCCGACGGGCGGAGCGTGGTCCTGATCACGCACCGCCCCGAGGGCCTCGGCCTGGTCGACCGGACGCTCCGCCTGCGCCGCGGCGAGCTCACGTGAACGCGTTCACGGCGCGCGCGATCACGAGCCCCAGGATCGCGAGCGAGATCAGCGCCTCCACGGCCATCGCGATCTTCACCCAGCGCGACAGCGGCATCGCGTCGGTCGGGCTGAACGCCACCGACGTCGTGATGCTCATGAACAGGTAGTCCACGTACTCCGGTCGCCAGTCCGGTGGCGCCAGTTCGGGGTTCAGCTGCTGGGGGAACGCGATGTCGGGATGCGCCGGCATCCCGTGCGCGCGCATCGCCGCGCCGCCGCAGTCGAACTGCCAGTAGAGCAGCGCGAAGGCGACGATGTTCATGAGCCAGACGGCCGCGCCGCTGGACAGCAGCGGGCCCGGCTTCTGGAGACCGGGCGCGTTGTTCAGCAGGTCGTTGATCAGCACCGTCGTGTACGCGAGCGACCCTCCGACCATCACCAGCACGAGCGTGATCGAGAGCGCGCGGAGCTTCCGGGATCGGATCGTGATCGCCCCGGGGTCGGTGGCGATCAACGCGATCAGGAGCACCAGCACGACGACCGGGAAGAGCCCTCGAGGGAAGACGTGCACCCGGTCGGGCAGGGCGATCGTCACGCCGATCACGAAGAGCACCGAGAGGCTCACGGGCCAGCGGGGCTCTCCGTGGACCGGCGGCTCGCCGGGCGCCGGAACGTCCTGGCCGGTCAATGGTGGAACGCCGAGGCGGGGGTCGCGGTCCGCGGCGGCGGGGCCGGCAACGCGTCGAGCGCGGCGACCGCCCGTTCGATGTCCGCGAGGAGCAGGTTCGTGAGATCCAACGAGACCCCGTTCCGGAACACCACCCGCATCACGGTCATGTCCTGCAGGTCGGCCGGCATCGGATACGCGGGAACCTGCCACCCTCGCTCTCGCAGGCGCGCCGACAGGTCGTGCAGGTCCCAGGGATGGTCGCCGCGGAGCGTCCAGGTCACGAGCGGCATCGCGCTGCCGTCCGCGATCACCTCGAAGGGCCCGACCTCCGCGATCCGCGTGGCGAAGACGCGGGCGGATGCCCGGCAGGCGGCTTGCACCCGGCGGTACCCCTCCCGCCCCAGACGCAGGAAGTTGTAGTACTGGAGCAGCACCTGCGCGCCCGGCCGCGAGAAGTTGATCGCGAGCGTGGGCATGTCCCCGCCGAGGTAGCTGACGGAGAAGATCAGCTCGTCCGGCAGGTACTCGCGCTTGGCCCACACCACCCAGCCGAGGCCCGGGTAGACCAGCCCGAACTTGTGCCCCGAGGCGTTGATCGAGTGCACGCGGGAGAGCCGGAAGTCCCACGGGAGCTCCGGGTCCAGGAACGGCGCGATGAAGGCGCCCGACGCGCCGTCGACGTGCAACGGCACGTCCAGTCCGGTCCGTGCCTGCAGGTCGTCGAGCGCCTTCGCCAGCTCCTCCACGGGTTCGTAGTCGCCCGTGTACGTCACGCCCAGGATCGCGACCACGCCGATCGTCCGCTCGTCGACCGCGTCGAGCATCCCGCCGGCCCACAGGTTCGGGTGCTCGCGCGTGACCGGGACGTACCGAGGCTCGACGTCCCAGTACGCGGCGAACTTCTCCCACACGACCTGGACCGAGGCGCTGACCACGATGTTCGGCCGGTCCTCGGCCTGCCCGGCCTCGCGGCGGCGGGCACGCCAGCGCCGCAGGAACGCGAGTCCGGCGAGCATGCACGCTTCGGAAGACCCGATCGTGGACGTGCCGATCGTCGTGTGCGGCTCGGGCGAGCTCCACAGGTCCGCCAGGATGTGCACGCACCGCTCCTCGATCGCCGCGGTCTGCGGGTACTCGTCCTTGTCGACCATGTTCTTGTCGAACGCCTCGGCGTACAGCCGCTCGGCCTGCGGTTCCATCCACGTCGTGACGAAGGTCGCGAGGTTCTGCCGCGCGTTGCCGTCCAGCAGGATCTCGTCGTGGATGATCTGGTACGCCGAGTCCGGGAGCATCTCGCCCTCGGGGATCCGCCAGCGCGGGATCGAGGTCTCGCCACCGCGGGCGAACATCGGGTTCACGGAGATCTCGTCGGCGGCGTCCTGCGCTTCGTGGCGGTGCTCGTGGTGCCGCTCGGTCACGGTGCGGTCCTCCCTCGGTCGTGGTGCGGTCAGACGAACTCGTGGCGCCGGAGCCAACGCATGGACGCCGTGCCCCAGATCGGCGGCAGGTAGAAGGTCACGAGCCGGAAGGCGATCGCGGTCGAGACGGCCGCCGCGCTCGGCACGCCGATCGCTTGCAGGGCGGCCGTGTAGCCGGCCTCGGCCACGCCCATGCCGCCCGGCACCGGCATGAAGCCGGCGAACAGGCTCACGAACGTGTTGATCAAGATCAGCTGCGCCAGGGTCGCTCCGTATCCGAACGCCCTGAGGCAGAGCCCCAGGATGATCGCCTGGATCAGCTGGGCGGCCAGGTTCCCGCCCAACAACAGGGAAACGTTCCGCGGCTCTCGGAAGACCCGGAGCGCCCCGCGAGCGGAGGACGCCTGCTCCCTCAGCATCGCGCGATAGCGCGGCACGCCATCCCTGAGGGTCTTGCGGTAGCGCGGGACCGCCAGCGCGACGACGGCCGCGAGCAGGAGCAGCACCACCAGGATGATCCACACGCTGCCCCCTCCGGAGCTCGAGCTCCCCGACGAGGAGGAGGACGAGGACCTGACCGCGTTGAGCGTGATCGTGGCGAGGCCGGTCAGCGTGATCGTCAAGATCAGCACGATCTGGATCGCGAAGCCGCTCACGCTGTCGATCAACCCGATCGAGGCCGCGCCGCCGGCGTCGACGCCCACCCGTTCGAAGAAGCGGATCTCCAACGCGACGCGGGCGGCGGAGCTCGGGATCGCCAGGGCGATGAACCCGATCGCGTATTCCAGCATCAGCACGGGCCCGTACCGCACCGGATGGATCGAGGCGCCCATCGTCGAGAAAGCCTGGGCGACCTGGACGACCGGGGAGAGCAGCAGCGCGCTCCAGATCCAGATGCTGTCGGCCGAGGCGAGCTCATCGGCGATCTGCTTGAAGTCGACGCCGGACAACGAGGCGATCAGCCCGTACGCGATCAGCCCGATCAGCGCAACCTTCACGATCGATCCGACCGTCACGCGCCGGAGCCGCTCGAGCTTCGGCGGCTCGATGCCGGCTGCCTCGGCGCAGCGGTCGCGGAGCTCGCCCAGGTCCCAGCCCGCGTCGTGGATCGCACGCCGCGTGGGCCAGGCGAGCGCCGCCGGCTGGAGGAACGGGATAACGTCCGCGAGCCCTTCGGAGCCGAGGGCCGCGTTCGCGGCGGCGATCGCGCGCTCGGGTCCGACGAGCAGCGCGGTCGCGACCAGCAGCTGCGCCCGGTCGCCGCGGATCGCGGCGTCGCTCGCGGCCACCTGCGCGCGGCCGAAGTCCCCGAGCGCGGGGCTGCCGTCGGGGCGGAGCACGATCGTCTCGCCGGCGATGCGTCCGTGCGCGGTGCCCAGCTGGCCGAGGCGGAGGACCGCGGCCCACGTCTCGGCCAGGGAGGCGTCGGTCAGCTCGGTCGGGGCGAACGTGATCAGCGGCCGTCCGGTGACCTCGGTCACGAGCAGCGCGTCCCGGCCGTTGGCCATGCCGGCCACTACGACCGGCAGGACCGGCACCCCGTCGCGGCCGGCCAGCATCGTCATCAGCGCCTCGTGCTCGACCTGCTGCAGGCGCCCCACGCCGAGCTTCGGCGTCTCGCCGCGGTTCCAGATCGAGGCCCAGGTCGAGGTCAGCAGCTGGCCGTCGCGGGCGTCGCGCCCGTAGACCTTGATCAACAGCCGGCGGCCGTCGGGGGCCGAGGCGAGCGCCAGCGCGGCGCCGCGCGGCTCGAGCGGCGCGTGGCGGATGTCCGAGGCCTCGACCTCCAGATCGTCCAGGTCCAGCGCGATCTGATCGAGGCTGAGCCGGCCGGCCGGCGAGCCGAACAGCAGGTGCACGATCGCGGCCGATCCCAGCCCGATCAGCACGCCGGCGAGCAGGCCGATCGGCAACGTCGTGCCGAGGGCGACGCCGGCGATCGCGCCGGCGACCACGATCCACCGGCCGAGGAACCGCAGCGGCCGGCTCATGTGCGGCGAGGCCATCACGACGACGGCGATCGCGATCGCGGCCCGGACGGCGAGGTAGACCGCGGGGGGCTGGGAGCTCGAGACGGCCCGGAGGCTGACGTCGAGGTCGGTTCCGGCCGCCCGCCCGGCGATCGCGGAGAACAGGAGGGCCAGGAGTGCGGCCAGCAGCTCGTGCAGGACGAGCTTCTTCCGCCCGCGCGCGACCAGCGCGACCACGATCAGCCCGAGGGCCCAGGCAAGCAGCAGGTTGTAGGAGATCTCCCAGAACCAGCCGAACAGGCCGGGGAGCTGCTGGACGAGGTTCATCACCGCCGTGTCCAGCGCGGTCGGCCCGGGCGCGGGGATCGCGAGCGCCACCACGCCCACGACGCAGACGAGCAGCAGGACGATGTCGCTCGGGCGGCGGGCGAGCGGAGCGTCGCTCGCGGAAGAGAAGATCCGGACGTCGGCGCGGCGGAACCGGCGGCGCTCCGGCGCCGCCTCCGTCTCGATCCCTTCGGCCTGCGCCTCGTCCTGCTTCACGGTGCCCTCACACGCCCGACCTGGCCTCGACCGTTCCGGCGTCGACGGCCTTCCGCAACGTCGCGAAGTCGCGCTCGTTCTGGTCGGCGTAGGCCTCCGCGAACCGTCCCATCGCGCGGTCGAAGGTGTCGCCCTTGCCCAGGTAGGCGGCGAGCGCGATCCGGTCGCCGGAGCGCGCGTGCGCGCGGGCGAGCGCCATCCCGCACATCCGGCCGTAGACCGCCATCACGGTGGGATCCATCGCCTCGGGTGCCAGCGATCCCTTCCAGTCGCGAAGCTGCCGGACGTAGTAGTCGCGGGCCACGCCGTCGAGGCCCTCGGTCCGCTCCCAGCCCAGGAAGATGTCGCTCGCGGCCTGCATCAGTCGCTGGCCCTCGACGACCCGCTGGCCGGCGTTCGCGTAGGCGCTCTTCGCGACGAACCGCTCCAGCACGGACGCCTGCGCCTCCTTCGCCTGCAGGAACAGCGGATCGCCGTCGTCGCGCCCGAGGAACAGCAGGATCCAGGCGCGTGTGCCGACGCTGCCGACCCCGACCACCTTGCGCGCCATGTCCACGAACCGGAAATCCTCCAGGAGCCGCCGCCGGTCGCCGAGCAGCGTGCGCCGGTAGGAGCGGATCAATTCGTGCGACGCCTCGAAGAACCGGCGTGCATCGTCGCCCGGGAAGAGCTCTTCGACCGGGACCACGAGCGGCGGGTCGTTGATGATCCGCGGCTCGCCGCCGACGTCACGCGTGAGCTTCGAAAAGGCCTGGAGGCTGTCGCGGGTGCGGGCTTTGTCGACCGCGCGCTCGGCCTCCTTGAGCTCGTGCTTGTCGAGGACCTCGCGCAGGCGCGGAAGCCCTTCTTGGATCTGCATCTGCGTGTACCAGACCGCGAGGTTCCCCATGCCGGCGAACCGCGCGACCGACTTCCGGTACTCACGGATCGTCGCGAGCACGACGGAGGCCCGATCGGCGTCGGCGAAGCCGTTGTTCCGCCCGGCGATCACGAGGCTCGCGGCGAGACGCTTCACGTCCCACTCCCACGGTCCCGGCAGCGTCTCGTCGAAGTCGTTGATGTCGAACACGAGCTCTCGCTCGGGGGTGCCGAACATCCCGAAGTTCGACAGGTGGGCGTCGCCGCAGATCTGCGTGGTCAGTCCGGACACCGGCGTCGGGGCGAGGTCCGCCGCCATCACGAGCGCGGCGCCCCGGTAGAACGCGAACGCCGACGTGAGCATGCGGCCGTATCGGATCGGGACGAGCTCCGGCACGCGGGTCGCCGCCTGCTCCTGGAGCAGCGCGACCGGGTCGCGCCGGTCGGCGGCCGGCACCCAGTCGCCGTGGCTGGCCCGCGGGACCGCGGCGCGGGCGGCCTTCCCGATCGCGGCGCGCTCCTGCGGCGTATGGTGCCCGGCGCGCGGCGCGGGCCGGCTGTTCGTGGCGCCGCCCATCGGGTCCTCCCGGCTACCCTCGCTCCTGCGGGTCCTCATCCGTGGCCGGCGTCGCCGGCCGCGGACCTTTCACCCAACGCGCCGGCTCCTTCGCCTCGACCAGGCGCCGGTAGCGGCGCCGCCAGCGCTCGCGGGCGGACTCGGCACGCACCTGCTCGAGGCCGGCGAGCTCGCCCGCGACGAAGGCCGTGGTGCGATCGATGGCGCGCTCGGTCGCCTGGCGGCGCAGCCACGTCCGCATCACGATCGCGTCGTGCTGCTCGCCCAGGACCCCTTGCAGGTCGGCGGCCGCGGCCGCGAACCGGCGCGCGTCCTTGCGCGCGACCGGGATCAGCGCCTCGGCCGCGTAGCGGGTGCGCTTCGCGTGGATCCGCACGCGGTGCAGCTGTTCGTCGGTCGGGGGTCTCGACGAGCTCTTGACGCGCCGCCGGAGGGATCCCCACTGGGCCTGGACCGGCGCGAGCAGCGCGGCCGCCGGCGTCTCGGCCGCCGCGGTGAGCTCGGGGGCGAGGGCGGCCTCGATCAGCCGCTCCAGCAGCGGGGGATAGCGGTCGCTGCCGAGCGCCTCCAGGACGGCCGCGTGCGCGGCGTCGCGCTCTGCGGCGAGCGCCTGCAGCAGCCGGTCGGCGTTCGTTCCCTCTCGGGCCCGCGCCGTCAGCGCGCGCAGCCGCTCGAGGAGGACGTCGGCGTCGCGGTTCGCGCCGAGGATCGTCCCGAGCCAGCCGAGCTCCTCGCGCAGGGACGCGTTCCACGCCGGGTCCGTGAACGTGGCGAAGGTCCGCAGATGCGAGCGCAGGCGGCGGCTCGCCACCCGCATCTGGTGGACGCCCTCGATGTCCTCGTCCAGACGCACGACCGGATCGGCGGCCAACAGGTGCAGGACCGACTCCACGATCGCGGCGCGGATCACGTCGCCGGCGCGGGCCTTCTTCGCCACGCGCACCGGCACGAGGTCGGGTGGCTGCGATCCACGGGAGCCGAGTGCCCGGAGGTACTTCGAGGTCGGGTCGGGCTCGCCGGCGCCCGCCCGCCGCAGCAGGTCCACCACCGCCGTCACGACCTCGTCCGAAACGACGGGGCGCAGCTCGACCTCGAGCTCGCGGAAGCGGCCCGCGATCCGGTTGCCGGGACCCAGGATCGAGACCTCATCGTCGTCGACCTCCAGGAGCTCGACCCCCTCCTCGTCGGCGACCGACGAGCGGCGGCGGATCGTGCGCAGCCGGACCACCCGCTCCAGGTCGCCGGTCCGGATCAGCCCACGGACCAGGTTGGCCGCCGGCGCCGGGACCTCTTCGGGCGGGCCGTCGAACAGGAGCTCCGGCCGACGGAGCACCCCGCCTCGTTCGGCGCCCGGGAGCTTCACGGTCCAGCCCTGCCCCGTGCGGAACCGGAGGCTCGCCCCGGCGCGTGCGAGGCGCAGGTCGGCGGTGTCGTGGTAGGTGGTCGTGGTGCGTTCGGGGAGCGCGGCCGTGACCCGCAGACCCTCTGCGGCGGTCGTGAGGTCCGGCATCGTGAACGCCGGTGGCGCGGCCAGCTTCACCTCGCGCTCATCCATCGATGTCGCCATCCGTTCATCCGATGCTTCCGTGTCGGTCGCCCCCCGTTCGCACTCTTGCGTATCACATCCCGGCGTCCGATGGGAACGCGTGACGGAAGGGGAAGGGTATAGACTCCGCGCCGGACGAGGGAGGGATCGCGTGGCCGACACAACACGGAGCGGAAGCGCGGAGGTCCGGAGCGGGCTCGAGTACGTCGAGGACAAGATCCGCGGTGAGTTCCGCGACTTCTACGATCCGCGGTTCGAGGGTCGCCGGCTGTTCTCGGAGTTCATCGGGACGTTCTTCCTGGTCCTGGTCGCCGCCGGCGGCGGTGTCGTCAACGCGCAGAGCGGTGGACAGATCCCGCTCGCCGTCCGCGTGACCGCCCCCGGGCTGATGGTGATGGCGATGATCTTGTTCATGGGCGCGGTGTCGGGCGCCCACTTCAACCCGGTCGTGTCCGTCGGGTTCGCGTTGCGCGGGGACTTCCCGTGGAAGCGCGTTCCCGGCTACCTGATCGCGCAGCTGATCGGCTCGATCCTGGCGGTGCTCTTCCTCCGCGCGACGCTCGGCAACATCGGCGGGCTCGGCACCACCGAGCCAGGCCCCGCGATCACGGCGACGACGGCGTTGATCTTCGAGGCGGTGCTGACGCTCGGTCTGTTGAGCACGATCCTGGGAACGGCGTCGGGCGCGCAGAACGTCGGCGTGTTCGGGGCGTTGGGCGTCGGCGCGTACATCGCGCTCGCCGGGCTGTGGTCTGCCCCGATCAGCGGCGCGTCGATGAACCCGACGCGTTCACTCGGCCCCATGATCGTGAGCGGGAACTACCACGATTGGTGGGTGTACATCGTGGGCCCATTCATCGGCATGTTCGTGGCGGTCGGGGTGGCCTGGATCCTGCGTGGCAAGGGCGGCGGGGTCCGAGGCAAGATGGCGGCCCAGGGGGACGTGAAGCTCGATGTCGCCGACCCGGCGAGCGTTCGGCAGGAGGCGCCGCCCGAGTGATCATCCGGCCGCGGCGGCGCGGCCGGTAACGGGCGAGGGCGAGGTCCGGTCCTGCGCGGCGTAGCCCGCCAGGAGCTCCTTCTCCTCCGACGCCTTCGGGAACAGGAAGAACACCACCATCCCCCCGAGCACGATCGCGACGATCCCGGCGGTGTAGGCCCAGTCTGCGCCCGACAGGAACGATGACTTCGCTCCGGCCGTGATCGCGCCGGCGTACTGCGGGTACTGCTGCGCGACCTGCTCGGCGCTCGCGAAGGACTTCGTCAGGGCCGATTGCACGGAGTCGGTGATCTGCTGCTTGTTCGGCGCGCTCGCGATCTTCGCGGCCACCGCGGTCGCGTAGCCGGCCGTCAGCAGCGCTCCCAGGATCGACTGCATCAGCGCGCCGCCCAGATCCCGTTGGAGGTCCGCAGTGCCGGAGGCCATCCCGGCGCGCGAAACCGGCACCGAGCCCGTGAGCGAGTGCGATGCCGGCGTGCCGGCGAAGCCGACGCCCGCGCCGACGAGCGCGTAGGCGATCCCGACCTCCCAGTAGGGGATCCCCTCGTTCCAGAACAGCAGCATCCAGATGAACCCGAGCAGGCAGAAGACGTAGCCGGTCAGCAGGGTGAACCGCGCGCCGCGCGCCTCGACCAGCTTGGCCGACCGCGGGGCGATCAGCACCATGAGGAACGCCGCCGGCAGGATCGACAGGCCCGCGTCGACCGTGTCGTACCCCAGCACGTTCTGGAGGAACTGCTGGCCGATGAACATCGCGCCCATCAGCGTGCCGAAGACGATGATCCCGGCGCACGCGGCGACCCAGAAGATCCGCCGGCCCGCGATGTGCAGGTCGTACAGCGGGTTCTCGGCCCGACGCTGACGGGCGACGAAGGCGATGCCGGCGGCGATCGCGATCACTGCGAGCGACAGGACGAGCTTCGCCTCGTTCGGCACGGCCGCGAAGTTGATCCCGAGCACGAGCGCCGCGACCAGCAGCACGGAGAGCACGCCGCCGAGGTTGTCGACCGGGTCGGTCGCCTCGTTCACGTGGGCCGGAACGAACCGTATCGCCAGTACGAGCGCGACGAGGGCGAGCGGGAGGGTCAACAGGAACACCGACCCCCACCAGTAGTGCTCCAGCAGGAACCCCGCGCACAGGGGGCCGAGCGCGGAGATCGCGCCGCCCAGGCCCGACCAGAGCGCGATCGACTTCGTGCGTGCCGGCCCGGACCACAGCGCGGTGATCAGCGCGAGCGTGGTCGGATAGGCCATACCGGCCGACAGGCCCCCGAGCACGCGGGCCAGGAACAGGACCGTGTCGGTGGGGGCGAACGCGGCCAAGAGGCTCGCCGGGACGGCCATCGCCGTGCCGATCACCAGCATCATCTTGCGCCCGTACCGGTCGCCCAGTGCGCCGAAGTACAGCACCGAGGCGGCCAGCCCGAGCGAGTAGCCGACCGCGATCAGGTTCAGGGTCGTCTGGGAGGAGTCGAACGCCGCCCCGATCGAGGGCAGCGCGACGTTCGCGACGGCCAGGTTCAGGTTGGCGACCGCGGCGACGAGGATCAGCGCGAGCAGGACCAGGCCGGCGCGCTCCGGCGCGGTGGAGGGTTGGGTCGTGGCGGTGTCGGCGGCGGTGGCCATGGCGGGCGTGACGCTAGCATCGGCGGTGCCGGTCCGTGCGGGGCGCCGCCGTTCCAGGTGGCAGGAACCCTCTCCAGCGTTTACCGTTCGCGGGCGGGAACGATCCCGCGACGAGACCGGAAGCGAGGGAGGAACGGATGGCCATCGGTCCCGTGGAGTACATGATCGTCGAGTTCCCCGGGAACCAGTTCCGGGGAGAGATCATCCCGGCGATCAAGGAGCAGGTCGACGCCGGCACGATCCGGATCATCGACCTGGCGTTCGTGATGAAGGACGCCGACGGCAACGTGACGGCGCTCGAGGTCGACGACCTCGATTCCGAGGTCGGGTCGGCGTTCGCCCAGGTGATCGGCAACGAGCGCGGCGGGCTGTTGAACGAGGAGGACATCCTCGCCGCGGCCGAGGAGCTCGAGCCGAACTGCTCGGCAGGGCTGCTCGTGTGGGAGGACGTCTGGGCCACGAAGATCGCCGACGCGATCGTCGCGGCCGGGGGCGAGCTGTGGGACCTCGAGCGGATCCCGCGCGACGTCGTCCAGGCGGCCGTCGACTTCGCCGAGTCCAACCGATAGGAGGCTGATCCCGATGATGCGTCGAGGACCCGGATTGGTCGGGATGGCCGCCCGCACGGCCGTGGTCGCGGGTACCGCGACCGCCGTGTCGGGCCGCGTGGCCCGTCGCCAGCAGCGCAAGTACGCCGGTCAGGACGCCGACTACGCCGAGCAGGTCGCCGGCGGCGCCAGCCAAGGCGCGGCCGCCTCCGAGCCGCCGCCACCGCCGGCCGAGGACCCGTTCGAGCAGATCGAGAAGCTCTCGAAGCTGCACGAATCTGGCGCGCTCACCGACGAGGAGTTCGCCGCCGCGAAGGCGAAGATCCTCGGCACCTGAAGGCTCGACCGCGGCCGCGCGCGCTTCGCGCGCGCGGCCGCTCGAGCCGAGCTCACGCCCGGCTGCGCGCCGAGGCCGCCCCCAGCAACAGCGACACGACGATGCCGAGCGGCAGCGTCCCCCAGTACGACGTGTTCACACCGACGTTGCCCAGGAACAGCATCAGCAGCCAGGTCGCGGGGAACGTGGCCACCAAGAGCACGACGACCCACATCAACAGCGCACCGATCATGCGAACCCCTCCCTCGATCGCGTTTCCCGTTCGAACGCGTGGAGCCTAGCCGGGCAGGTCTTCCGGAGCGTCGACGTCGATCGGCGCGGGCCGGTCGACCGGCACCTCTTCGACCCAGTCGGGGTGCGACGCGATCAGGATCCGCGCGCCGGTGTCCCCGTGGAGATGGCCGGCCTCGGCGTAGATCTCGCGGGACAGCAACGCAGGCCCCGGTCCGTCCGCGTACCGGAGGCGGACGATCCGGGCATTGGTCGCGCGGAACCCCGCGATCAACGCGCGGACGTCGCCGGACGATACGCCGGGCTGATCGGCCAGCAAGATCACGGCGCCCTCGCTGTCCCCGGCCGCGGCGTGCAGCGCCGCGGCGAGCGACGTCGCCTGGCCCTCGCGGTAGTCAGGGTTGCGCACGACGGTGACGCCGGGCGGCGCGAGGGCCTCGACGGCCTCGGCGTCGTGCCCGGTGACCAGGAGCACCTCGCCGACGCCAGCGTCGCGGAGCGCCGCGATCGCGTGGAGCACCAGCGGGCGTCCGTCGACCTCGGCCAGCTGCTTCGTGCCGCCGAACCGTGAGCCGGTGCCGGCGGCCAGGACGACGCCGGAGATCACGATGACGGTTTCGAGCCCCCGCCGAACAGCCGGCGGAAGAACCCGGCGATCACGGACCAGATCGCCGCCAGGCCGAGCCGGATCCCGCCGACGGGCTTCGCCGCGACCGGCGCGGGCTTCGGCGCCGCGGCAGGGGGGGCCTCGGCGGCGCCGGCCTCCACGGCAGGTCCCGCGCCCTCCGCCGCGGCCGTCGCCGTGGCGTTCGCGGCGAGGCTCTCCTCGAGGCAATCGGCGAAC
The DNA here is from genome assembly GCA_035490535.1 of Actinomycetota bacterium. GTDB lineage: Bacteria > Actinomycetota > UBA4738 > UBA4738 > HRBIN12 > AC-51. The sequence goes on from DATHCP010000062.1 coordinate 18,657, forward strand.
TGCTGCGTGAGCCGCTTCGAGACCTCCGGCAGCAGGCCGCGGGACAGCTGTGCGGCCGCGCCGGTCAGCGTGATGTCGGCCTGCATCGAGACCTTCGTGCCGCCGTCGACCGGCTCGAGCCACGACGTGACGGTCGCGTTGGCCGCACCCTTGCCCTTCTGTTCGGTCCCCTTGGCCTTCAGGGCCACGCGGTGCGCCGCGTCGTCGCGCTCCTCCATCGAGACCGAGCCGGCGAAGGACATCTTCACCGGTCCGAACGCCATGTTGACCTTGCCGTTCCACGTGTGGTCGTCCACGACCTCGGTCAGCTCGGCGCCCGGCATGCAGGGCGCGATCCGCTCGACGTCGAGCAGGTAGTTCCACACCTCGTCGACCGGGCGCTGCACGGTGAACCCGTTCTCGATCAGCATGGGCCGGAGCCTATCCCGCGACCCGGGCCTCCGTGCCCGGCCGGGGTCGGTCGTGGATCGGGCCCGGCCGCTCGCGAAGGAAGCCGCCGGTGCGGCCGTGCCTGACCGCGACGATCTCGGCGACGATCGCGCCGGCGATCTCCTCGGGCCCCTCGGACCCGAGGTCGAGGCCGGCCGGCCCGTGGATCCGAGCCCGTGCCTCCTCGGGCACCGCGACGCCTTCCTCGGCGAGGTCCATCAACAGGCGCTGCGTGCGTGCCGCCGGGCCGAGCATCGCGACGTACGGCGCGTCGGTCGTGAGGATGCTCGCGAGGTAGGCCTCGTCCTTCAGGAAGTTGTGGGTCATCACCACGACGAACGACCGCTCGTCGATCCGCGCGGCCTTCGCGACGTCACCGGGCTCCTCGAGCGCCACGAATCCGTGGGCGCCCGGGAAGCGCTCTTCGTTCAGGAACGCCGGGCGGTCGTCGGCGACGATCGCGTTCCATCCCAAGACCTCGGCTGCACGCACGAGCGGGATCGCGTCGTGACCGGCACCGCAGATCACCAGGCGCAACGGCGGCTCGAGGACCTCGACGAATGCTCGAACCCCGCCGACGAACGTCCGGATCTCCGAGCGGCCCGCTCCGAGCAGCTCGCGTGCGGCATCGGTCGCCGCGGCGTCGAGCGCGGGCTCGCCCAGCGACCCCTCGACGCCGCCGTCGGAGCGCACCACGAGCCGGGCTCCTGATGGGACCGCCGCCACGTCGGACTCCAGCACCACGACGACGCAGATCGGCCGCTCCTCCTCGAGGGCCATCCGCAGCGCCGCCGCGACCTCCGCGGCGCGGTCGGCGGGCTCGATGAACACCTCGATGGCCCCGTTACAGCCCAGGCCCAAGCCCCAGACCGCGTCGTCATCCGCCGTCAGGTCCCATCCCGCCAGCCGGGCGCGGCCCTCGTCCATCACGATCCGCGCCATGTCGGCAACGTCGCCCTCGAGACAGCCTCCGCTGATGTTGCCGATCGGCGCGCCCTCTTCGGGGACCAGCAGCCGCGCGCCGGGGCGCCGGTAGGTCGAGCCGCGGACCGCCACGATCGTCGCCAGAGCCATCCGCTCACCCTTCGCCGACAGCGACTCGATCGCCTCGAGCACGTCCGCGATCTCGCTCATGCAGCGATGGTACCGGGGTTCAGGAACCCGGGCGCATGCACCGATACCTGGGGGGATGGATGACTCCTTCTCGCTGGGCAAACCCGCTCGCCGCCGGCCGTTGCCGAGCGCGCGTCCGCCGCGGGCGACGCGTGGAACGGGCTCGCGCACCCTCGCGCTGGTGGTCGGGCTGTGCGGGCTGCTCGTCGTGGCGGCGATCGTGGGGTTCATGACCCTCGTGCACCGGGGCGGGGAGGCGATCGGCGCCGCGAACGCGACCGCGGTGGCGCAGATCGGCACCGCGCAGGACGTCCAGGCGCAGCTGTCCGCGCAGCAGGCGGTGAGCGTGGCCCAGCAGCTCTACGCCGAGCAGGGGTCGTTCCAGGGGATCGATCCTGCGGCGATGAAGCGGTTCGAGCCGACCTTCACGTACACGGCGGCAGCCTCGACGGGGCCGAACGTCGTGAGCGTCGCCACCTCGGCGACCGGGGTCGGCGTCGCGGTCCGGTCGGCCTCCGGGACCTGCTTCTACGCGTTCGACGCCGGCGGCACGGTCCGCTACGGCACCGGTGCGGCGTGCACCGGGCAGGCCGCATCGGGCGCCTCGAACGGCGCCTGGCCGGCCGGGTAGCCCGCGCTCAGGGTCCCCCGCTCGCTGGCCGATAGCTCGGGTGGGGTGAGCCGGGGATGAACGACACCTTCAGCATCGTCGCGACCGCGATGCCGCGGCGCCAGGTCGATCCGTTCTGGATCCGTTGCATCGTCGTGGGCGTGATCCTCGCGCTGCTCGCCGGCGGGTTCGCGATGTTCGTCACCCACGCCCAGAGCGCCGCCGACGCTCGTCGCGTCGCGCTCGAGGCCACGATCCGGCGTCAGGACCAGGCGCAGGCTGAAGAGCTCGCGAGGCAGGCCGAAACGGCCGCCCTGGACCAGCAGGCGACCGCGAACACCGACGTCGCGCTCGAGCGCGCTCGCGCGATCCTGACCGCGAGCGGTTCGCTCGCGGCCGCCGGCCCCGTCGGGCTCTCGCGATCGCGATCGCTGCCGATCTTCGTTGACGGCCCTTCGACGGCGCCGTCGGTGGTCAGCGTGGTGGCCGCCGGCTCCTCGTGGGCGGCGGCGACGATGGGCCCCTCGGGCACGTGCTACTGGGTGTTGCTGCGAGCCGACGGGACGACGTCCTACGGCACCGGCTCGGTCTGCACCGGCCGGGCCGCGCTCGGCGCCGTCGATCCCTCCTGGTAGCAACCGTCCTGCGCTGCCGGGTCGCGCGGTCGGCGCTCCGGGAGTACGCTCCGCCTTCCAGCCAACACGCTTCCACATCCGGAAGGAGGACCGTTCCGTGACGCACGTGTCCCTCACCGTGAACGGGGAGCAGCACGAGGCCGACGTCGAGCCCCGCACGCTCCTCGTGTACTTCCTCCGCGAGGACCTCGGACTCACTGGCACGAACGTGGGGTGCGACACCTCCTCGTGCGGCGCGTGCACCGTCCACCTGGACGGTGAGTCGGTGAAATCGTGCACCGTCCTCGCCGTGCAGGCCGACGGCCGCGAGGTCACCACGATCGAGGCGATGGCGACCGACGGTGAGCTCAGCCCGCTGCAGGACGCGTTCCACCGTCACCACGGCCTGCAGTGCGGGTACTGCACGCCTGGCATGATCATGGCCGCCTCCAGCTTCCTGAAGGAGAACCCGGCGCCGACGGAGGAAGAGGTCCGCGAAGCCCTCGAGGGCAACCTCTGCCGGTGCACCGGATACCAGAACATCGTCGAGTCGATCCTGGACGCCGCGGGCCAGCCCTCCGGCGCCCGGGCCTGAGGAGGAACGATGGTCGCGACGGAGCGGTTCATCGGGCAGCCCGTCCTCCGCAAGGAGGACCCGGACCTGCTGACGGGGCAGGCGCGGTACATCGACGACTGGACGATGCCGGGCATGGTGTGGATGGCGATGGTCCGTCCGCCGTACGTGCACGCGACGATCGACGGGATCGACACGTCCGCCGCCGCTGCGTTGCCTGGCGTGGTTGCGGTCTACACCGCCGACGACCTGGGGCTCGGGGCTCTGCCGTTCGTATGGCCGATCACCGAGGACATCAAAGTGCCGGTCCACCACGCGCTGTCGAACGACAAGATCCGGTTCGCGGGGGACGCGGTCGCGGTGGTCGTGGCCGAGACGCGCGAGCAGGCGGTCGACGCGGCCGAGACGGTCGCGGTTCGGGCCACCGAGCTGCCTGCGGTCACCGATCTCGAGGCCGCTGCCGCCGACGGCGCGCCGCTGATCCACGAGGACCTCGGCACGAACGTCACGGTGCACTGGGTCCACGGCGGTGGGGGCGACCAGGGCGTGTTCGACACGGCGCCGGTGATCGTCACGGAACGCTACGTCCAGCCGCGCCTGATCCCCAACGCGATCGAGCCGCGCGGCTGTCTGGCGTACGGCGTGCAGTCGATGGGTGAGTACACGCTCGTGTCGTCCACCCAGATCCCGCACATCGTCAAGGTCACGCTCTCGGGGGTGACCGGGATCCCGGAGCAGAGCCTGCGCGTGATCGCGCCGGACGTCGGCGGTGGGTTCGGCTCGAAGCTGAACGTCTACGCCGAGGAGGCGCTGGCGCTCGGTATCGCGAAGAAGCTCGGCCGGCCGGTGAAGTGGATCGAGGAGCGCGGGGAGAACTACGTCGCGACGATCCATGGCCGGGGCGTGCTCCACGACGTGACGCTGGCCGCCGACGAGGACGGCAAGCTGCTCGGCATGAAGTTCGTCGAGCTCGCGGATATGGGCGCCTACTACCAGCTGCTGACGCCCGGGATCCCCGAGCTGGGCGGGTGGGTGTACATGGGCCCGTACGACCCCCAGGCGTACTGGTACGAGTTCCGCGGGGTCGTGACGAACACGACGCCTACCGACGCCTACCGCGGCGCCGGCAGGCCGGAGGCGACCTACGTCGTGGAGCGCGGGATGGATGCGCTCGCGCGGAAGGTCGGCAAGGATCCCGCCGAGATCCGGCGGATCAACCTGCATCCGCCGTTCGACGAGGCGACGCCGTTCATCTGCGGGCTGTCGGTGGACTCCGGCAACTTCGAGCCGCTGCTGGACAAGGCGCTCGAGCTCGTCGGCTACGACGCGATGCGCGCCGAGCAGCAGGCGCGCCGGGACCGCGGCGACGCGAAGCAGCTCGGGATCGGACTGTCGACCTACATCGAGATGTGCGGTCTGGCACCCTCGAACATCCTGGGCGCCCTGCGCTACGCGGCCGGCGGCTGGGACGGTGCGACGATCGAATGCCTTCCCCTCGGCGAGGTGATCCTGAAGACCGGAACCTCGCCGCACGGGCAGGGTCACGAGACCTCATGGGCGCAGATCGTGGCCGACGGCCTCGGCGTCGACCCCGACAAGGTGACCGTGCTCCACGGCGACACGATGATCACGCCGCTCGGGATGGACACGTACGGCTCGCGGTCGCTGTCGGTGGGCGGCGTCGCGATCCATTTCGCGATGGAGAAGGTCAAGGAGAAGGCCCGCACGATCGCGGCGCACGAGCTGGAGGTGGCAGAGGACGACCTCGAGTGGTCCGACGGCTCCTTCCGGGTCAAGGGCGCGCCCGAGAAGGCGCGCACGATCCCGGAGGTCGCGCTGTCGGCGTGGCACGCGCACGCTCTGCCCGACGGCGTGGAGCCGAGCCTGCACGCCACCGCGGTCTACGACCCGAAGAACTTCACGTGGCCCTCGGGCGCGCACGCGTGCGTGGTGGAGGTCGACACCGAGACCGGTCGCACCGAGATCGTGAAGTACGTGGCGGTCGACGACTGCGGCACCGTGATCAACCCGATGATCGTGGAGGGCCAGGTGCACGGCGGGGTCGCGCAGGGCGTGGCCGAGGCCCTCTACGAAGAGGCGATCTACGACGAGGCCGGCAACCTGATGACCTCGTCGATGACGCAGTACCTGATCCCCAGCGCGGTCGAGATCCCGCGCATGATCACGGACAACTCCCAGGAGACCCCGTCCTCGACGAACCCGCTCGGCGTCAAGGGGATCGGGGAGGCGGGCACGATCGCATCGCCGCCGGCGGTGATCAACGCGGTGGTCGACGCGGTGTCGCACCTCGGCGTGACCGAGGTCGGCAAGCCGGCCTCGCCCGAGCGGGTGTGGCGGGCGATCCGCGAAGCGCGCGGCGGGGAAGGGGGGTCCGCATGATCCCGGCGCCCTTCGACTACGCACGTGCGGGCTCGCTCGACGAAGCGATCTCGCTGCTCGGATCGAACGAGGACGCGAAGGTCCTGGCCGGCGGGCACTCGCTGCTGCCGGCGATGCGGCTGCGGATCGCGCGGCCGGCGATGCTGGTCGACATCGGCCGGCTCTCGGATCTGTCGTACGTCCGCGAGGACGGCGACCGGATCGCGATCGGCGCGCTCACCCGCCACCACGACGTGGCGAACAGCGAGGCCTTGGAGGCCGGCTGCCCGATCGTCGCCTACACCGCCGGCCAGATCGGCGATCCGCAGGTCCGCCACATGGGCACGATCGGTGGCTCGGTCGCGCACGGCGATCCGGCCTCCGACCTGCCGAGCGTGCTGCTGGCGCTCGACGCCGAGTTCGTGGCGCAGGGGCCGGGCGGTTCGCGGACGATCGCGGCCGGTGACTTCTTCACGTCGCTGTTCGAGACCGCGCTCGCCTCGAACGAGGTCCTGACCGAGATCCGCGTGCCGAAGACCACCGGCGGCTGGAGCTACCTGAAGTTCCAGCGTCGCGCGCAGGACTGGGCGGTCGTCGGGGTGGCGGCGGTTCGGTCGAACGGGAGCGTGCACGTCGGTCTCACGAACATGGGCTTCACGCCGATCCGAGCGTCGGGCGTCGAGGCCGCCGTCGCGGGCGGCGCCGATCCCGCGGCCGCGGCGGCGCACGCCGACGAGGGCACATCGCCGCCGTCGGACAGCTTCGGCAGCGAGGAGTACCGGCGCGAGCTCGCGAAGGTCCTCGTGCGGCGAGCGCTCGAGGAGGCGATGGCGTAGCGCCCGCGCTCCGCGGAGCGGCGGGGACCGCTTGGTAGGGTCGGCGGATGCGGCTCCTGCTCGCCCTGGAAAGGCCGGACCTCCCGCTCTTCTCCGTCTCGTGGTGGACGACGAACGGGATCGGTCTGGCGGTCACGCTGCTGATCGCGATCGCGCTCACGGCGTTCACGCGGCACTACGTCCGGCGCTTCCGCAAACGTGCCGCCGGCGCCGGGGACGACGCCGAGGGTCGCCGGGAGCGCCGGGTCGCCACCGTGGTCGGCCTGATCGCCGGCGTGCTGGTGGTGATCGTGTGGTTCATCTTCGCGCTGGACCTGCTGGTCGCGCTCGGCGTGAACCCCGGTCCGATCATCGCCTCGGCGGGGATCGCCGGCGTCGCGCTGGGCTTCGGTGCCCAGACGTTGGTCCGCGACACGATCGCCGGGCTGTTCATCTTCTTGGAGGGCCAGTACGACGTCGGCGACGTGGTCGACCTGACGACCACGAACGGCAGCGTGTCCGGCACCGTGGAGCAGCTGTCGATCCGCACGACCGCGATCCGGCAGTTCGACGGGACGCTGTCGATCGTCCCGAACGGCGCGATCGTGATCACGAACAACCGCACCCGGGGCTGGGGCCGCGCGATCGTCGACCTCCGCCTGGCCCTGACGGAGGACCCGGAGAAGGTCCGCGACGTGCTCGAGGAGCAGTTCGACGAGCTGGAGCAGCAGGAGCCCTTCAAGGACTGGTTCCGCGAGCGCCCGAAGGTGCTCGGCGTGACCCAGCTGACCGACGTCGCGGAGGTGATCCGCGTCACGGCCGAGACCGCCCCGAGCCACCGGGTCGAATGCGAACGGCTGTTGCGGGCCAAGCTGTCCCAGCGTCTGGCCGAGCGGGGGTTCGCGACCCCGCCCGCGCCCGTTGCGTCCCCGGCCGCCCCGAGCCGCCCACCGAACGTCTGACGTACCCTTGGTCGCCATGACGGAACTGCCGTTCTCGAGCGTCGACGACCTGCAGGGATCCTTGGGGCGCCACGCGTACCTGGCCGATCGCGGGCTGAGCACCGCGATCTACCTGTCGCTCTCGTTGCACAAGCCGCTCCTGCTGGAGGGCGAGGCGGGCGTCGGCAAGACCGAGGTCGCGAAGACGCTCGCGGACCTGCTCGGCCGGCGGCTGATCCGCCTGCAGTGCTACGAGGGGATCGACGCGTCGCAGGCGCTCTACGAGTGGAACTACGCGCGCCAGCTGATCGCGGTGCGGGCGATGGACGCGACCGTGGCCGAGCACCACGTCGAGGACCTGTTCGGACCCGAGTTCCTGGTCGAGCGCCCGCTCCTGGCGGCGATCCGGGCCGGGGACGACGCCGTGCTCCTGGTCGACGAGCTCGACCGGGCCGACGACGAGTTCGAGGCGTTCCTGCTGGAGATCCTCTCGGAGTTCGCGGTGACGATCCCCGAGATCGGGCAGATCGTTGCGCTGACCCCGCCCGCGGTCGTGATCACCTCGAACCGCACGCGCGAGCTGCACGACGCGTTGAAGCGCCGGTGCCTCTACCACTGGATCGACCACCCGGAGCTCGACCGTGAGGTGGAGATCGTTCGCGCCCGTGCGCCGCAGGTCGGTCCGGACCTCGCACGCGACGTCGCGGAAGCGGTCGCGCGGCTGCGCGAGCTGGACCTGGCGAAGTTGCCCGGCGTGGCCGAGACGATTGACTGGGCGAACGCACTCGCGTTCCTCGGCACCGAGCGGCTGGACGCCGGCGCGGCGGCCGACACGCTCGGCTCCGTGGTGAAGGATCACGAAGACCAGGAGCTCGTCACCGCGCGACTGGTCGAGGTGGTCGGGGAGGATGCCTGACCAGGAGGCGCGGCTCGCGAGCGGCCCCCTGGCGCCGCTCGTGCGGTTCGGGCGGCAGCTCCGCGCCCGCGGGCTGCCGGTCGGCACCGGACGCATCCTGACGTTCTGCCGCGCGGTCGGCGTCCTGGGGTTGGTCGATCGCGGCTCGCTGTACTGGGCCGGCAGGGCGACGCTCGTCGCGAGCCGCGGCGACATCGAGACGTACGACGAGGCTTTCGACGCGTGGTACCGCTCGCTCGGCCCGAGCGACGCCGGGCTCACGGTCGAGCTGCAGCTGCCGGTCGCGCCGCCGGAGCAGGCCGAGCTCCCGGAGGGGCTGGAGGTCACGGTCGGGCAGACCGCGGCGTCGTGGCGCAACGCCGGCGAGGACGAGGAGCCCGAGCCGGGCGACGAGGCCGCGATCCGGATCGTCGCCTCCGCCGTCGAGGTGCTCCGCGCGAAATCGTTCGCCGAGCTGAGCGAGGACGAGCGGCGCCGCGTCGCGCGGATGATCCGGGACCTGACGGTGCGCGTGCCGATGGAGCGGACGCGACGCACCCGTCCGGCGCCGAAGGGGTCGACGTTCGACGTGCGCCGGACGCTCCGGCGTTCGCTCCGCACGCAGGGCGAGCCGTTCGAGCGGGCGTTCCGGACCCGGCGGGTCCGTTCTCGCCCGCTCGTGCTGATCCTGGACATCAGCGGTTCGATGGCGCCGTACTCGCGCGCGCTGCTGCAGTTCGGGTACGCGGCCATGGCGGCCGGTCGGCGCGTCGAGGTCTTCTGCTTCGGCACCCGGCTGACGCGCGTGACGCGGACGCTCCGCACGAAGGATCCGGACCGTGCGATGAAGGAGATCGCCCGGCTCGTCGCCGACTGGGAGGGCGGCACGCGGATCGGGGAGTCGCTGAAGGCGCTGCTCGATGGCTGGAGCCAGCGCGCGGCACTGCGCGGCGCGGTCGTCGTGCTCTGCTCCGACGGCCTGGAGCGAGGAGATCCGGAGCTGCTGCGCGCCCAGATGGCCCGGATGCGGCGGCTTGCCCACCGGCTGATCTGGGCGAACCCGCTGAAGGGCTCGCCGCGGTACGAGCCGCTGGCCCGCGGGATGTCCGCGGCGCTCCCGAGCGTCGACGTGTTCCTGTCCGGGCACAACCTCGAGAGCCTGGAGGAGCTCGTCGCGGCGATCGGTTCCTGAGGAGCCGGTAGGCTGGTCCGCGGTGCAGGACGACGACGAGATCCTGGAGGCCTACGAGCTCGAGCTCGCCGGCGAGCCGGTCCCGGTCCGCCGCTCGAACCGTGGGTTCTGGATCGTGATCGGCACGATCGGTCTGGCGTGCGTCGTGCTCGTCGGCGAGATCTTCGCGAACAAGCCGCTGGGCGATCAGATCGGCACCGCCCAGCACAGCCTGCGGGTCGCGCAGGGAGCCGCTCAAGGGATCCGCACCACGGAAGGGACGTTCGCGGCGGCGGACGCCGGCGGGCTGGGCGCGGTCGAGCGTTCGCTCACGTTCCGCGCCGCCGACCTCCCGTCGACCGGGCTCGAGGACGTGAGCGTCGCGGCCTCCGACACCGGCTGGGCGGCGGCCGTGCAGGCCCGGCCCGGCGCGTGCTTCTACCTGCGGATCGACGGATCGGATCAGACCTACTACGGCGCCGGCACCGACTGCACCGGGACCGCCGCGCTCACCGCGAGCCAGCCGAGCTGGTGAGCGTCCGCCCGGCCTGGGTGGCGCGGTCGAGCAGCTCGACCGGGTGGACCACGGCGATCGAGGACCCTTCCCGGTCGGCCAGGTGCGCCGCGAGCTGCATCGAGCAGCCCGGGTTCGCCGAGGCGACGATCGTGGCCCCCGTCGTGGCGATCGCCGCCGCCTTCGCGCCGCCGAGCTCGTCGGAGGCCTCCGGCTCCGTGACGTTGTAGATCCCCGCCGCGCCGCAGCACCGGTCGCCGTCGGGGATCGCGACGAGACGCAGGTCCGGGATCCTCCCGAGCAGCATGCGCGGCTGCGCCGCGATCCCTTGCGCACGCAGCGCGTGGCACGCGTCGTGGTAGGCGACCGTCTCCGCGACCGGTCCGAGCGGCGCGGTCGGCGGGTGCTCGTCCAAGAACTCCATCAGGTCGTGGATCGGGAGCTCGGTGCCCGGCCGCAGCTCCGCGTAGGTCTTCATGTGCGCCGAACACCCGGCGGCGTTCACCACGACGACGTCCGCGTCGCCGAACGCGTGCCTCGCCCGCGACGCCAGCCGCCGCGCGACCGCGAGCCGGCCGTTGTGGGCCGCCAACGCGCCGCAGCACGCTTGCGAGCGCGGCACCCGCACGCGCCAGCCGTTCGCGGTCAGGACCCGGATCGTGGCGAGGTTCACCCGGTGGAACCAGCGGTCCTGCACGCAACCCGACAGCATCGCCACCGTTCCGCGGACCTCGACGGCGGCCGGAGGCTCGCTCAGCGTCGGCAGGCGCGCGAACGGGTGCCCCGAGCGCGGCAGGAGCCGACGAGCGCTCCGGGGCAGGAAGGGCCGTGCGAGCGGCTGCAGCGCCGCCGCGGTCCTCACGAGCGACGGATGCGGCAGCGCCCAATGGAACCCGAGCCAACGGACGAAGCGCGCGCGGCGCGAGCGGAGGGGCTCGATCTGCTCGCGGGCCGCCTCCATCATCCGGCCGAACGGCACGTGCGAGGGGCACACGTCTTCGCACGCCCGGCACACCAGGCACAGATCCATGAACCCCCCGAACGTCGGGTCGAGGGTCGCGGCGCCGTCCTGCACCGCGCGCATCGCGGCGATCCGCCCGCGAGGGGACGCCGACTCTTCGCCGGTCAGCCGGTAGGTGGGGCAGTGGGGCAGGCAGAGCCCGCACGCGACGCAGCCGTTCAGATCGGCGGCGGCCGGCGCGGCGCGGCCGAGGAGCCAGCCGGGCTCGGCGCCCGGCGCGCCGATGAACCGCGTTCCCTCCGGGAGCTCGGCGCCGAGGATCTCCGGACCCGCGTCGGTCATGTGGCGATGCTACGCGCGGGGAAGCCCCGGCCGGAGACGGTTCCGCGGGATCGACGGCCCCTCGCGCGCGGGTCGTTCGGCCCGGTCGAGCCTCGGCTGCCGGCCCCACGATGGGATCGGGGGGTGGTCGTGATGATGGGATCCCACGCCGCGGACGGGTACCTCAGGTTCATCGGCGGGCAATGGGCGTTGCCGCCGCACGAGGGCGGACCGGGAGCGCGGCCTCGCGGATCGGTCGTGACGATCTCGCGCGAGGCCGGCGCCGGCTCGGCGCCCGTGGCGGAGGCGATCGCCGCGCGGATGCGGCGGGAGACGCCGGAGGGCACGCCGCCGTGGACGATCTTCGACAAGAACCTGGTCGAGCAGGTCCTCGCGGACCACGAACTCCCCGCCGAGCTCGCCGCCGCGATGCCCGAGGACCGGCGGAGCGAGATGGCCGACACGCTGGATGGGTTGTTCGGCCTGCGGCCGTCCTCGTGGACCCTCGTGCGGAAGACCGCGAGCACGATCCTGCATCTGGCCGAGATCGGCAACGTGATCGTGATCGGCCGCGGCGGGAACCTGATCACCGCCAACCTCGAGAACGCGTTCCACGTGCGGCTCGTCGGCTCGCTCCAGCGGAGGATCGAGCACCTGGTCGAAGCTCGGCACCTGACCCTCGAGGAAGCGACCGCGTACGCACACCGGGAGGATCTCGGTCGCCGTCGGTACGTGAAGAAGTACTACGGCGCCGACATCGACGATCCGATGCTGTACGACCTGGTGATCAACACCGACCGTGTCGCGTACGACGAGGCCGGTCGGTTGATCGCGGACGCGCTCGACGCCCGCCGTCCGCTCGGGGCCGTCCGCTGATCCCGGTCACGCCGGGAGTCATCCGGTCCCCTCGGCGGGGTCATCGAGCAGGTGTTGGACCTCGCCCAACGCCGGCTCGGCCCGCATCCGCGTCAGGATGTCGCGAGCCTCCAGGAGGAGTTCGGTCGCCTCGTCCCCGTGGCCGAGCTCGAGCAGGCAGCGAGCCGCGCCGGTCAGCGTCTGCGCGAGCTCCAGATGGAACCCGTGGTCGCGCCAGCGTTCAGCGGCCGCCCGATAGCCCGTCAGTGCCTCGTCGATCCGGCCTCGCGCCTCGGCCACGATCGCGCGCGCGGTCCGCAGGCTGACCGTGTGGCGCTCGGTCTCGGCGCGGCCACGGTCCGGCAGCATCGCCTCGGCCGCGCCGACGTCGCCGAGCGCGAGGTAGGACCGCGCGGCCACCGGCGCGAACAGCGCTCGGTAGTTCGGCGCCGTCTCGGTCAGCTCGACGAAGGCATCCAACAGCTCGCGGGCTCCGACGAGATCGCCCGTGCTGCGGCGGACCTCGGCGACCACGAGCTGCGCGGGCGCGAGGTACTCGGCGGCCGTGAAACGCGACGCGTCCCGGAACAGGTCCGTGGCGAACGTCGCCATCGTCGGTCCCTCGCCGCGGCGCAGCCGTACCCACGCCTCGAACGTGCGCGCGTAGACCGCGACCTCGGTCCGGAGTTCGTCGGGCGTCGACCAGGGCCCCATCGTCTGGCGGAGCTCGAGGAGCTCGTCCCACCGGCCCAGGTCGAACAGGCACTCCATCCGACCCATCCGAGAGATCTGGACCTGCGCGGTGAAGCCGCGGGCTTCGGCCAGCCGCTCCATCTCCTCCCAGACCTCGAGGGCGGCCGCCGGCCCCTCGCGGAACCACAGCTGGTACGCGTAATTGCCGTACGCGATCGCCACGGCCTGCCCGGCGCCGGCCTCCCGGCCCAGGCGGATCGCCTCCCGCAGGTCGGCGAGCCCGTGCTCGTCGTCGCCCAATTCGCAGAGGGCGGCGCCGCGAGCTTGGAGGGCGCGCACCGCCTCGTCCCGCAGCCCGAGGTCGGCCGCCAGCTCGAGCGCCTTGTTCGACCAGTGGATGCACTCCTCGTTCTGCTCGCCCGTGAGCAGGCCGCCGGCCTTCAGCACACACACGCGGCAGAGCTCGGCGGAGGGCGGTTGCGACTCCAGGACGAGCACGGCCTCGTCCATCGCCGCCGTGGCGCGATCCTCCTCGCCCCGGTGGGCGTAGAGGCGCGAGAGGATCCCGAGCGCCTCGCCCAGCCCGAGCAGGTCGCCGGTCACGCGGTACCCCGCGATCGCCGCAAGCAGGAGCTGCTCGCTCTCGGCCACGTTGCCGCGCCACCCGGCGGTCTCTGCGGCGCGTGCGGCGGCCCGGGGGCGCTGCGGGTCGTCGGCCGCGAGCAGCTCGAGCGAACGCCGGTAGTACGCGTCGGCGCGGATCGCGTCCGTCGGCGCGGCGCGCCGACCCGCCAGGAGCATCGCCTCGCCGGCCTCGGAGCGGAGCTCCGCGGACGGCCGTTCGCCGGACGCCTTCGCCAGATCGAGCGCCTCGGTGTAGTGGTACGCGAGCTCCTCGGCGAAATCGGCCAGGCGATCGGCCATCGCCGAGCGGAGCCACCGTGCGGCCGCCACGTGCTTGCGCTCGCGCCCGGCGCGCGGGATCTGCCCGTACGCGACGTCGCGGATCAGCGCGTGCCAGAACGAGTATTCATCCTGGCCGGCCAGCGTGGAGGTCCGGTCGTGGCGGATCAGATCACGGTCGATCGCCTCGGCGAGGCGCCCGGCCACGTCCGTGTCGTCGATCCCGGCGACGGCGGCGAGCGCGCCGGACCAGAACACCTTGCCGACGACCGCGGCGTCCTGGAGCAGCGTCTTGTCGGCCCAGGGCAGCGCGTCCAGGCGCGAGCCGATCAGCGTTTGGAGCGACTCGGGCACCGGGATGTCGTGGATCGCGGCGAGCAGCCGGTCGGGGTGCTCGCGATCGACCATGCCC
>DATHCP010000063.1:0-35372 GCA_035490535.1 Actinomycetota bacterium
GCAGCCGCTCGTCGGCGAGTACGCGTGCGAGCCCGTCGGCGATGTCGGCCACATCCTCCGGGTCCACCAGCAGGGCCGCGTCGCCAGCGGTCTCGGCCACGGCCGGGGTCGTGGAGCCGAGCACGGCCACCCCGCGCGCCATCGCTTCGACGACGGGCAGCCCGAACCCCTCGTACAGGGACACGTACGCCACCAGATCCGCTCCGCGGTAGACGGCGTCCAGATCGGCCGCGTCCAGCGGGCCGGTGCGCACGATCCGCCCCGGGCCCGGCCGAGCCTGCTCGGCGTCGACCTCCTCCACGCCCCAGCCATCCGGTCCGGCGAGCACGAGCGCGTGCGGGACGTCGGGCGCGACCTGACGGTAGGCGCGGATCAGGCGCACCTGGTTCTTCCGCGGCTCGATCGTGCCGGGAGCCAGTACGTAGGGCCGGTCGATGCCGAGGCGTCCCAGCACCGCCTCGGGGTCCTGCGTGCCGGCGGCGAGCGACGCCGCGAGCGGCGTCACCCGGATCCGCTCGGGATCGGCTCCGCGGTCGCGAAGGTCGGCGGCCGTGGCCGCCGACGGCGCCAGGAGGACGTCCGCGCGGCGGATCGCCGCGCGGACGCCGGCTCGGTAGAGCCACCGCCAGATGGGGGGGAACGCGCGCGGATACCGGTCGAACGCGAGGTCGTGCACCGTCACGACCAGCGCCTGCCCGCCCGCGGCCGGCGGCACCGCGGCCGGGTTCGTCGCGTGGACGACCGCACATCGCCCGAGCGCCGCCGGCAACGAGGGCTTCCCGGTGAGCGCCCAGCGCGGATACAGGGTCCGGATCGTTCCCGGCAGCTCCACGACGTCACGATCCGGGGGATCGGGCCAGCGTGCGGCGAAGGGCACCAGGTCGAGCGAGGGGTCCTCGGCGCGGAGCGCCGGCGCCAGCTCGCGCACGTACGTGCCGATCCCGCCCGGCACCGCGAAGCGAAGCTGGTCGACGGCGAACGCGACCTTCACCGGCGCCATGCCTCGACGCAGCGGCAGCCGTCCGGCCCGACGGTGGCCGCGTGCGACGTTCCCGGATCGAGGTCCAGACGGTCGCCGGCCGCGAGCTCGATGTCGCCGTCGTCGGTGTGGAACACGAGCGACCCCTCGAGGCAGAACAGGACCTTGTGCACCGGATGCTCGTGCCGGCCGTAGCGGTCGCCGGGTCCGTTGCCCCAGGCCCTCGCCGGCGAGCACCCCTCGTCGGCGAACGCCCGCAGCGCGTCGGTCTCGTCCGCGCCGGCCGCGTGTCGCGTCGCCGCCATCGCGACTCAGACGCCGCCGCCGGCGGCCGGGCCGAGCCATCGGCGCGCGGCCTCGACGTCGGCGGGCAGCACCAGCACCGCCACGGTCTGCTCGTCCAGCGGCCCGTCGCCGATCGGCGGGGAGACCGCCGCCTTGATGCCGGCGTTCCCGAGGCGCTCGACCGCCGCCCACGCGTCGTTCCACCCGAGCGAGCAGACCGGAACCGGCTCGGGGCGCACCGCGCCGGCCGCGATGTCGGCGGTGTCGTCCCGGCCGTCGAGGTCGGTGCGCAGGCGCTCCTCCGCGACCGCGCGGGCGCGCGCCAGGTCGCCGGGCGCCACGAACACGTTCCACGAGGGCCGCAGCGGGGAGTAGCTCGAGCGCAGCACGGGGTCGGTCCGGCCGGCGACCTCACCCGGCTTGATCAGCCGGAGCTGGCAGGAGATCCCGGCGTCCCCGAGCGCCGACCGGACGCGCTCGGCCTCGTCGATCGCGAGCAGGCGGTTCGCCACCGCCTCGGCGTCGCGGAGGGGGTCGCCCTCCCGCAGCAAGCGTTCCGCGGCCTTCGGATCCATCGCGGCGCCCCTAGCGGACGTCGCCGCGCCCGTGCATCGGGGGCACGCCCTTGCGCGCGAACTCGACCGACTGGCCGTGCCAGGGCTCGCGGGCGAACCGCCGGACCTGTAACGCCCCGAAGCCCGTGGCCTCGATCCTCCCCTGCAGGACCCACGGCGCCGGCTTCGGGTTCTCCTCCACGAAGTAGCGCTCGAGCGCCATCAGCACGGCTCGCTCCTCCTCCGGCGACAAGCCCGCCGGGAGCTCGAAGTGCCGTTCGTCCTCCGTCTCGAACACCGTGGCCTCCTTCCCGCTCCTCACAGGGGGATGTTGCCGTGCTTGCGCGCCGGCACCGACTCGCGTTTCGTCGAGAGCATCCGCAGGGCCCGGATCAGCCGCGGCCGCGTTTCCGCCGGCTCGATCACATCGTCGATGAAGCCCCGCTCGGCGGCCGCGTACGGCGTGGAGAACTTGTCCCGATACTCGCGGATCAGCTCGCCGCGCTTGCCTTCGGGATCCGCCGCGCGCTCGATCTCGCGGCGGAACACGACGTTGACGGCCCCCGCCGCGCCCATCACGGCGATCTCCGCCGTCGGCCAGGCGAACGCGACGTCCGCGCGCAGGTGCTTCGAGTTCATCACGAGGTACGCCCCTCCGTAGGCCTTGCGCGTGATCACCGTCATGCGCGGCACGGTCGCCTCGGCGAACGCGTAGAGGAGCTTCGCGCCGTGGCGGATGATGCCGTTGAACTCCTGCTGGGTGCCTGGCAGGAACCCCGGCACGTCCACGAACGTCAGGATCGGGACGTTGAAGGCGTCGCAGAAGCGGACGAACCGGCTGGCCTTCTCGCTCGCGTCGATGTCGAGCGTGCCGGCGAGGACCTTCGGCTGGTTCGCGATCACGCCGATCGAGCGTCCGTCCAGCCGCGCGAACCCGATCACGATGTTCATCGCCCAGTACGGGAAGACCTCCAGGAACTCCCCGTCGTCGACGACGCGCCGCACGACCTCGTGCATGTCGTACGGCTCTTGCACCCGGTCGGGGACCAGGTGCGTGAGACCGTCGTCGATCCGCTCCGGATCGTCGGTGCTCGCGTAGGCCGGCGGGTCCTCGAGGTTGTTCGACGGCAGGAAGCTCAACAGGTACCGCACGCGCTGCAGCACGTCCTCGTCGTCCTCGCCCACGAACGACGCGACGCCGGACTTGCCCGCGTGCGTCATCGCGCCGCCGAGCTCCTCCTGCGTGACCTCCTCGCCCGTGACCGTCTTGATCACGTCCGGCCCGGTGATGAACATGTGCGAGGTCTCCTTCACCATGAAGGTGAAGTCGGTGATCGCCGGGGAGTACACGGCGCCGCCGGCGCAGGGGCCCATGATCACGCTGATCTGCGGGATCACGCCGGAGGAGCGGACGTTCCGCTCGAAGATGTAGCCGTAGCCGGCCAGCGATGCGGCGCCCTCCTGGATCCGGGCGCCGCCCGAGTCGTTGATCTGGATGAACGGCGCGCCGGTCTGCAGCGCCAGGTCCATCACCTTGCACACCTTCTGCGCGTGCACCTCGCCCATCGACCCGCCGAAGACCGTGAAGTCCTGCGAGGCGACGAAGACCTTGCGGCCGTCGATCGTGCCGTAGCCCGTGATGCAGCCGTCGCCGGGCGGCCGTCGTTTGTCCATGCCGAAGTCGTGCGAGCGGTGGATCGCGAACGGATCGGTCTCCACGAACGACCCGCGGTCCATCAGGATGTCCAGGCGCTCGCGCGCGGTCAGCTTGCCCTTGTCGTGCTGCCGCTGCGTGGCGTCGCGCCCGCCGGGCTGCACCGTCGCACGTCGCTTGCGGCGCAGCTCTTCGATCCGGTCCTCGACCGTGCGGTCGACCTGCTCGGCGGCATCCTTCCGGGTCTTGGCCATGGGCCGAGTCTAGCCAGCCCCGGTCGGCGGGCGGTCCATGCAGCCACGGACCGGCCAGCCCGCGTCCCGCCAGCGGCCGACCGCCTCCACCATGCGGATCGTGACGATCGCGTTCGTTCGGGCGGAGAACGGGGAGGAGGGCAGGCGCCACACGGGTGAGGTCCACGCCGCGAGCCGACCGGGCCAGGCCGCGTCCAGGTGCTGGTACAGGCCGACGTACATCCCGCTCGGCCGCGAGGCCGCGGTCGGGACCAGCCCGCTCTCGCGCCGGGCGATGCAGATCGCTCGCTGCGCCCCACCCGGCACCGGTCCGAACAGCCCGACCGCGCACCGGATCTCCCTCGCGGACAGGTGCTCGATCGTCTCCCCCTGCGCCGGCGTCAGGGCGCACGGGCCCGCCAGCAGATGCGCGTCGGCCGCCGGGGTGAGCAGGGAAGGACCCAGCGCGACGGCCGCCGTCACGAGGAGCGCGACGATGCGAGCTCGCACGGTGTCGGACCCTAGCAGCAGGTCCGCGGCTCAGTCCATGTCGACACGGCCACCCGAGCGCCAGTAGACGCCCGCGTCGCGGTCGAGGAAGCCCTCGTCGACGAGCGAGCGGCGCAGGGACGCGTGATCGGCGAAGAAGCCGCCGAGCAGGACGTTGACCTCCTTCTCTTCGTAGCGGCGCCCGGGGTCGAACTCCAGCGCGATCCGTTCCAGGACGATGCGGCGCTTCGAACGCTTCGCGGGGATCTCCGTGAGCCGTCCGCTCCGGAAGAACGTGCGCAGGACGACCTCCTCGTCGTCGTTCGCTGCGCCGAGCGCCAGGCCGGCCTCCCGCGGCGGACCGACCTGCTCGGCCGCCCATCGCAGCGTCTCGGGATCGAGCCTGTAGGTCCGGCGGTCGGGATCGAGCCGAGCGACCCCGGTCGACGTCAGCCGGTTCAGATGCGTCCGCACCCGCTTCAGGGGAAGATCGAGCTCCTCGGCCAGGGCGCGGGCGGTGGCGTCCTCGCGCGCCAGCCGGCCGGCGATCGCGAGCCGTTGGGGGTCGGCGAGCGCGCGGAGGATCTCGTCGGGCGTCTCGGACATGTCGGTCGCTCCCTCTAGCATGCTCGCATGCGGCTCACCGATCCGCAGCGGCGGACACTGCAGCAGCTGATCGGCACCGGCGAGCGACCCGCCTTCCCCGCCGATCTGCCGCAGCGCCTGCGTGACCGGATCGAGGAAGCCGTCCGCGGCCTCGACCTGCCGGACGCGCTGTGGCTCGGCAAGGAGAAGCTGAACGACCTCGGCCGATGCGAGGGCGCGTTCGCGTCGAAGATCGCCGGCGAGGCGCCGCCGTTCGAGCACGGCCGTGCCAGCGCCGCCGGCGTCCTGCAGCACCGCGCGATCGAGGTGGTGGTCGGCGCGCGCGAGCCGCTGGACGCGCACGCGGCCGTCGACCTAGCCGTGGATCGCGTCGTGGAGAAGGAGGAGCGGTTCGCCGACTACTGGCGGGGTCTCGCCGAGCCCGAGCGCGATGAGATCCGCATGGAGGTCGTGCGGCGCACGATCCTGTTCGAGACCGCGTTCCCGCCCCTGCGCGAGCTCCGGCGCGAGCTCGCGCCGGCGACCGAGCTCCCGGTCCGGGCCGAGCTCCTCGGCGGATCCCTCGTGATCTCGGGCAAGCTCGACCTGCTCCTGGGCGTGCCCGACCGGCTCGAGCCCATGCGCGCCACGCGGATCGCGATCGACCTCAAGACCGGCGGCGCCTATCCCGCCTACGCCGAGGACAACCGGCTGTACGCCCTGGTGTTGGCGCTCCGCTTCGGCGTGCCGCCGTACCGCGTGGCGTCCTTCTTCCTGGAGGGCGCCACCTGGCAGGCCGAGGACGTCGACGAGGAGCTGCTGTTCCACGCCGCCGACCGGGTGATCGACGCGGCGCGCTCGGCGGCGTCGCTGCGGCACGGTCGCGAGCCGGAGCTCCGCCCGGGGCCCTGGTGCGCGTGGTGCCCGCGCCTGGCGATCTGCCCGGCCGCCGATCCGGAGGCCCGTCAGGCCGTGGTCGGCGCCGCCTGATCGCCGCCGCGGTAGCGCTCGGCCACCGCTTCGATGAACCCCGTGAACCGCACCGCGAGGTCTTCGCTCGCGAGGTGCAACACGTTCTCGGCGTTCTCCTCGCCGTTGCGGGAGAAATTGAAGCTGCCCGTCAGCACCTCGTCGTCGACCACCAGGATCTTCGCGTGCAGGTAGTCGTGGACCGAAGCCGGCGCGTACGGCGTGGAGACCTTGCCCGACAGGTGCGGGGCGATCGCGTGCCAGGCCTCGATCTTCCAGGCGTTGTGCGGGACCTCGGCCCACTGGCGCTGCACCTGGGCCATCTGCGTCGCGTCGTAGGCGCCGGCGAAGCCGAGCTTGTCGCGCGAGACGTGCTCGGCGAGCAGCGCGAGGACCGCGCCGGAGGTCACGACCGGTGAGCACAGCCGCACGCGCCGGTCGGCCGCCGCGATCATCCGTGCGGCGTCCAGGGACAGCCACGGCGGCGCGGGGGAGAAGGAGGGTCGTGCCCGGATGCCGTGAGCGAGGACGACCTCGGGGCCGATCGCCCCGCTGTGGTCGAGGTGTCCGTGCGCCCACAGCCGTTCGAAGTTCGCGGTGTACGCGGCCGCGAGCTCCGGCACGTCGTTGAGCTCGAGCACCACGTTCTCCTCGCGGGTGAACGCGTCATCGGTCCAGTTGGTCGAGCCCGTCCACAGGTCGCGGCCGTCCCGCACGACGTACTTGTGGTGCATCAGGGCACCGGCGTCGGCGACGCCGCGGGTCGGCACGTCCAACGCGTCGATCCGTGCGGGATCGGCCCGCATCGGCTGGCCGACGCCGGCGTCGTGCGCCGGCTCCGTGTTGAACACGACCCGTACCGCGACCCCACGGCGCAGCGCCGCCTCGAGCGCGTCGGCGATCCGCGCCGTCGTGCCCTCGGCCGCCTCGAAGTCGTAGATCGCCACGTCGATCGAGGTCGTGGCGGCGCCGATCCAGGCGACCAGCGCGTCGGCGGTGGCGGCCGCGGGCTGGCCGCCGTCGGTCAGGAAGGTCGTGGTGAGCTCGCCCATCCGCGCTACGCGACGTGCCCGCACTCGCGGTGGTAGCAGGCAAGGACCGCCGCGATCGCCTCGTCGGGGTCGTCCGTCCGCGTGACGATGTCGAGGTCGCTCGGATCGATCATGCCCTCCGCGATCATCCGCTCCGACCAGTCGACGAACCATCGCCAGTGCCCGTCGCCGAACAGGACGACCGGGAAGTGGTGGATCTTGCCGGTCTGGATCAGCACGAGCGCCTCGTAGAGCTCGTCGTTCGTGCCCCAGCCGCCGGGGCAGGCCACGAAGCCCTCGGAGGCCTTCACGAAGCAGACCTTGCGCGCGTAGAAGTGCTTGAAGTCGTAGGAGACGTCCAGGTAGTGGTTCATCCGCTCTTCATGCGGCAGCTCGATCCCCAGGCCGATCGACAGGCCGCCCGCATCCTTCGCGCCGCGGTTCGCCGCCTCCATCAACCCCGGGCCGCCGCCGGTCACGACGGCCCATCCCTCGCGCGCGAAGCCTGCGCCGATCGCCCGGGCCGCCGCGTACCAGGGGTGGTCCTCGTCGATCCGTGCGGAGCCGAAGATCGCGGCCGCCGGCCGGTCGATCGAGGCCACGAGCCGGAGCCCCGCCTCGAACTCGTGGTGGATGAAGCGCAGGTCCCGTTCGAGGTCGTCGTCCTCGCGGTACCAGATCGCCCGCTCGTCGGGCATCCTCGCGACGTCGCGTCGTTCCATCGCCGCACCACGGTACCCGTCTCGGGGGGGTCCGCGGCGCACTGCTAGGGTTCCGCAACCTGCCACGAGCCGCGGAGGACGAGAGGGATGGCCAAGGACCTGTACGACGTCGGGGAGCTGCCGCCGCTCGGGGAGGTGCCGGCGCGGATGCACGCGATGGTGGTGCGCCCCGACCGGTTCGGCGATCCGGCGCAGGCGATCCGCGACGAGGTGCTCGACGTGCCCGGGCTGGGGCCGCACGATGTCCTCGTGGCCCCGATGGCCGCGGGGGTGAATTTCAACAACGTCTGGGCCGCGCGCGGCAAGCCGGTCGACGTGACGAGGACCCAGGCGCGCTGGGGCGAACCGACGGACTTCCACATCGTGGGCTCCGACGCCAGTGGGATCGTCCACGCGGTGGGGGAGCAGGCCCGCGGCGTCGAGGTCGGCGACCGCGTGACCGTGCACCCCGGGCAGTGGGACGTCGACGACCCGTGGGTCCGGGCCGGGCGCGATCCGGGCCTGGCGCCCAGCTTCCGGGTCTGGGGCTACGACACCTGCTGGGGCTCGATGGCGCAGTTCACGAAGGTCCAGGACCACCAGTGCATGCCGAAGGCCGACCACCTCACCTGGGAGGAGGCGGCGGCGCCGACGCTCACCGGCGGCACCGCGTACCGGATGCTCTTCGGCTGGCCGCCGAACGTCGTGGAGCCGGGCGACGTCGTGCTGGTGTGGGGCGGCGCCGGTGGGCTCGGTTCCCTCGCGATCCAGCTCGTGGCGCACGCCGGCGGTCGCGCGGTGGCGGTCGTTTCCTCCGATGAGAAGGCCGCCTTCTGCGAGAGCCTCGGCGCGGTCGGTTCCGTGAACCGCCGGAACTTCGACCACTGGGGCGTGCCGCCGGCGTGGGACGACCCGGCGTGGAAGGGCTGGTTCGAGGGCGCGAAGGCCTTCGGCAAGGCGATCTGGGACGTGCTCGGGGAAAAGACGAACCCGAAGATCGTCTTCGAGCATCCCGCGCAGGACACGATCCCCACCTCGAACTTCGTCTGTGACCGCGGCGGGATGATCGTGATCTGCGCCGGCACCACGGGCTACGACACGATGATCGATGTCCGGTACCTCTGGTACCTGCAGAAGCGCTACCAGGGCTCGCACCTGATGAACGACGAGCAGGCGATCGCGTTCAACGACCTGGTCCGCGACGGCACGATCTCGGCGACGCTCGGTGCGGCGTATCCGTACGAGGAGATCCCGGCCGTGCACCGGATGATGGGCGACGGCGAGTTGCCGGAGGGCAACGTCGCCTGCCTGATCAACGCACCGGAGCCGGGCCTCACGGGCTGAGCAGATCCAGCACGCCGTCGGGATACACCGGCAGCGGCCCGGCGCGAAGCTCGTCCAGCCCGATCGCGGTCGCGATCTCGATGTCGTCCGGCGCTGCCGGCTCGAGGATCCGGCGGCCGTCGAGCGCGTCGAGCGTGCCGTCATCGACCCACGCCTCGAACACGAAGCAGATCTCATGGCGTGGATCGCCGCCGAACGTGAAGATGTTCTCCAAGACACCCAGCAGGCGCGTGGTCGCGACGTCGAGGTCGAGCTCCTCCCGCAGCTCGCGCCGGGCGGCCTCCGTCGCGGTCTCGCGGAACTCGATCCCGCCGCCGGGCGGGCGGTAGAAGCCGCCGCCTCCGGGTTCGCGCATCGCCGAAACCAACACGCGATCGCCGGCACGGACGAAGACGAACGCGCAGGGCCGGGCGACCCGAGGCGCGCTCAGCGGCGCTCCTGGACCAGCTCCACGAGGACGCCGCCCATCGTCGCGGGATGGACGAACGCGATCAGCGTGCCCCGCGAGCCGGGTCTCGGCGAGCCGTCGACCAGGCGCGCCCCCTCCTCGCGCAGGTGCTCCAGCGCGCCCTGCAGGTCTTCGACCCGGTAGGCGACGTGGTGCACGCCCGGCCCGCGCCGCGCGAGCGACCGCCCGACCGGGGTGTCGGGGCGCAGCGGCGCCAGCAGCTGGATGAAGGAGGAACCGGCGGCGAACAGCACCTCCTCCACCCCCTGATCGTCGACCCGTTCGCGGTGGACCGGCTCCACCCCGAGGAGCCGGCGGTACTCCTCGACGGCCTGGTCGAGGTCTTCGACCGCGATGCCGACGTGGTCGACGTCGGTCAGCCGGATCATCGTCGCTCCCGCACCGGCGGCTGCATCCGATCGATCAGCTCGCGCGCGGCGACGACGTGGTACGCGGGGAGCTCGAGGGCGCGCGCGACGGCGGCCACGCCTTGCGTCCGCACGTCCGCATCGGCCTTGGCATCGGGGCCACGGGGGCAGATCAGGACGTAGAACTCGACGAGCTCCAGGAACTGGGGGAGCGACGGCGTGAGGCCGCCGCGCTCGTACTGGTAGATCGTCTGGCGCGACGCCGGGCAGCCTTTGATCTCGGCGACCCCGTCCACCGCGCGATGCCCGGCCGCGCGCCGCAGGTCCCGGAGCAGCGACCCGAGCGTCGCCCGATCCGCGCGCGAGATCGGCGGGCGTTTCGTCCTGGCCATCAGGGCCGGAACCCTACCGCAGGCCCGTCGCGCGACCGGTCGGCCCCTGTCGGCCGGTCGGCGTCCTCCGGTCCCCCGCGCGAGCCGAAAGGCTGATACACGGGTGAGGCCATCCGATGTAGGTTGGCGGACAACGGAGCACCCCCCGGCATCGGGAGACCCGATGAGCGATAAGAGCAGCGCCAGTCCGGCGACGATCCTCGAAGGCTCGCACCTCACGACGTCGGGCACCGCAGACGTGTTCCGCCAGCGCGAGCGGACCCGGATGAAGAAGGTGCTGCGCGCGATCGCGGTGGTCTTCGTGATCGACGCGTTCCTCTGGCGCTGGTACGCCACCGGCCACCGGATCGGCATGCCGAAGTTCGGACCGGAGTTCATCTACTTCCTGCCGGTGATCGGCATCTTCATCGCGATCTTCCTGATGGCGGCGATCCCGTTGATCAGCGGCCGGTCGCCCCACATCACCGTCTATCCGGAGCAGGTCGAGTTCGGGCTCAGCGACATCAAGGGCCTCGACACCCAGGTCGACGAGGTGATCCGGACGATCGACGTGTTCCTGGGCTACGCGACGTTCCGGGAGGAGCTCGGTGGCACGCCCCGGCGGGGGATCCTGTTCGAGGGGCCGCCGGGCACCGGCAAGACGTTCCTGGCCAAGGCGATGGCGAAGCAGGCGGGCGTTCCGTTCATGTTCATCTCCGCCCCGGCGTTCCAATCGATGTGGCAGGGGATGACGGCGTTCCGGATCCGCTCGTTCTTCAAGGCCCTGCGGAAGGCGGCGCGCAAGGAAGGGGGCGCGATCGGCTTCATCGAGGAGATCGACGCGATCGGGGCGACCCGCGGGGGCATGGACGGCATGTCGCCGGCGCCGCCGGAGAAGGCCGCGGAGCTCGGCGACATGGGCCGCGTGACCTCGGCGTTCATCGGCGGCGGCGGTGGTGGCATGGTGAACGAGCTGCTGATCCAGATGCAGTCGTTCGACCAGCCCCCATGGCGGGACCGGATGAAGGCGAAGCTGATCACGTTCGTGAACGGCTACCTGCCGCCCGACCGCCAGTTCACCGCGATGCGCCCGGAGTACAACAACATCCTGTTGATCGCGGCGACGAACCGCGGGGACGCGCTCGATCCGGCGCTGCTCCGGCCGGGGCGCTTCGACCGGCGCCTGTTCTTCGACGCGCCGACGAAGCAGGAGCGCCGCGACCTGATCGACTTCTTCCTGGCCCGCAAGGCGCACCACGAGGAGCTGGACGAAGAGGTGAACCGCGAGCGGATCGCGCACGAGTCGTTCGGCTACACGCCCGTGATGATCGAGCATCTCTTCGATGAGGCGTTGCTCGTGGCGTTGCGGGACGGGCGCAAGCAGATGACGTTCGCCGACGTGATGGAGGCGAAGTTCACCGAGGAGATCGGCACGAAGCAGCCGACCGTCTACACCGACACGGACCGCGACGCGGTCGCCACCCACGAGGCCGGGCACGCGACGGTGGCGTACCTGCTCGGCAAGGGGCGACGGCTCGAGGTCCTGTCGATCATCAAGCGCCGGGGCTCCCTCGGGTTGCTGGCGCACAGCGACGAAGAGGAACGCCTCACCCGGACGAAGTCCGAGATCGAGGCCGGCATCGCCATCGCCCTCGGCGGTCTGGTGGCCGAGGAACTGTGTTACGGCGAATCCGGCACGGGGCCGGGCGCGGATCTGGCCCACGCGACGTCGCTCGCGGCCCAGATGGTGGGCTCCTTCGGCATGGCCGGCTCGTTGATCAGCTACGAGGCCGTGGCCGACGGCCCGCTGTCGCGGTCGAACCTCGTCGGCAAGGTCCTGGCGAACCCCGAGACGAAGCAGCGCGTCGAGGACATCCTGGAGGCGCAGCGCGAGCGCGTCCGCGAGGTCCTGGACGCGAACCGCGACGTCCACGGGGCGCTCCGGGACGCGCTGATCGAGCGGGACGAGCTGGTCCGGGACGAGATCTTGGACGTGATCGAGAAGGCGCTCGCGAACCGCGCCTGAGGCGGCGACGGCCGCCCGTAGACTGGTCGGCATGACGCGGTCGTTCCTCGTGGGCGGCGCCCGGACGCCGGTCGGGCGGTTCCGCGGCGCGCTCGCCCCGCTGCGGGCGGTGGACCTCGGTGGTGCCGCGATCCGAGCCGCGCTCGAGCGGACCGGGGTCCTCCCGGCGGACGTCGAGTACACGATCATGGGCCACGTCTTGCAGGCGGGGCAGGGACAGATCACCTCGCGGCAGGCGGCGTTGGCCGCGGGGATCCCTCGCGAGGTGCCGGCCCTCACCGTGAACAAGGTCTGCCTGTCCGGCACGTCGGCGATCGCGCTGGCCGATCAGATGATCCGCGCCGGCGACCTCGAGGTCGTCGTCGCCGGCGGGATGGAATCGATGACGAACGCCCCCTACGTCCTGCCGACCGCACGCGAGGGCTCACGGCTCGGCGACGCACCGATGATCGACACCCTGATCCACGACGGGCTCTGGTGCGCCTTCGATGACCGGCACATGGGTGCGGGAACCGACGCGCTGAACGCGGAGTTCGGCATCGGGCGTGCGGAGCAGGACGCGTGGGCGGTCCGCTCGCACGAGCGCGCCGCGGCGGCATGGGCGGCCGGTCGGTTCGACGAGGAGGTCGTGCCCGTCGAGGTTCCGCAGCGTCGCGGCGATCCGGTGACCGTGGCGCGCGACGAGGGGATCCGGCCCGACACCTCGCTCGCGGGACTCGCCGCGCTCGCGCCCGCGTTCACCTCCGACGGAACCGTGACCGCGGGCAACGCGTCGCAGATCAGCGACGGCGCGTGCGCGGTCGTGGTCGCCGAGGAGGAGGCGGTGCGGCGGCTGGGGGTCGAACCGATCGCGGAGATCGTGGCCTCCGGGATGTCCGCGGACCGGTTCGCGTCGCTCCACACGGTGCCGGCGATCGCGATGGAGCGGGCGTTGAAGCGGGCGGGTCTGGCCGCGGCGGACCTCGGCCTGCTCGAGGTCAACGAAGCGTTCGCCGCGGTCGCGCTCCACGCGGCGCGGATGCTCGACGTCGACGAGACGATCGTGAACGTGAACGGCGGAGCCGTCGCGCTTGGCCATCCGATCGGCGCGAGCGGCGCGCGGCTCGCCCTGACGCTCGCCCTCGAGATGCGGCGCCGGGGGATCGACCTCGGCGGCGTCGCGATCTGCGGCGGCGGCGGGCAGGGCGACGCGCTGATCCTGCGCCGCGTCGCGACGGGCTAGGTCCCGCTCAGCGCTCGTCGCCCAGCTGCGCGAGCCGTCGGAGCTCGGCCGCCAGGACCTGGTGCGCGGCCTCGGCCTCCCACGGATCGTCGTCCTGGTCCTGCGGGGTGTCGCCGACCACGATGTGGACGTCGCCGCCGGCCTCCGGATCCGCGGCCGATCCCTCGTCCGGCGTCGCCGGCGCGGCCTCGGGCGCGGTCGCGCCGTCCGGCAGGAAGATGCGGAACGCCGAGCCACCGCCCTCGCGGCTCTCGGCGATCACGGAGCCGCCCTGCACCTCGGCGAGCCGGCGGACCACCGGGGAGATCGACGCGTCCGAGGAGGGCTCGGGGTCCTCGACGGACAGCATGGCGCCACCCTCGGCCGGCGCGAGGCGCACGACGATCGTCTTGCCGTGCTGGGTGCGTTCGCCGGAGACGCGCAGCAATCCGGCCAGCACCTGCTCGGTGCGCAGCGGGTCGATCCGCAGCTTCAGCGGCTCGGCCACGATCCGGACGTCGTGATCGGCGTCGATCATCGACTCCTCGACGACGCGGTTCACGAGCGCCTCCATGTCGGTGCGCTTGACCTGGAGCTCCACCTCGCCGGACGCGAGCCGGTCGGCGTCGGCCAGGTCGGCCACCGTGTGGTCGAGCCGGCGCGCGTGGGCGGTCAGCTGCTTGATCAGCTGCGCCTGGTCCTTCGCCTCCTTCTTGTGCTTCAGGAGTTGGGTGATCGCGTTGATCTTCGCGAGCGACTTCTTGGCGTCGAGCGAGAGCTCCTTCGTGAAGGGGGTGGAGGACCTGCGGTCCTCGAACGGGACCGCGGGAGCGGGCGCGGCCTCGCCGTCGGGGGCGGCGGTCGCGTCGGCCGGCAGGGGCTCGCGCTGCTCCCGCAGCGCGTCGGCCATCTGGTGCATCCGCAGGTCGCCCTCGACCACGTCGAGCCGGTCGCGCGCCACGGTGAGGTCGAGCTCGAGATCCTTCACGCGATCCTCGGCCGAGATCAGCTTCTCGGTCTGGCCGGCGAGGCGCTCCTGCGTCACGCGGAGCAGGTCATCGAGCTGCGCCCGGCCCTGGTCCTCGGCGAGCTCGAGCTGCCGGCGCGCCTCGAAGTCCTGCAGGCGCCGGTTCAGCTCGGCGTTGTCGCCCGTCGCCTCCTCGAGCTGCCGCACGAGCTTCTCGGCACGGGCCTGCTGTGCGGCCCGCTCGCGCTCGGTGTGGATCGCGGCGTCCTCGATCTGCGTCGCCCGAGCTCGCTCGGCCTCGAGCTCCTGGCTCGCCTGTGCCACGCCCTCGTCGGCGCGCGCGAGATCGGCTTGGAGGGCGGTCATCGCGCGGCGCATGTCGTCGGTCTCCTTGCGAGCCTGCGTCACGGCGGCCGAGCGCTCCTTCACCTCGGCATCGTGCGTCTTGGATTCGCTCCGCAGGCGGGAGATCTCGTCGTGGGCCTCCAGGAGCTGCTGCTCCCGGCTCGCGGCCTCCGCGCGGGCGGCGGCGACCTCGGCCCGCGCCGTGTCGAGCTCGCCGGTCGCGGCCTCGGCCGCCGTCTCGGCCTGCGTGATGCGCGACGTCAGCTGCGCCTCGTGCTGGGCGACCTGGGACTGGTACGCCTCCTCCATCTCCGTGATCTGCCGCTGGAACTCCTCGCGGGTGGTGCGCACCTTCTCCTCGAACTCCGCTTCGCGCTCGACGAGGTCGGCGCGGTGCGACGCGCGGAAGCTCTCGAGCTCGGCCTTCGTCGAGCGGACCTCGTCCTCGAGCATCGCGGCACGCTGTTCCTCGGCCCGGAGCCCGCGGAGCTCCGTCCGCGCGTCGTCGAGCTCGCGCTGGACGCGCAGCAGCTGCGCCTCGGTTCCGGTCAGCGTGCTCTGCATCTCGAGCATCTCCACACGGGCGGCGTCGAGCTCACCTTGCATCTCGGGCCTCACCGAGGCTGCGGCGGCCGCCTGCTCGAGCTCGCTCCGCGTCGCCTCCAGCTCGCTCCGCGTGTCCTCGAGCTCGCGCTGCGCGCGCAGGAGCTGCTGCTCGGCGGCGCTCAGCGCGTCGCGGTCCTCTCGCGCCTCGGCCCGCGCGGCCTCGATCTCGGCCTCCGCGTCGGGCACGGCCGCGACCGATGTCCGCATCGCGTCCATGTCCATCTGGGCCTCGGCGAGCTTCTCGCGCGTGTCCTCCAGTGCGGCCCGCAGGCTGATCGCCTCGAGCTCGGCCTCGCGCAGGCGTGCCACGTCCTCGGCGTCGGGGATCGGCTGCCGCAGCGCGTCCTGCAGCTGGGACGCGAGGCGTTCCCGTTCGCCGGTCACCGTACGGATCTGCTGCTCCAAGGTCCGGACCTGCCCTTCGGCGCGCAGCGCGCGCTCCTCCAGGACCGGATCGGATCCGGCGGCCGGCGCGGCCTGATACGTCTGGAGCTCCTCGAGCGTCTTGCCGTACTGCTCCTGCAGCAGCGAGAGCCGGTCCTCGGCCGAGCGGGCGCGCTCCTCGGCGCGCTTGCGCGCCTCGGCCTCCTCCCGGATCCCGGGCTGCGGCGGCTGCGCCGTCAGCGCGCGCGACTGGGCCAGCGAAGGCATCGTCATCGGCCGGGCCGCGTCGACCACCTCGGCTGCGGCCGCGGGGTCGGCGACCACCGAGAGCAGCCGCGCCACGCCGAACACCGCGACGCCGAGCAACACCAGCAGTGCGAACAGGAAGAACGCGTTCGTCCGCCACGGGCCGGACGCCGCGGCGACGGAGGAGTCGGGGTGGGTGAGCTCGACGGCGGCGGGCGGGCCGACGCCGGAGCGGAAGCGCAGCGG
Organism: Actinomycetota bacterium; assembly: GCA_035490535.1. Taxonomy (GTDB): domain Bacteria; phylum Actinomycetota; class UBA4738; order UBA4738; family HRBIN12; genus AC-51. The sequence continues at coordinate 16,033 of DATHCP010000063.1, forward strand.
CAGCAGGACCGACATCGTGCCGTCGAAGTCCGTGGTCTGGGGGATCCCGCGCAGGGCGTCCTTGATCGCGTCCTTCTCGCCGGGGAGGTTGTTGCCGATCCGGCTCGTCTGGGTGGAGTAGAGGATCGTGCCCTCGGGGGAGTACAGCGTGACGTCCTCGAAGTCGCTCGGATCGATCACGATCGACTTGATGTCGGCGCTCAGCGCGTTCGCGCGGTCAGCGGAGACCGGATCCGACAGGTCGGAGGGCTGGAAGGCGAGCGACAGCGAACTGTCGGTGATCGCCTGCGCCTGATGCACGATCTCGTCGCGGGCGCTCGTCCGGGCGCGCGCGCCCATCCACAGCGACCCGGCGATGCCGAGGACCAGGAAGATCCCGAGCGCCGCCAGCAGTGCCCTCGCGATCTTCCCGTATCCCTTGAGCGAAGCGATCATCCGATCCCCCTCGCGTCCTCTCCCTGCCAGCCCACCCGTCGTAACTGGTCTCCGGGTGTGGTTATCGGCAGGTCCCCGGGCCGGGTTCAGTGGTCGTTCGCCGTAGGCCGTCCGCCCGTCAACCGGCCGACGGGAGCCCCCCGGGCCGGCGGCGTCCACCGGACCCGGCGGTGCTGCCGGCCGCGTCGGGGCCGGCCGGTATCCTTCGCCACATGGCGACCCCCGCCCCCCAGGCCGACGAGCTCGTCGGCGCCGACCGGGTCGCGCGCGGACGGCTCGAGGCCGCGGCGTCCTACGTGGTCGAGCTCCTGCGGAACCCGGGTGGCGAGATCCGGATCGTCGGCGGCCAACTCGATCTGGGTGCGGACCTGGTCGTTCCCGGCCACCCCGATCAGCTCGTGCTGGAGCCGGTCGAGGCGCTCGATCCGGGAACCGTGTGGGCGATCGACGGCGGCTCCTGCGTCGTGGCCGACGGGCGGGCGTTCCAGGTGGCCGCGTTCCGAGCGGCGCGCGTGCGGTTCGCCGATCGGGGGATCCGTGCGGTCGATGCGCCGGCCCTCGACCTGCAGGCGCTCTCGGGACCGGCCCTTGAGACCGCCGCGCGCGAGGCCTTGGCCGGGCTGCTCGGCCGCCAGCCGGAGGCGCTCCCGGAGCTGAAGCGGCCAGTCGACGCGTTCCGCGAATGGGCGGAGTGGCGCACGGTCCTCGCGACGATCGCCGAGGCGTCGCCGGGGGACCTGGTCCTGGTCGATGGCTCGCTCCACGGCGGTCCGCTGGTGCCCGGCGACGTCGTCCGGCGAGCGCACGCGCTGGCCGTGGAGCGCGGCGTGGCGCTGGCCGGGGTCGTGAAGGCCTCCACCCTCTATTGGGGTCGCAACGCGCCCCTCGTCACGTTGGTGAAGCGCCGAGGCGATCGCGAGCTCGGGCGGGCCACGTGGGCGGCACGGATCTCGACCGACCCCGTGTTCGGGCGGCTCTACGTCGGCGACATCTTCGTGGCGCACCTGGCGCCCACCGCCCCCTACGCGTTCCGGGTCGACGTCGCCCGCGGCGACGTCGACGCCGCCGAGGTGCTGGGCCGGCTCGCGGGCCTCGCCCGCGACCCGGCCTTCGTCGGCTATCCGTACCCGCTCGCCCGCGCCCACCAGGCCGCGCGCGTGACCGGCTACGCCGTGGCCGACCTGCGCCGCGCGTTCCGCGCGGCGCTGGCCCGCCAAGGCCTGTCCGACGACGACGTGGAGGTCCTGTTCCAGGACTTCCACGAGGTCCTGAACCGGAGCTAGCGTGAGCGACCCCACCGCATACAAAGGACGGATCTTCGGTCGCAGCGTGCTGGAGGCGGCCTTCCGGTCCTTCTATGGGACCGACCTGTTCCTCGGCGAGCTGCTCGTGGCCGAGGACCCGGAGCGCGCGCGCCGCTTCCTGTTCCGCGTGATCCAGGTGACGTACGGCTCGGATTCGGCCGACCCGGGGTGGGCCGAGCGCACGGCCGGCGCCTACATGTCGGGCGACGTCGCGGGGACCCCCTACGAGCTGCACGACCCCGAGCAGCGGATCTACAAGGTGGCCACGTGCCAGCCCCTGGGGTACATCGACGCCGGCGGGGCGTTCCGCAAGCCGAAGTCGCTGCCGGCGCAGTTCGGGCGCGTGACGGCGCCGACGCCGGAGGACTTCGCGTTCCTGCGGGAACGGATGGGCGACCTCACGATCGGCCTGCTGCGTTCGGGCGAGGACACGATCGACCTCGAGGTGGGGATCCGCGGCGACACGATCACCTCCCACGTCGGGGTCTTCGCCACCACCGGTATGGGCAAGTCGAACCTGATGAAGGTCCTCGCCGGACAGATCCTGGCCTCGCAGGGTCGGTACGCCTGCCTGCTGTTCGATCCCCACGGCGAGTACCTGGACGGCGGCGGCGGAACGCGGCGCGGGCTGCGCCACCATCCGTGGGCCGCCGACCGGCTCAAGGTCTACGCCACGCGCGCGGCCGGCGCCGGCGCCACCGCCCTGCGGCTTGCGCTCGCGGAGATCACGCAGGGCGATCTGCAAACCGCCTACCAGTGGAGCCACGCGCAGGAGGATGCGATCTGGCGCCTCGTGCGCTTCTTCGGCGAGGACTGGATCGTGACGGTGGGCGAGGAGCAGGACGTGCCGGCCCTCGCGGAACAGCTGTCGGTGGCCACCAGCACGCTGCAGGTGATCCAGCGCCGCGCGCAGCGGATCCTGGAGATGCCGTGCATCTCGCGCGATCCGTCGCAGACCTCGTTGTCGGCGCGGATCGTCGAGGAGCTCACCGAGGGGTACTCGGTGCTGGTCGACACGTCGGGCCTGTCGTGGATGGAGGAGATCCTGGTCGCCTCGGTGATCACCCGGCGGCTGCTCGAGACCTACGCGCAGCGCTACCAGGCGGACCGGGATGGGTTCGAGACCTTGCCGCCGACGCTCGTCGCGCTGGAGGAGGCGCAGCGGGTGCTCGCCCGTGCGCAGCGCAGCGACGAGAACGTCTTCCCGCGCCTGGCGCGCGAGGGCCGCAAGTTCAGGGTCGGGCTCTGCGCCGTGTCGCAGCAGCCGAAGCTGATCGACGACGAGCTCCTGTCACAGTTCAACACCTTCTTCATCCTGGGGCTCGCCGACGAACGCGATCGCTCGATCCTGCGCGGCTCCTCGAAACAGGACGTCTCCGACCTCGGTCCCGAGATCCAGACGCTGATGCCGGGCGAGGCGATCGTCACGAACCTCGAGGCGCCCTTCGCGCTGCCGGCGAAGGTCGCCCTGTACGAGGAGTACCTGAAGTCGGTGGCCGGACCCTCGCCGGTGCCGCCCGCACCGTCGGACGCGGGCGGGGGGTTCGTCGAGTAGTGGCGCGGCTGGTCGCGCTCGGCGACGCGCACCTCGGCCGCACGCACCTGGCGCACCTGCGCGACGACGAGGGCCGGAACCTCCGCGAGGAGGACTTCCTCCGGTCCTTCGGCTGGGCGGTCGAGGAGACGCTGCGCCAGGAGCCCGACGGGTTCCTGTGGCTCGGTGACATCTTCGACCACGCGCGCCCGACGTACCGGACGTTCGCCCACGTGCTGGGCGGGCTGCAGCGCCTGGCCGACGCCGGGCTGCGCGGCGTCGCGATCAGCGGCAACCACGACACGCCGCGCGTGCGCGGCACGGGCTCGCCCTACGACGCGCTGGAGCGCGTGTTCGCGAACGTGACGTTCGCATGGCGGATGGAGGCGGTCTCGGTCGAGCTCGCCGGTGTGCTCGTGCACGCGGTGCCGCAGACCCTGTCCACCGAGGACCTGCGGGCGCAGCTCGAGCGCGCCGGCGCGGCCGCCGGCGGCGACGCCACCGACCTGCTGCTGGCGCACGTGGCGCTCACGTCGCTGCCGGCCCGCGCGTGGGGCGACGTGAACGAGCTGGAGGTCGAGGAGTCGGCGTTCGACCGGCGCTTCGACCGGATCCTGCTGGGGCACTACCACGTGTTCCAGAAAGTCTCCTCCCGGACCTGGTACGCGGGGGCGACCGATTCCTTCAGCTTCGCTGACCGCCCCGCCGACGCCGGCCCGAAGGGGATCGTCGTGCTGGATACCGACGCCGGGAAGGTGACCCACGTCGCGAACCCGCACGAGCGGCCCCTGCTCACGCTCGGCGTCGAGGCCGGCGGGATGGGGCCGGGGCAGCTCGTGGACGCGGTCGAGCTCGCCGGGCGGGGCACGCCGGAGGGCGCGATCGTCCGCGTGTTCCTGAACCATGTGGACGCCTCGGCGTACCGGCAGGTGGGCGTCGCCTCGTTCCTGGAGGCGATCCCCGGCGCGCTCCACGTGCAGGTCGAGCCCGACGTCGGCGCCGAGACCTACGCCGTGCAGGGCGCGCCCGAGGTCCGATCGCTCGAGCGTGAGTGGGCCGACTACGTCGCCACGCAGGACCTGACCGGACTGGACCGGGAGCGCGTGGTCGTGGAGGGACGCCGCTTCCTCGAGGAGGCCCGGGGGGAGCTCGTGTGAGGCTCCTGGAGCTCTCCCTGCGGAACTACCGGGTCTTCGAGGAGGTGGACCTGGAGCTGCCGGCGCGCGCGATCGGCATCGTCGGGCCGAACGGCGCGGGCAAGTCCACGCTGGTGGAGTCGATCCTGTTCGCGCTCTACGGCGTCGACGGTGCCCGCACGAAGAAGGACGGGATCCGTACGACCGGCCTGCTGACCGACTGCGTCGTGCGGCTGACCTTCGAGCACGGCGGCCAGCACTACGAGGTCCGGCGGACGATCGCCGGCAAGAACGCGAGGCCCGACGCCGAGCTGTACGTCGGCGGCAAGCTGCTCGCCACCGGCGTCAGCGATGTCGACGAGCAGATCCGACGCGCGTTGCGGATGGACCTGCGCGTCTTCACCGCCTCGGTGGTCGCCGAGCAGAAGCAGCTCGATGCGTTCTCCGACGTGACGGCGGCAAAGCGCAAGGACATGGCGCTGCGCCTGCTGGGGATCAAGCCCGTCGACGACGCCAGGATCGTCGCGCGCCGGGAGGCGCGCACCGCGAAGCAGACGGCGGAGGACCTCGCCGGCCTCCTGACCGACCTGGCCGCCCTGGAGGCGGAGGTGAAGGAGGCGGCCGAGGCGGCCGAGGAGGCCGCGGCGGAGGTCGCGCGCCGCCGCACCGCGGTCGAGGCGGAGGAGGCACGGGCCCGCGACGCGCGCGCGGCGTTCGAGGCCGCCGACGTGCTTCGGCAGCGCGTGGAGACCCTCACCGTCGAGATCACGCACGCGACCGAGCGCCGGGACGAGCTGCGCGTCGGAGCGGCGCGCCTGCGCGAGCGGCTGGAAGCCCTGGAGCAGGAGCAGGACGCGATCGCGCCCCTCGAGGAGGAGCTCGCCGGTCTCGCGGGCGCCGACGAACGGCTCGCGCTGAGCCGCCGGTTCGCGGACCGCGCGGGCGAGGCGGCCGAGCTCCGGGGCCAACTCGAGGCCTACGGGACCGGGGACGCCGCCGAGGAGCTGGCCGACCTCGCGGCGGCCGCCGCCGCGCTCGAGGCCGCGCGCGGTGTGCTCGCGACGGCCCGCGCCGGCGAGGAGCACGCCACCGGGGCGCTCACCCTGGCGGACGAGGCGCTCGCGCGCGCCGGCGAGGCGGATCCGTCGGAGCCGTGTCCGGTGTGCGGGCGTCCCCTCGGCGAGGACTACGCCGGGTTCGTGCGGCACCGCAAGGACCAGCGGAGGACCGCCGCCGCCGCGGCCGCCGCCGCGAAGAAGGAGCGCGTGGCGGCCGAGCGCGCGGCGAAGGCGGCCGAGGCGGCGCACCGGACGGCCGCCGCCGCGGCCGACGCCGCCCGTCGGGACGCGGACCGCCGCCGGGCCCTCCAGGAACGGCTCGCCGCGATCGAGGCCGAGGGAGCCGAGGTGCTCGCGCACCTCGGCGGCGGACCGCCGCCGGTCCCCGAGCTCGAGGCCGCGGTGAAGCGTGAACGCGAGCTGGGGGAGCGCCTGGCCGGCCTGCGCGCCGGCGTCGCGCATCGCGACCAACTCCGCGACGACCTCACGTCGGCGACCGAGCAGCTCGAGGCGATCGAGGAGCGTCTGAGCGCCGCCGTGGCCGACGCGGGCGCGCTCGCCTTCGACGCGGCCGCGCACGCCGCGCTCGCGACCGCACGCGACGGCGCGGAGGAGGTCCTGGAGGCGGCCCGCGCCGCCGAGCGGACCGCGAGCACCGCCGAGTCCGAGGCCCGCACGCTGGCCGGCGGGCTGGCCGGCCGGCTGAGCGAGGCCACGGAGACCGAGCGGAAGGCCCGCGGGCTCCGCGACGAGGCGCGTGTCCTCGACCGGGTCGCGGTGCTGCTCGACGGCTTCCGTGACCACCTGGTTGCGCGCGTCGGACCCGAGCTCTCGCGCGAGGCCGAGGCGCTGTTCCGCGAGCTCACGAACGGCGAGTACGACGATCTGCGGATCGACGAGGACGACCTGTCGATCCGGATCGCCGACGGTGAGCGGTACTTCGCGATCGACCGCTTCAGCGGCTCGGAGAGCGACCTGGCGAACCTCGCGCTGCGGGTGGCGATCTCGGCCCACCTGTCTCGCGTCTCGGGCGCCGACGTCGGGCTGCTGATCCTCGACGAGGTGTTCGGGTCGCTCGACCAGGAGCGGCGCGACCTGCTCGTGCAGGCGATGGGGATGCTCGCCGGCCGCTTCCATCAACTGCTGGTGATCACGCACGCCGAGCAGGTGAAGGACCGGTTCCCGGCCGCGATCCAGGTGATGAAGGTCGGCCGGCGCCGCAGCGTGGCCGTGACGACCTGAGCTCAGGCCGGCGACGTGGTGCTGGACGCCGTGTGCCACGTCCCGTCCGCGAACGTCAGCACGGTCGTCCGGATCGAGCTCGGGCAGCAATGGGCGTCGCCCGGTGCGTAGACGTTCTGCGTCACCACCAGTCCGACCGGCTGGGTCGAGGGGGCGAACGTGGTGTCGCACGCGGAACGCCGGTAGATCGCGGTGCCGGTCGCGAGGTCGACGACCGTCGCGATCGCGCAATCGCCCGAGCCGCCGGTCGAGGCCAGCAGGAGCGCGTCCTCCGACCCGTCGCCCGTGAGGTCCTGCGTGGTCGCGGCGATCCCGAGCACGGGATCGCGATGGGGGTCGTACGCCTGGCCGAAGACCGGCCGCCACGGCGCGCCGCCGTCGTCGAAGTGCCGCCACGCGACGACGCCACGTTCGAGCCGGAACGGATCGGGGCCCGGCACCGACCACGAGACCACGATCGCGTCGCCGGCCGAGGTCGCCGCGTACCACGTTCCCTCGACCCCGGCGCCGCGGGGGATCAACGCCTTCGCCGGCACGTCGGCGGCCGGCACGTCGTCCGCGAAGGACCGGGGCACGCCGGCCGGGAGGGACAGCGTCGGGGAGGGCGGCCCGGCCGGCGGGCCAGAGGGCGCCGGGAGCGTGGTGACGGAGGTCGGGGCCGGCGCGGAGGGTGGAGCCGAGCCGTCGGCAGAGGAGGAGCAGGACGCGAGCAGGATCGCGAGGGTCACCAGGAGGGCGGGCCGCACGAGCGGATGCTGTCAGACGTGGGCGGCGCGGCGGGGGAGCCGGCCCAGGGAGACGTCAGAGCGCGGCCCCCGTCTGGGAGGGCGCCGGGGGTACGGAAGGGGGTCCCCCGGCCTCGACAGGGGCCGCGCTCAAACGTTTAGGCAGCGTAGCAGCGGCCGTTGGATACGACCGCCCGCAGGCCCGCGGGGCCGTAGTATCCGGCCCGTGACCTGGGATCTCACGCCGAAGCCCGCTTCGCAGGCGCGCGTCACCCTCACCCAGCTGATGGAGGTCACCGACGCGAACATCGCCGGCAACGTCCACGGCGGTGTGGTGATGCGCCTGGCCGACACGGCCGGGGCGCTCGCGGCGATCCGCCACGCCGGGGGGCTGTGCGTGACGGTCACGGTCGATGAGATCTCGTTCCTCGAGCCGGTCCACGTCGGCGACGTCCTGACCCTCCATGCCTCGGTGAACGACGTGGGCACCACGTCGCTCGAGGCGGGGGTCCGCGTGGAGACCGAGGACCCGATCACGGGCCGCCGGGCGCACGCCGCCTCCGCGTACTTCGTCTTCGTGGCCCTGGACGCCGACGGCCGGCCGCGCCCGGTGCCGCCCCTCGCGGTGGAGACCGAGATCGAGCGCCGCCGGCAGCATGAGGCGCGGCTGCGGCGCACCGCGCGGATCGCGCACAAGGAGGCGCTGCTCGCCGAGCGGGCGGCCGACGGTCCGTCCGACTGACGACGTCTGGGAGGATGGAGCCATGGCTCCGACGGACGGTTCCGCACGCTCGGCGTTCGTCGGCGCGCGGGTCCCGCTGGCGAGCGACGCCGGCATCGTCGACCGCTTCGCGATCGAGCACCTGCGCGAGCTCGGCGTCGCCGACACGAGCGCGCTGCCCCACACGGTCCGGATCCTCCTCGAGAACCTCCTCCGACGCGCCGGCACACGCGACGTCTCGGACGACGACGTCCAGGCGCTGGCGAACTGGCCCGGCGCCGCGCGCGACGTGGCGTTCATGCCCGCGCGGGTCCTGATGCAGGACTTCACCGGCGTGCCGGCCGTGGTCGACCTCGCCGCGATCCGCAGTGCCGTGCAGCGCGCGGGCGGCGATCCCGCGTCGGTGAACCCGCTGGTACCAGTGGATCTGGTGATCGACCACTCGGTCCAGGTGGACCTGTTCCGCTCCGCCGACGCCTACCGCGCGAACATCGAGCACGAATACGAACGCAACGGGGAGCGCTACGCGCTGCTCCGCTGGGCCCAGCAGGCCTTCGACGGGGTGCGGGTCGTGCCGCCGGGCGCCGGGATCTGCCACCAGGTCAACCTCGAGCATCTGAGCCGCGTCGTCACGGTGCGCGACGGCGTGGCGATGCCCGACACGCTGGTCGGCACCGACTCGCATACCACGATGGTGAACGGGCTCGGCGTGCTGGGGTGGGGGGTCGGCGGGATCGAGGCCGAGGCCGCGATGCTCGGCCAGCCAATGTTCCTGCCGCAGCCGGTCGTGATCGGCGTGCGCGTCTCGGGCGCTCTGCCCGCGGGAACCACCGCGACGGACCTCGTGCTGACGCTCACCGAGATGCTCCGCGCCCACGGTGTCGTCGGGTCCTTCGTCGAGTTCTTCGGCGACGGGCTGTCGACGCTGTCGGTCGCCGACCGCGCGACGCTTGCGAACATGTGCCCGGAGTACGGGGCGACCGCCGCGTACTTCCCGGTGGACGACGAGACGCTCCGCTACCTCGCGTTCACCGGACGCCGCGACCGGGTGGACCTGGTCGAGCGCTACGCGAAAGCCCAGGGGCTGTTCCGCCGCGACGGCGACCCGACCCCGACGTTCTCCGAGACGATGGAGCTGGACCTCGCGAGCGTCGAGCCGTCGGTCGCCGGCCCGAAGCGACCGCAGGACCGGGTGCCACTGGGCGGTGTGTGGAACTCGTTCGTCGCGGCGTTCCGCGACCACGCCGAGCCCGATCCGCGCCCCGCTGACGTCGGCCGGTTCCTGGCGGAGGGCGGCGGCACGCCCGAGATCGCGGTCGATCCGTCGGCGACGATCGAGCCGGGCGCGGAGGAGCCGGCCGAGGTGAACGGCGTCGTCCGACACGGCTCGGTCGTGATCGCCGCGATCACGTCCTGCACGAACACGTCGAACCCGTCGGTGATGCTGACCGCCGGGCTGCTGGCGAAGGCGGCCGTCGAGGCCGGCCTGGAGGCGAAGCCCTGGGTGAAGACCTCGCTCGCGCCCGGCTCGCGCGTCGTCACGGACTACCTCGACCGCGCGGGGCTGACCCCATACCTCGAGAAGCTGGGGTTCGGCCTGGTCGGGTACGGCTGCACGACCTGCATCGGGAACTCTGGGCCGCTGCCCGACGCGGTCGCCGAGGCAGTCGATGCGAACGACCTCAACGTCGTGGCGGTCCTGTCCGGGAACCGGAACTTCGAGGGCAGGATCCATCCGCAGGTCCGCGCCAGCTACCTGGCCTCGCCGCCGCTCGTGGTGGCCTACGCGATCGCCGGCTCGGTCGACGTCGACCTGACGCGCGAGCCGCTCGGCGAAGGACCCGACGGGCCCGTGTTCCTGCGCGACCTCTGGCCGTCGTCCGCGCAGGTGGCGGAGGCGATCGCCGGTGCGATCACGCCGGAGCAGTTCACGCACGAGTACGGCCGGATCTGGGACGGCGACGAACGATGGAACGCGCTCCCGACGCCGGCGGGGCCGGTCTACGCGTGGGATCCGGACTCCACCTACGTCCGGGAGCCGCCGTTCTTCCTCGATCCGGAGCCGCCGGCGATCACGGACATCGAGGGCGCTCGGATCCTGGTGAAGGTCGGCGACTCGATCACCACCGACCACATCTCGCCGGCCGGCGCCATCAAGCCCGACTCGCCGGCGGGGCGCTACCTGCAGGAGCACGGCGTGGTCCCGCGGTCGTTCAACTCCTACGGCGCGCGTCGCGGCAACCACGAGGTGATGCTGCGCGGCACGTTCGCGAACATCCGCCTGCGGAACGAGCTCGCGCCGGGCACCGAGGGGCCGTTCACGACCCATCTCCCCTCGGGCGAGGTCACCACCGTCTACGACGCCGCGCTGCGCGACCGCGACGAGGGCGTGCCGGTCGCGGTCCTCGCCGGGGCCGAGTACGGCAGCGGTTCGAGCCGGGACTGGGCGGCCAAGGGGCCGTCGCTGCTCGGCGTCCGGTTCGTCCTGGTGGAGAGCTACGAACGGATCCACCGTTCGAACCTGGTGGGGATGGGCGTCCTGCCGCTGCAGTTCCGCAAGGGCGAGTCCGCCGACGCGTTCGGCCTGACGGGCCGCGAGGTGTTCTCGGTGCGCGGGCTGGCCGGCGGGTTGACGCCGGGCCAGGAGGTCGAGGTCGAGGCGGTCCGCGAGGACGGAACGTCGGTGACGTTCGATGCGATCGTCCGCGTGGACGGCGAGGCCGAGCTCGAGTACCTCCGCGCGGGCGGCGTGCTGCGGTTCGTCCTGGCCCAGATCCTCGCCGGCGCCGACTGAGGCTCAGCCGGCCGGCGGGCCCAGCGAGCGGGCGGCCTCTTCGAGCAGCCCGCCGAGCGATCCGCCGCTCCCCGGTCGGTAGCGAGCGCTCCCGACGGCGAGCGCCAGACGCGGTCGGTCGCTCGCGGCGTCGTGCGAGGCCATCGCCTCGACCAGGCGGGACAGGACGATCGCCTCGCCGCCTTCGGCCGAGCCCGTCAGCAGCACGCAGAAGGTTTCGGGTGAGATCCGCGACGGAACGTCGGAGTCGCGCACGGCCTCCAGGATCACGGCGGCCGCCTCCCGCGCCAGGTCATCGGCGGCGTCCGGCCCGAGCGCGGTGCGGACCTGCTCGAGCTCCTCCAGCCGCACGAAGACGAACACGATCGGATGTCCGGCCCGGTCGGCCATCCGCAGGTGATGCTCGGCGATCGCGCCGAATCCGCGGAGGTTCGGCAGCGACGTTGCGGGATCGACCGTCTCGAGCTCGCGACGGATCCGCCGGATCGCGACCGCGTAGCGGACCGACCGGGGGAGCAGCGCGGCGAGGGTCTCGTCGCGCACCAGGTGATCCTCGGCGCCGGCGTGCATCGCCACGGTACCGTCGGCGGCGTCGTCCCCGGCCGTCACGACGACGATCGCGGCGTCCCGGGCGTGGCGCCGGGCGACCCGCATCGCCTCCAACGGCTCGCCCGGTGCGACGGCGAGCACCACCGCGTCGGCGCCCACCGGGCCGGTCAGCGCGTCGAGCCGCTCGACCGCGAAGCCGTCGTCGCGCACGAGCGCCGCCGTCTCGGCGTCCTCGAGCCCGACCAGCACCACCGCGATCCGTTCGCTCACCGGGTCCCCTCTCCGCACAACCCGTGCGGCGCATGATGCCATACGTGCGGGGCCGCGCCGGGGAGGAGCGTCACGGGAACGCCACACGCGGTCAGGTGCCCGACGGCAGGCACCCACTACGCTGGAAGGCGTCATGTCGTCGGCGCCGCACGGCCGGCTCTTCCGGTCTCTGATCGCGATCACCGCGTCGCTGTCGTTGGTGGTCGGCGTCGCGACCGCCGCCGGCGCCGTGCGCTGGGTCCAGCTCCGGGACATCGGGACGGATCCCCCACTGACCAAGACGGATAAGAACGGCAATCAGCTGCCGACGAGCAACTGCGCGACCGAGCCCTGCAACTACCTCCTGCTCGGCTCGGACTCGCGGGCCGGACTGAACGCCCAGCAGACGAACGACTTCGGCAACAACGCGGACATCGGCGGCGCGAATCGGGCCGACACGATCATGCTCGTGCACACCGATCCCGCGCTCCAGAAGGCGATCGTGCTCTCGTTCCCGCGCGACCTGTGGGTCCACATCCCGGGGCACGGGATGAACAAGATCAACGCCGCCTTCGAGGGAGGGCTCGAGCACGGCGGTCCGCAACTGCTCGCGCAGACGATCACGGACCTCACGGGCCTCTCGATCGACCACTACCTCTACGTGGACCTGAACGGCTTCGAGAAGGTGGTCGACACGCTCGGCGGGGTCGACATGTGCATCCCCGCCTACAACGTGAACACGCCGGGATGGGTCGACGGCAATGACGCGCAGGGCAACGTCGTGCCGACCTACTACAGCGAGGTCGGCCACATCGTCGATCCGAACACCGGCCTGGACATCGTGCCCGGATGTCAGCGGCTCAGCGGCCTGCAGGCCCTCGCGTACGTCCGGACGCGCCACCTCCCCTGCGACTTCATCCCGGACTTCTCCCGGATCGGTCGCCAGCAGCAGTTCATGCGCTCCGTGATCAACCAGATGCTCTCGCCGAGCGAGATCGTGAAAGCCCCGGGGCTGGTCTCGCCGGTGCTCGCGAGCCTGCACCGGGACCGGAAGCTCTTGCCCGGCGATCTGGTTTATCTGGTGGGTCAGCTCCGAGGCATCTCGACCGGCGCGGTCGAGTTCCGGGCCGTTCCCGGCGACCCTTTCGCGAAGGTCGGGAGTCAGGACGTCGTGTTGATGGATCCGTCTGCGAAGGAGATCTTCAAGGCGATCAGTGAAGGCAAGCCGATCACGGGGGTCGGGACGCAGCTGGTCAACACCCCGCCGTCGGAAGCCAACACGACGGTGGCGGTGATCGACGCGAACTCGGGCGGCAAGGCGGCGGGCGTCGAGGACACGCTCGTGCGGGCCGGCTTCGACGTCTCGCCGGGGATCTGGGACGCGTCGAAGGTCCCGCCGAAGGTGACGGGCGCCGCGATCGTCTACCGGCCCGGCCAGCAGGCATACGCGAACCTGGTCGCGACGTACTTCCCCGGGTTGAAGCTCGTGAGCTCCGCGGCGCTGCACGGCGCGCCCGTCGCGATCGTCGTACCGGCCTCGTACCACCCCCAGAAGCCCAGCTCGGGCGGTGCGACGGGCAACCAGTGCCCGAACCCGACCGCGTAGACTCGCGCGCATGCGCGCGGTGGTGCTGAGCGGCGGCGAGGGCTCGCGGCTGCGCCCGATCACGCACACGCAGGCGAAGCAGCTGATCCCGGTCGGCGGCACCCCGATCCTGTTCCACGCGCTCGAGGCGATCCGCGACGCCGGGATCTCCGAGGTTGGCGTCGTGGTCGGTCCGCCGAACGAGGATGAGGTCCGCGCCGCGGTCGGCGACGGCTCGCGGTGGGGGATCCGCATCACGTTCGTCCGGCAGGAGGCCCCGCTCGGGCTGGCGCACGCCGTGCTCACGGCGGCCGACTTCGTCGGCGACGAGCCGTTCCTCCTCTACCTGGGCGACAACGTGATCCTCGAGGGGGTCACGCGGTTCGTCCGCGGGTTCGAGCGCACCCGCCCGGACGCGCAGATCTTCGTTGCCCGGGTCCCCGAGCCCGAGCGCTTCGGCGTGGTGGAGCTCGATGGCGACCGCGTCGTCCGGCTCGTGGAGAAGCCGAAGGAGTTCGTGTCCGACCTCGCGCTCGTCGGCGTCTACCTGTTCGACCCCTCGATCCTGGACGCGTGTCGGTCCCTCGAGCCGTCGTGGCGCGGCGAGTACGAGATCACCGAGGCGATCCAGGGCGTGGTGGATCGCGGCGGGACCGTGCGCGTCGAGATGCTCCAGGGCTGGTGGAAGGACACGGGCAAGCCCGACGACCTCCTCGAAGCGAACCGGATGCTGCTGTCGCTCGCCGAGCGGTCGATCCTCGGCGAGGTCGACGAGGCCACGACGATCGAGGGCGCGGTCGTGATCGAGGCGGGCGCGAAGGTGACGAGGAGTCGCCTCGTCGGCCCGGTCGTGATCGGCCCCAACGCGATCGTCGAGGACGCGACGATCGGGCCCGACGTCTCGCTCGAGGCCGGCTGCGAGGTCCTCGGCAGCGTCGTGCGCGACTCGATCCTGATGGAGGGCTGCCGGGTCGTCGGGGTGAACGCGCTGACCGGTTCGTTGCTCGGTCGCAACGTCGACGTCGAGATGCGGGGGGACGCCGCACCGCGCACGCATCGCTTGGTGGTCGGGGACCAGAGCCGGCTCGAGGTCGACTAACCTCCGGCGCGTGGTGCGCTTCGCGATCGACGCGCGGCCGGCCGTGGAGCCCCGTCGCACCGGCGTGGGGGTCTATACCGACGCGATCGTCCGCTACCTCCCGCTCGCCGATCCGGACACGGACTACGTCGCCTGGTACCTGGACCTCCCCGGGATCGGCGCGCGCTCGCACCGGTTCGCCGGCCGCGCGCCGAACCTGCACGAGCGGGCGACGCGGTTCCCGGTCCGGCTGTTCGGTCCGATCGGCGCGCGCACCGGCCTGCCGCGCCTCGAGTGGTTGGTGCGCGACGCCGACCTCTTCCTGGCGACGAACTTCCTGCCGCCGCCCACGCGCCATCCCGAGCGCTGCGTGCCGGTGGTCCACGACATGGCGTGGTCGGTGCTGCCCTCCTCCGCTCCGCACCACAACGCGCGCTGGCGCCGGCGGTTCGCGGACGTGCTGCGGCGCTGCGCCTCGGTGATCGTCCCCTCGGAGGCGGTGCGGGACGATCTGGTCGCCACCGGCGCGGTGATGTCGGACCGTGTCGAGGTGATCGCGCACGGCGTGGACGCCGACGCGTTCCGGCCGGCCTCGCCGCCGGAGGTCGAGGACGCCCGGCGGCGGTTCGGCCTGGACGGGCCCTACGTCCTGTTCGTCGGCGGGCTCGAGCCGCGGAAGAACCTCGAGACGCTCGTGCGCGCGTTCGCGACCCTCGAGTACCCGATCTCCCTCGTCGTGGCCGGCGGCAAGGTCCGCTGGGCGCCGGGCTATGCCGACCGGATCGAGCGGGCGGTGGCCGAGCTGCCGGAGCACGTGCAGCGGCGTGTGATCCGCACGGGGTTCGTTTCGGACGAGGATCGGCGCGCGCTGCTGTCCGGCGCCGAGGTGCTCGCGTATCCGTCGCGGTACGAGGGGTTCGGCTTCCCGGTGCTCGAGGGCTTCGCGGCGAACGTGCCGGTGCTGACCTCCTCGACCTCGGCGCTGCCGGAGGTCGCCGGGAACGCGGCCTTGCTGGTCGACCCCGACGATCCGGCGGCGATCGCCCAGGGGCTCGCCCAGCTGCTCGACGACGAGGATCTGCGCAACGTCCTTCGGGCGGCCGGCACCGCGCGCGTCGCGTCCTACACGTGGCACCGGTGCGCGCGCACCACGGCGGCCGCGCTGCACCGGGCTCTCGAGCACGCCAGCTAGACTCAGGCGCATCCCGGCTCACGGAAGGTCCGACATGCCCCAGCACGTGGTCGTCACGGGCGGCGCCGGCTTCATCGGCTCCCACATCGTCGACGCCCTGCGGGCCGCGGACCGCCCCGTGGTCGTGCTCGACCGGCTCTCCAGCGGCGGCTCGATGCTGAACCTCGAGCGGCACGCCGACGATCCGGGGTTCACGTTCGTCCTGGGCGACGTGACCGATCCCGCCGCGGTCGCCGTGGTGCTCCAGGGCGCCGGCGCCGTGATCCACGCGGCCGCGGAGTCCCACGTCGACCGGTCGATCGACGCGGCGCGCGGGTTCGTCGAGACCAACGTCCTCGGCACCCAGACCGTCCTGGAGGCCGCGTTGGCCGCCGGCGTCCGGATGCTGCTGCTGTCGACCGACGAGGTCTACGGCGCCGGCGATCCGGCCGGCGGGCTGTTCGAGGAGGATTCCCCGCTACGGCCGCGCTCGCCCTACGCCGCGAGCAAGGCCGCCGCCGACCTGCTGTGCCAGGCCTACGTCACCACGTACGGCGCCGACGTCACCGTCGTGCGGGGGACGAACGCGTACGGGCCGCGGCAGATCGAGCGCGTGATCCCGACGTACGCGATCAACGCGCTCGAGGGCCGGCCGGTGCCGGTCTACGGTGAGGGGCGGCAGCGGCGCGAGTTCCTGCACGTGCGCGACTGGGCCCGCGCGGCGATCACCGTGCTGGACCACGGTGCCGCGGGCATGGTCTACAACATCGGCGACGGGTTCGAGCTGGAGAACCGCGAGCTGGCGCGCCGGATCGTCGCGCTCGCCGGCGCGGACCCGTCCCTGATCGTGTCGGTCCCCGACCGGCCGGGCCACGACTTCCGGTACGGCGTCCGCGCCGACCGGGTCCACGGGCTCGGCTGGCGCACGGAGATCGCCTTCGACGACGGCCTGGCCGAGACGGTCGAGTGGTACGCGGAGTACCTGCCGCGGCTGCGGGAGGCCCACGTCGTCGACGTGGTCACCGCACCGCGAGCCGCCGGAGCAGCGTCGTGAGGCTGCTGGTCACCGGCGCCGGCGGCGGCCTCGGCCGGGCGTTCCTCGACGTCGTGCCGCCGCACCACGACGTCCTGGCGTTCGCGCATGACGAGTTGGACGTCGGCGACCACGGGGCGGTGATGCGCGCGGTGGTGCCGCTGCATCCCGACATCGTGCTGAACCTGGCCGCCTTCACCGACGTCGACGGGAACGAGACGGAACCGGCGCGGGCGTTCCGCGACAACGCGCAGGGCCCGCACGCGCTCGCGCTGGCCGCGCGCGCCTGCGGCGCCGTCCTGGTGCACATCTCGACGGACTTCGTGTTCGATGGGGAGAAGGATGCTCCCTACGACGAGGCCGACGTGCCGGCGCCGATCAACGTGTACGGCCGGGCGAAGCTCGCCGGGGAGCGGATGGTGCGCGATGTCCATCCGGCGTCATTCATCGTACGGACCGGGTACGTCTTCGGGGGCGAGGACTACGTCGCCTCCCAGGTCGCGCGGCTGCGTCGCGGCGAGGACGCGGCCGCGATCGCCGATCACACCGGATCGCCGACCTACACCCGGCACCTCGCCGAGCGGCTGCTGCCACTCGCGCTCACCCACCGGTTCGGCACGTATCACCTCGCTGGGCCGGAGGTGGTCAGTTGGCACCGCTTCTTGCTGCGGTGCAAGGAGGTGGGCGGGTTCGGGGGCGCGGTCCACCCGCAGCGTGGCGGTGATCTCCACCGGCCGGCCCGTCGGCCGCGATCCTCGGCCCTGACGAGCGTGTTCGTGGAGAACCTGGGGATCCCGGCCCTCCCACCGCTGGACGAGGCGATCGAACAGCTCCTGCGAGGCTAAGCTCCCTCCCCGGATGCCCCGTCGGCCGACCTCCCCGCTCCGCATGACCGTTGCGTTCACGGTTGCCCTCACGTGTGTCGCCGTCGCGGCGTGCTCCTCGTCCGGAACGCCCACGCACCCGCCGACGGCCTCGGCGGCGGCACCCTCGGCCACCACGAAGATCCAGCACGTGATCTATCTGATCCAGGAGAACCACACCTTCGACAACCTGTTCGGACGGTTCCCCGGTTCCGACGGCGTGCGCACGGGTCTCGATCACGGCGTGCGTGTTCCCCTGGGACCCGCGGTCGTCGGACCGATGCCGGGAGATCTCCCGCATTGTTTCCGGTGCGCGATCGCGGCGTTCGACGGTGGGAAGATGGATGGGTTCGACCACGGCCCGCAGGGGAAGCTCGCGTACACGCAGTTCCGCCCCGCCCAGATCCCGGACTACTGGTACTGGGCGAAGCACGACGTCCTGTTCGACCACTTCTTCTCCTCGGCGTGGGGCCCCTCGTTCCCGAACCACCTCTACGCGATCGGCGCCCAGTCGGCGCTGGCGCGCGAGAACCCGGTGCCGCCCGGCGGCGGGATCCAACGGTGGGGGTGCGACTCCCCGGCGCGCACGTTCGTCGAGGCGTACCGGGCCGGTCGCGTCGCGCTGGTGCGGCCGTGCTTCTCGTTCCCCACGACCGGCGACCTGCTCGACGCGTCCGGCGTGTCGTGGAGCTACTACGCCGCCGACAGCGATGAGAAGGGCTACATGTGGTCGGCCTACGACGCGATCGACCGGTACCGCCAGCAGCCGGCGGCCTGGAAGGCGCACATCCATCCGGTCGACGACGTGGTCACCGACATCCAGGCGGGCGCCCTGCCGGCGGTCACGTGGATCACGCCGCGGTACGAACTGTCGGACCACCCGCCGTTCAGCACGTGCTGGGGCGAGAACTGGGCGACCAAGGTGATCGACGCGGTGGAGCGCAGCCCGATGTGGTCGACCACAGCGATCTTCCTGACCTGGGACGACTACGGCGGCTTCTACGACCACGTCCGGCCGCCCGCGACCGACCGGATGGGGATGGGCTTCCGCGTGCCGATGATCGTGATCAGCCCCTACGCGAAGGACGGCGTCGTCGCCCACCCGGTCAGCGAGTTCTCGAGCGTCCTGAGCTTCATCGAGGACAACTGGGGCCTGCGCCACCTGACCGCGCGCGACCGGGCAGGCGACCCGATGCGCCAGGCGTTCGACTTCTCCCAGACGCCGCGGGCCGCACATCCGCTGCCGCCGCAGACGACCTGCAAGGGGCCGCCGTTCCCCCGCCTGCACTTCTAGCCGGATCGTCACATCCGAACGCTCGGCCGGGCCGCATCGCGTTGCTAGACTTGCTCTCTGACCAGCGGGTTCGCCGTGGACCGGCCGCCCGACGTCCCGGAGCAGGAGCACCAGCGATCGCCGCCATCGAGGTCACCGAACGCACGTCCGAGCCGCCTCGCCTCCGCGTGATCCGGCGCGCCCGGGAGCTCTACGCGTACCGCGAGATCATCCTGAACCTGGTCCGCAAGGAGCTGAAGGTCAAATACACGGCCTCGGTCCTGGGCGCGATCTGGTCGGTCCTGAACCCGATCGTGTTCCTGGCGGTGTTCTGGTTCGTCTCGAAGGTCCTCGGCAGCAGCGTGAAGGACTATCCGGTCTTCCTCCTGGCCGGGCTGCTGGCCTGGAACCTCTTCTCGGTGTCGCTGTCTGCCGGCGCCCAGTCCGTGATCGCGAACGCGAACCTCGTGAAGAAGGTCTACTTCCCGCGCGAGATCCTGCCGCTCGCGACGGTCGGCGTGTCGCTGTTCGACTTCGTGCTGCAGTCCGCCGTGTTCTTCGCGGCGATGATCATCTTCCGCTATGGGTTC
>DATHCP010000064.1:0-27944 GCA_035490535.1 Actinomycetota bacterium
GGGAACCACGGTACCGTCGGCGGCCGGATGCGCCCTACGGGGAGGGGCCCGCCGACGGGCTGCCCGGGCTGCCGCTCGGCGGCGCCGCGCCGCTGCCGACCTTCACGACCCCCTCCATCGTGGGGTGGTAGTCGCAGCGGAAGTAGTACGTCCCGGCCTGGAGCGCCGGGATCGTCTCGGTGGCCGTGTTCACGCCCACCACGTCCGTGCCGCGAAAGACCTCCTGCGAGTAGCTCTTGTCCGAGTAGATCCCGATGTTGTGCGTGATGCCCGCGTCTTCGTTCTCGAAGGTGAGCTGCGTGGGCTGACCGTCGGGCAGATCGAGCAGCTTCGTGTTGAACGCGAGGCCCTTCGCCGCGATCGTCACGCCGTTGTTGCCGCCTTCCTGCGGCGGGGCGCCGGCCGCGATCGTGAGCGTCCCGTTCATCACGGTCGGGTGGAAACTGCAGAAGAAGTAGTACTTCCCGGGCTGGAGCGCCTTCACCTCGTACTGGATCTGCTGCGGACCGGTGGTCGGCGCGCCCTGGAGGAAGACCGTGGCGCCGGGGTTCTTCAGGGGGTCTTCCGAGGCGATATCGACGTCGTGCTGGATCCCGCCGTCCTGGTTGTTGAAGTCCAACACGAACCCGACGTTGGCCGGCCCCGTCAACGTGTTCACGTCGAAGCCCTTCGTGGCGGCCCCTTGCGGCGCCGCGAGCGACAGGACGATCGGCTTCGCCTCCTCGTGCGGCTTGCCCACCAGCAGCGCGATCCCGCCGGTGAACATCGCGATCCCGAGCACGCCGCCGGCCATCAGCAGGACCGAGGAACCGCTCACCTGGGGGCGGCTCGCGACGTAGGTCGCCACGCCCAGGATCGAGGCCGCCACGATCAGCGCGGTGATCGTGGCGGTGGTCGGCGTGACCCGCAACAGCACCCGGGACAGCAGGAACAGCACCGAGCCGATCACGACCAGCGCCACGACCGGGATCAGCACCGGCAGCAGCAGGTGCTCGCGGGAGGGCTCCGGGTGCTCGCTCACCGTTGCTCGCTCACGGCCCGGAGCTCCGCGTCGACGTCGCGCCACGCGAGCGCGTCCCACCCCTCTTCGCGCTCACGCCGGCCCCAGCGGAAGAAGATCGTCGCGATCACGGTCCAGAGGATCACCGTCCCGCCGAGCTTCATCGTCAGCCCCGCGATCATCTGGTCCGTCAGCGCCGAGATCCCCCAGATCCGTGGGAACGTCGCGTAGACCGGATACAGCGGCACCCGGCCGAACGTCAGGAACGAGGCCGGGATCGTCGGGGCGAGCGACTGGAAGAACAGGTACAGCATCTGGCCCGGCGGCGAGATCGGCGGCATCTCGGGCAGCGGCGACACGACGGGCCACCACATGATGATCGCCGCCAGCACCAACACGCAGTGCAGCGCGAAGTGCCCCGGCTCGGAGTGGACCGAGAACGTCACCACCGCCGGCCAGTGCGTGAACAGCAGGACCGAGTTGAAGATGATCAGGCCCATCAGCGGCCGCGTCACGAAGCGCCACACGCGCCGCACGGTCGCGTTGCGCAGCAGGTCCCGCCACAGCCATGCCGGGATGCCCGCGACCAGCAGCGGCGCCGCGATCAGGGTGAACAGCAGGTGCTGGACCATGTGCATCGAGTACAGGTAGCGCTCGGCCCAGTCGTGGATCGGCCAGTCCGCCCCCACCCACAGCACCGCCATGCCGCCCAGGAACAGCCGCCGCGCGTGCCGGTTCACGGGCTCGCCGGTCCGCTCCCCGTGGCGCCGGGACGCGATCAGGTACGCGGCGAGGACCGATCCGAGGATCACCCAGACGTCGACGTGCCAGCGGAACGGCGGCATCGCTACCTCGCGAAGACCCGGAAGGACAGCAGCACCAGCAGGTACAGCACGCAGGCCCCCACGATCCCGAGCATGAAGAACCGCGAGTAGCGGGGATCGTCGAACCGCAGGTGCATGAACCACAAGGCGACCAAGGAGAACTTGATCGCCGACATCACCCACAGGAACGTGATCATGATCCCGTGCGGCAGCCCGGAGTAGCTGGTCCACACCTCCAGGGAGGTGAGCACCGCGAGGATCATCCCGATCCGGATGTACTCCTTCGCGCTGGGGTGCGGCCGGTGCGGCCGGCCGGTCTCGCGCGGGTCGGTCAGGCCCTCGGCCCCCAACTCCTCCCGGAACGTGTCGTGCTCGTCCATCGCTCGCGAGCCTACTTGGGCACCGGGTTCGGGATCAGGTAGACGACGGTGAAGATCACGATCCACACGATGTCGACGAAGTGCCAGTACAGGCCGACCAGCTCAACCGGGAACGCGGGATCCTCGGGCAGCCGGTTCGTCGAGGACATCCCCACCAGCGAGAGCAGCATCAGGATGCCGACCGTCACGTGGACGCCGTGGAACCCCGTCAGCACGTAGAACGTCGTGCCGAACAGGTTCGTCGAGATCGACAGGCCCTCGCGGTAGAAGTGCGTGAACTCGTAGACCTGCCCGCCCACGAACGTCATGCCCAGGAACGCGGTGGCCAGCAGCCACAGCCGCATCCGTGCGTGGTCGTGCTTCTCGGCCGCGGTCAGCGACAGCACCATCGTGAGCGAGCTGGCCAGCAGCACGAACGACGACACCGAGGTGTACGGGATGTCGAAGACGTCCTGCGGATACGGCCCCGTCTGGCTCGCCCCGCGGTACAGGACGTAGGTCGTGATCAGCGCCCCGAAGAGCAGGCACTCCGAACCCAGGAACAGCCACATCGCGAGCTTCGTGCTGGGCAGTCCGGTGCTGGTCTGCTCGACGTGGACGGGGCGGGCGTGTCCGGCGGTCGCGTCGGCCATCGACCTACTCCGCGGTCCCGGGCTCGAGAGCCCATCCGGTGAACGCGACCACCACGATCAGCGCGCCCAGGCCGACGATCCACCACGAGTACATCGCCCCGTAGGCCAGGGTCGGCAGGCCCAGCGCGGCCACGAGCGGCCAGAAGGACGGGCTCGGCATGTGGATCGCGTGTCCCGCCGCCGGCGCCGGCGCGTCGTCGGAGGCGCCGGCCGGCACCCGCACGAGCCGTCCCTCCTTGTCTTCGGCGTACTTGCGGTGCCAGAACTCGTCGAGCGTGTGCACGACCGGGATCGTCTCGAAGTTGTAGGCCGGCGGCGGGCACGATGTCGTCCACTCGAGCGTCCGCGCGTCCCACGGATCGTCGGTCTCGAGCGGCCGGTGTCGCACGCGCGCCCGAACCGCGTTGATGATGAACACCAGCACCGAGATCGCGATCAGGAACGCGCCGGCCGACGCGACCTCGTTCCAGAAGGCCAGTCCCAGGGCTGCCGGATACGTGTACTCGCGGCGGATCATGCCCTCGAGCCCCAGGATGTGCATCGGGCCGAACGTCAGGTTGAAGCCGATGATCATCAGCCAGAACTGGAGCTTCCCGAGCCCCTCCCCCAGCCGGAACCCGAACACCTTCGGCCACCAGTAGTACATCCCCGCGAACAAGCCGAAGACCGCGCCGCCGAAGAGCACGTAGTGGAAGTGTGCCACGACGTAGTAGGTGTCGGTCTGCTGGTAGTCCGACGGGACGACCGAGTGCGTGACGCCGGACAACCCGCCGATCACGAACATCGCAACGCCGCCGACGGAGTAGAGCATCGGCGTATCGAAGTGCAGGTCCCCGCCCTGCATCGTCGCCATCCAGTTGAAGATCTTGACGCCGGTCGGGATCGCGATGATCGCCGTCGAGATGCCGAACGCCGTGTTCGCCACAGGGCCCAGCCCGGCCGCATACATGTGGTGGACCCACACGCCGAACCCGATGAAGCCGATCGCGATGCCGGAGAACACCACGAACTGGTAGCCGAACAACGGCTTGCGGCTGAACACCGGCAGGACCTCGCTGAAGATCCCGAACGCCGGCAGGATCAGGATGTAGACCTCCGGATGGCCGAACAGCCAGAAGAGGTGCTGCCACAGGATCGGATCGCCGCCCCGTGTCGGATCGAAGAACGCGGTGTCCCACCGGCGGTCGAACAGCATCTCGAACAGGGCCACCGTGATGATCGGCAATGAGAACGCCAGCAGGAACTGGACCACCAGGCCCATCCAGACGAACACCGGCATCCGGAACAGCGTCATGCCGGGCGCGCGCATGTTCACGATCGTCACCGCCAGGTTGATCGCGCCGGCCGAGGAGGCGATCCCGGTGATCAGCAGGCCCAGCGCGTAGAACGTCATGCCGGGTGTCGGATCGGTCGTGGAGTTCGGCGCGTAGCCGAACCAGCCGCCGTTCGGCGCGCCGCCCAGGAACCAGCTGGAGTACAGGAACAACCCACCCATCAGGAACACCCAGTACGAGAACGCGTTCAGCCGCGGGAAGGCCACGTCGCGGGCGCCGATCATCAGCGGGATCAGGTAGTTGAAGAACGCGGCCGACATCGGCATCACGAACAGGAAGATCATCGTGAGCCCATGCATCGTGAAGATCTGGTTGTACTGGGCCGCGTTCACGAGGGTCTGGTCGGGGCGTGCGAGCTGCGCGCGGATGATGAGCGCCTCCAGCCCTCCCACGATGAAGAACGTGAACGCCGTGACGCCGTAGAGGATCCCGATCTTCTTGTGGTCGATCGTGGTGAACCAGCTCCAGAAGCCGGTCGTGGCCGTGGGGCGGCGGAGGATCCCTCCTCGCCTCGTCGGCACGGTCGCGGTCGCCATCGCTCCGGAGCTCCTAGGTCAGGCTGTACAGGTAGGCCATCAACGCGTCGATCTCGTGCGGCGTCAGGTCGTAGTCCGGCATCTTCGCGCCCAGCTTGACCGCGTTCGGATCCTGGAGCCACGCCGTCAGCGCCGCGTAGTTCGGCGAGCCGTCGGGTAAGAACGTCTCGAAGTCGCAGCCGGCGAAGCACTCGTGGGTGCGCGCGGCGAAGTGCGTCAGGTTGGGCGCGGCGGTCGCGCTGGCCGCCGTGCCACCCACCGCGTGGCACGCGATGCACTGCCCGCCGCTGGAGACGCCGTTCAGGAACAGGTTCATCCCCTCTTTCGCGAGGGTGTCGGTCGGCGTCACCCCGGGCAGCTTCTCGTTCTTGACCCACGCGTCCCAGCGCTGCGCATCCAGCACGGCGATCCGGAACCGCATCCGGCCGTGCTGCAGACCGCAGAACTCGGCGCACTGGCCCCAGTAGACGCCGGGCTGGTCCGTGGAGAACGTGATGTGGTTCGTGCGGCCTGGCACGACGTCCTGCTTGCCGAACAGCCGCGGCGCCCAGAACGAGTGGATCACCATGTGATCGGGGATCCCGTCGGTCGTGTGCGCCCCCCCGCCCTCGGAAGCGAGCGAGAGCTCGACCTCACGGCCGGCCGGCACGACCAGGACGTCCGCGACCGTGATCGGGCCGTGGTCCCCGAAGGCGGTGCGCATGTCCTCGTCCGTGTACTGGAAGCCCCACCACCACTGATAGCCCTGGACCGTGACGTGCATCGCGTTCGCCGGAACCGCCGCCAGCTGCCAGATCATCGAGACGGTCGGGACCATGATCACCGCCAGGATCAGCGCCGGCGCGATCGTCCAGCCGATCTCCAGTCGCGTGTTGCCGTGGATCTGCTTCGGGATCCGCTCCCGCCCCTTCCGGTGGCGGTACCGGATCGAGATCAACAGGATGCCGCCCTCGACGATCACGAACACGCCGGCGGCGATCCAGAGCACCGGCACCAGCAGGTTCTTCTGCTCCTGCGCAGGCTGGCCGGCCGGATCGAAGGTGTTCTGCGGCTTGTAGCCGGAGCAGGCGGACAACAGGACGGTCAGCGCGAGCAGGCCGAGGACCCACCACAGCCTCTTCCGCACGTCGCTCGGCACCTCCGCAGCGCTGGCAGCGTCCCCCGCCCGGGCGCGGGTCCGCGTGAGCGTACCACCGGCCTTCCGGCGCCCCGGCGTCACTTCGCGTAGGTGTGCAGTCCGGCGATCCACAGGTTCACCGCGTAATACGTGACGAACAGGCTGACGAAGCCGACCAGTGCGATCCCGGCGGCCTTCGCGCCGCGCCAGCCCGCCGTCGCGCGCGCATGCAGGTAGCACGCGAAGATCACCCACGTGATGAACGACCAGGTTTCCTTCGGATCCCAGCCCCAGTACCGGCCCCAGGTCTGCTGCGCCCAGATCGCGCCGCACATCACGCCGAAGGTCCAGATCGGGAAGCCGAACTGGATGAAGCGGTACGCGAGCCGATCGAGCGTCGCCGAGGGCGGCAGGCCGCGGCGCTGGCCGGGCGCTGCCGCCTCGCCGACCGGATCGTCGGCACCCGGCACGTAGTCCGGCGGTGCGTCCGCGTCGACGGCGCCGCCGAGGATCGGCGGCGGGTCCTGCGAGCGCATCGCGGAGAGCTCGCGGCGCTCCGAGCGCACCTTCACCAGGTACAGGATCGTGAAGACGCAGCCGGTCGCGAGCAGCGACGTCGCGACGATCATCGAGGTCACGTGGATCTGCCGCCAGTAGGAGTTCAGCGCCGGCAGCAGGTCGGTCGGCCCGACGTAGAAGAACGACGTCGCCATCGCCATCGTGAAGATCGCGAACGCGAACACGAACCCACCGACGGTCTGGACCTTGTAGCGCCACTCGACGATCACCAGGTAGGCGAGCACCACCAAACACGCGAGCAGCACGGAGTACTCGTACATGTTGCCCCAGGGCGTGCGGTGCGCCGCCACACCGCGGGCCACGATCGAGCCGACGTTCGCGGCCACGCCGATCCAGCCGACGATCAGGGCCGCGGTGTGGAACGGCCGCTTCCGGAACGCCAGATAGGCGAACGACAGCACCATGGCGGCGATGTAGGCGAACAGCGCCGCGTTGAACAGGTCGCTGGACAGGCGGGCCGCGGTCATCGCGCGCCCGCCTCCGCGGGCTCCCGGGCCGGACGGTCGCCGCCCGTGGCGGCGCGCAACTCGGCCACCAGCCTCGGGAACTCCTCCTCGAACCGGTCTTTGCGCTGCAGCGCGAACCCTCCGACCTGCAGGACGGTTCCCTCCTCGCGGGCCTCGGCCCGCACCCAGACCTTGCGCCGGGACGAGTACATCGCGGCGACCAACCCCAGGAGGATGAGGATAGCCGCACCGAGCACGTAGGGGACCGTCGTGTCCTTCGAGATCTGCAGCCGCGAGTACCGGCGCAGCTCGGGGAACGACAGCGTCAGCGCCGGGGCCGGCCCGCCGGCCGGACACCGGGTGGTCCGGGCGAGCCCGGTCGGCAGCCCGGACCCCGAGCCGCTCGAGATCACGCACCCGCGGGCCACGTCGACGGTCCAGCCGCGGCCGACGATCCCGGTGGAGACCTTGCGCATGAACCGGGTGTCCAGACCCGACAGCGACGGATCGGTCAGCACGCCCTTCCACACCGTGTAACGCATGAACGGCGCGCGCACCTGGGTCATCGGCTGCGGCACCCCGGTCATCAGGCTCTGGATGAACGCGGTGCTGTCGGGGATCAGCTCCAGCTGGATCGCGTATTGCGGGCGCAGCGTCGGCAGCTTCACGAACCCCTCCCCCGGCGCGGCCAGCTGGTTCCCGTCGGGTCCGGCGTCCTGGACCATCACGACCGGGCCGTCGCTAAGCGTGGTCGTGCGGTCGCGCACCGTGACCACCGGAGCCCACCCGAACCCGTACTGGAAGATCCGAAGCCCGTCGAACAGGACCGGGTGGTTGATCCGCACGTCGTCCCGCCGCACCGGGGTGCCGTCGGGATCCAGGAGCTCGACCTCCGAGGTGAAGTCCATCGGGATCCCGCTCGTGCGGAACGCGTCCTGGAAGCTGATCAGGTGGATCCCCGCGCCGGTGTGCTGTCCCGAGGAGAACCGCCCGGTCCGCAGGTCGCCGTCGTAGTTGAAGGCCGCGTCGGTCCACGTCTGCCCCTCGACGATCGTCGCGTGGCCCGTGTACCCGGTGCCCTTGCCGACGATGACCGCGATCAGGAGCAGCAGGAACGCCCAGTGGAACGTGAGGCTCCCGGTCTCGCGCAGCGCACCCTTCTCCGCGGCCACGCCCCGCCCGTCCGGCGCGACGGCCACCCGGTACATCCGTCGCCGCAGCACCGAGCGCGCCCGCGCGGTCGCGACCTCGGGCTCGCCGTCGACCGCGAAGCTCGCGAAGTGCGGCAGGGCCTCCAGCTCCTTGGCCTGGACGGGACGCTGCCGGATCGTGCGGAGCATCGCGCGCGAGCGGGGGATCAGGCATGCGACCAGCGAGATGAACAGCAGCGCCGTGACCAGTGCGAACCACCACGACCCGAATACGTCGAAGAAGCCACCCCGCAGGAACAGCTCGCCCCAGAACGGATGATCGACGAGGTAGGCCGAGACGCGCTCGGGGCTGTTCGGGATCTGCGGCAGCAGGGATCCGACCGCGGAGGCGAGCGCCAGCAGGCCGAGCAACACCAGCGCCGTGCGCATCGAGCGCAAGGTCCGCCACACGAGGGCGACCGACTGCCGGAGGGTGAGCCTGGAGGCCGGGGACGACATCCCGGCACGATGCTAGCCGGTCCCCGGAACTAGAGCCCGGGCGTGAACCGAAGCAGCGGCGTCACGAGGTACCGCGTGAACGCGCCGGTCATCAGCAGCACCCCGACCACGACCAGCAACGAACCGGACACCACCGAGATCGCGCGGAAGTTCCGCCGGATCCACCCGGCGGTCGCGGAGAGCCACTGGATCCCCAGGCCGATCAGCAGGAACGGCACGCCGAGGCCGAGCGAGTAGCAGATCAGCAGGAACGCGCCGCGTGCGGCGCCGCCCGCCGACGCGGCGAGCACGAGGATCGCCGCCAGCACCGGCCCGATGCACGGCGTCCAGCCGGCCGCGAACGCCATGCCCAGCGGGAGCGCGCCCGCGACCCCCGGCCGGACCCGGCCGAGGAAGGGGCGGCGGTCGGCGTACAGCGAGACGCCCCCGCGCCCCACGGCGAAGCCGATCAGCAGCAGGCCCACGACGACGACGACGACGCCCGCGATCACCTGGGCCGTCGTCCCCTCGAAGATCTTCACGAACGTCGCGGCGAAGGCGCCCTCCAGCGTGAAGACCAGGGTGAACCCGCCGATGAACAGCAGGATCGGAGCCAGGCGCTCCCGCCGGGCCTGTTCCACGGCGGCGTCGCCGGCGACGAACGACAGGTAGCCCGGCACCAGCGGGAACACGCACGGGCTCGCGAACGAGACCAGGCCGGCCACGAACGCGAGCGCGGGCGCCCACCATCGCGACAGTTGCTCCGCGGCGTCGGCGATCATCGAGGGTCGCGCCAGAGTGTAGGGGCGCTCCCCGGCGAGGTGCCTTGCCCGCCGCCCCGGCGGCCGCGATAGTGTGCCTCGCACCCGGGCGCTCGAGCGACGGGTCCGGAGGGGTCCGTTGTTATGATGCCGTTCCGACGGAGCGAACGAACGCCATGAGCCAGATCGACGTCGCGACCAAGTCGCCGCTCGCGCAGCGTTCTCAGGGCCTCAAGGCCCGTGCCGAGGAGTTCGTGAAGTCGTTCGAGTGGACCTGGACCAGCGCGATCCTGTTCTCGATGGCGCTGCTCTTCTTCCTGCTGATCTCCGCGGTCGTGATCCCCTCGTTCTGGATGTACTACGCCGAGCAGAAGATCGGCTGGGCCGGTCCGACCGACGTCGAGGCGTTCCTCAAGCAGCCGTTCGACCCCACGATGGGCTTCCCACATCCCAGCCCCGCCGCGTTCCTGCAGGTCCGCGACGCGGTCGCGATGGGGCTGACCGTGGGTCCGATCGTGACCGTGCTGATCGCGTCGGCCGCGATGCAGAACTGGCGCCGCAAGCTCCGGGGCGGGGGCGGCGACGCACGGCCGGCCGGTGGATATCGGTAGGAGCCTGGATGCCCTTCACGAAGACCGAGGTCGACATCCACGACGACTACGTCGTGGAGTCGGTGGACGCGGCGTGGCTCACCCACGGCGTGAAGTCGCCGAAGCACCTGATGCTCGATCCGGACAACTGCATCCTGTGCCGGGCCTGCGAGGACGTTTGCCCCTGGAACTGCATCTGGATGATGTCCACCGAGATCGTCCGCGACTCCGACGAAGAGGCCGTCGAGGCCGAGGTCCTCGGATCCACCGCGCTCTTCGTGGTGGACGACAACGCCTGCACCCGTTGCTCCGTGTGCGTCGACCGGTGCCCCACCGACACGCTGTACTATGCGCGACTACCCGAGTCCTCGGGTGGTCGGCGCACGCTGGCGGAGGTCCCCGCTTCGCAGGCGGCAGCGGAGTAGAGGAAGGGATACGTGGCGAAGATCCAGCCGCCGAACCTTCGAGAGAGCGAGGTCTGGAAGTCGATCTTCCGACCGGGCTCGATCTACCGCAAGGGCTACAAGGACACGTCGCGCGACCGGGCGCTCGCGGTGATGAACAACGTGCTGTGGCACCTGCACCCGGTCAAGGTCAAGCGCCACGGACTGAAGCTGACCTACACGTTCTGCTTGGGCGGGCTGTCGTTCTTCCTGTTCGTCCTGTTGACCCTGACCGGCATCTTCCTGATGTTCTTCTACCGGCCGATGGCCGACATCGGCGGCGCCCAGGCGTACACCGACATGCAGTCGATCCGCACGTCCGTGTTCTTCGGGGACCTGATGCGGAACCTGCACCGGTGGGGCGCGCACCTGATGGTCCTGACCGTGACGCTCCACATGGCGCGCGTCTTCTACACCGGCGCCTACAAGCCCCCGCGCGAGTTCAACTGGGTCGTCGGCGTGGTCCTGCTGTTCCTGACGCTCGGCCTGTCGTTCACCGGCTACCTGCTCCCCTGGGACCAGCTCGCGATCTGGGCGATCACCGTGGGCACGTCGCTGGCCGGCTACTCGCCGTTCATCGCGAAGCAGGCGAACTTCCTGCTCCTGGGCGGCGCGATCGTGAGTCCGCAGACGCTGCTGCGCTGGTACGTGCTGCACGTGCTGGCGCTGCCCTTCGTGCTCGTGATGTTCCTCGCGGTCCACTTCTGGCGGATCCGCAAGGACGGCGGCATCTCGGGGCCGATGTGAGCGAGGAGCGAACCCGATGAGCTGGGAGGACGCCGGCAAGGACATGGCCGCCTACCAGGCGATGCTGGACGCGCAGCTCGCCGGGGGGGCCGACCGCCGCGTCGCCGAGGGCCGCGCGCGCTCCAAGGCGATCCGCGCCTACCTCGCCGAGCATCCGGAGGAGGCCCACGAGGCCGCGCCCGGGCCGCCTTCCGCCGCGGCGGGCGCTCCGGCCGCCGCCCCGGCTCCGGCCGCCGCTGCCGCCGCCGCCCCCTCGGTGGCCGCGCCCGCGGCTGCCGCGGCGGTCGCGGTCGCGGCCGCCCCCGCCACCACCGCGCGCCGCGAGGCGCCGCTGCCCACCGGCGGAGTGCCGGAGCCGAAGAAGGGCGCGCCGGAGAAGCACCGGCTGCTCGCCCTGGTGCCTCCCGAGGGGATCCAGCGCGTCGAGCGCGAGCAAGGGGACCGCGTCAGCACCTGGCCGCACTTCCTGATCGAGGAGTTCATCGCGATGCTGATCCTCTTCGCGGGGATGCTCGTGTTCTCCTCGCTCGTGAACGCGCCGCTGCGCGAGCTGGCGAACCCGAACCTCACGCCGAACCCGTCGAAGGCGCCCTGGTACTTCCTCGGCCTGCAGGAGCTGCTGCGTTACTTCCACCCGATGGTGGCCGGCATCTCGATCCCGACCTTCATCCTGGTGGGTCTCGCGGCCGTGCCCTACGTCGACCGCAACCCCAGCATCCGGCCGGGCGACCGCAAGATCGCGATCACGCTGTTCACGATCCTGTTCATGTTCGGCGCGACGCTGACGATCATCGGCTCGTTCTTCCGCGGCCCCGGCTACAACTGGATCTGGCCGTGGGCGCAAGGGGTGTTCTTCGAGCTGTGAGCCCCCTCGCGCTGACCTCTCCCACGATCGCGGTCCTCGCCGTCCTCGGCGTGCTGGTGCTGTTCGTGGGCTACATGGCGATCTCGTTCCTGCGTGCGGCGCGGGACGTTTCGGCCACCGGAGAGCAGGCGCCGGCCAAGCCGGTGAAGGTGATGTCGCGACGCGACTTCCAGCGCCGCGCCCTGATCACCTCGGTCCTGGTGTTCGCGGCGGAGTTCGGCGGCGGGACGATCGCGTTCCTGTGGCCGAACCTCCGCGGCGGGTTCGGATCGCTGATCGCCGCCGGATCCCTGAACGACATCAAGTCGCAGCTGCAGGCGACCGACCAGCCGGTCTACAACGGCGCCGGCCGCTTCTACATCGTTCCCTGGAGCGGCACCCCCGGCGTCGGGCAGGCCAACTATCCGGCCAAGGGCGTCACGCAGGACGGGATCATGCCGCTGTACCAGCGGTGCGTGCACCTGGGCTGCCGCGTGCCGTTCTGCACGTCCTCGAAGTGGTTCGAGTGCCCATGCCACGGCTCGAAGTACAACTTCGCCGGCGAGTATCAGCTAGGCCCCGCGCCCCGTGGCCTGGACCGGTTCAAGGTCACGGTCGATGGCGACCAGGTGATCGTCGACACGTCGCAGACGGTGCTCGGGCCGCCCCGCGGAACCAACACGATCAACGAGCCGCCGCAGGGCCCCTTCTGCGTGGCCACGGGCTGAGGGGGTGACCGGGGGCATGCTCGCCGACACGAACCTCACGGGCGTCCTGCTGATCGTCCTCGGCGTCCTGTTGGTCGTCGTGACGATCGTCGCGCTCGTCGCCCGGAACCGCGCTCGTGGCAAGGGCCCCGAGATCCCGAACGTGATGCGGCCGGGTCCCTCCGACGCGGCGCTCGAGACCCCGCTGCTGAACCGGATGCAGGGCTGGGGCGTCGTCCTGATCGCGTTCTTCGTGCTGTGGTTCCCGGTGCAGTGGCTGGTCGAGCCCTCCCGGAACCTCGCGCAAGAGGAGGAGCTGCGCTCCGCTTCGATCGCGCGCGGGGCGCAGGCGGTCCTGCCGTACTCCGAGGAGAACCAGCTGGGCGTCGGGTGCACGCGCTGTCACGGCAACGAGCTGCAGGGCGGCGTGATCCCCTACCTCGACGGCTTCGCCTATCCGAAGAACCTCACCACGATCTGCGCCGGCAACAACGATCCCGAGCACGCCGCGATCGCGAGCGTCGACGACATCTACCAGGTGATCGAGGAGGGCCGCGGCGCGATGCCCTCTTGGAGCATCCGGTACAACGGCGCCCTGGACGACCAGCAGATCAATGACATCGTCACCTACCTGGTCGAGATGAGCTCCAAGAACGTCCCCTTCGACCAGAACGTCTGCCTGAATCCTGCCGCCGAGAAGGCCGCGATCGAACGCGCGCAACAAGCCGGCACGGTGCTGGAGCGCCCCTAGATGACCGGCCAGACCTGCCTGAGCTTCGCGGTCAGCTGCGGCACGATGTTCAAGGGCATCGGGGTCGTGGCCGCCGGCTTCCTGTTGTTCGTCGGCAGTGTTTACGTCGTGCTGGCGGCCGTGTTCGGCCGCTGGATGGGCTACCTGGTGCTGATGGTCGCCTTCACCGGCTGGCTGATCATCCAGTCCTCGATCTGGATGTTCGGCTTCTGGTCCCAGGGCCCCGATACGAAGACGAACCTCGGCCCCCGCGGCTCGGAGCCCGCGTGGCAGGTGCTCGCCGCCGGCGTGACCCCCACGCTCGACAAGTACCCGGAGTTCGCGCAATACCCGAGCGACGCGTGGGTGACCCCGAGCCCCACCGATCAGAGCCGCGCCGCCGACCTCCTGTCGGTCCAGGGGTCGGCCACGACCTTCCTGGCCAAGCAGGCGAACGAGCAGCTGGGCATCGATCCCCTCGATCTGACCGCCCTGCAGACCACGAACTTCACCGTGGACTCGGTCAGCTTCGCCGACTCGGCCGACGGAACACCCTTGGCGATCGCCACCGCCCACTTCACGGGCGGCGGGCCGGAGGTCACGCTGCTGATGGATTACAACAGCGGCAGCGTGCCCAGGTACTCGCTGATGTTCCTGATCGGCTCGATCCTGCTGTTCGTGCTCCACGTGCCGTTGCTGGACCGCGCCGAGCGCTCTCGCAAGGCGTTCCTGACCGGCGGCGAGGCGCCGCCATGGTACGGGCCGGCCTGAGAGGAGACCGTCCGATGCTCGCAGCGATCCCGACCCCGCTCCTGGATCAGGGCAGCATCCAGTTCATGCTGTTCGTCGTGATGATCGTGATCGTGGCCGTCGTGGTCTGGATCACGATCCCGCGCTAGCGTCGCGCGGCGACCCCTCCTCGAAGCTCTCCGCGTTGCGCTGCTCGTAGTAGGCCAGGATCTGCAGCTCGGTCGCCAGATCCACCTTCCGGACCGTGACCCCTTCGTCCACCGTCACGACCGCCGGCGCGAAGTTCAGGATCGAGCGGATCCCCGCGGCCACCATCCGGTCGGCGACGTCCTGGGCCTCCGAGGCCGGCGTCGCGATCACGCCGATCGCGACCTCCTCGCGGGCGGCCAGCGCCTCCAGCTCCTCGACCGGGCGGATCTCCAACCCGTCCAGCTTCCGGCCGATCTTGTCCGGATCGACGTCGACCAGCGCCGCCACCCGGAAGCCGCGCTCGGCGAACCCCTTGTAGTGCGCGAGTGCGCGGCCCAGGTTCCCCACCCCGGCGATCACGATCGCCCAGTGCTGCGTCAGGCCCAGCACCCGGCGGATCTCGTGGATCAGGGAGGCCGCGTCGTAGCCTATCCCTCGCGTGCCGTAGGAACCGACGTTCGAGAGGTCCTTGCGGACCTTCGCCGAGGTCAGACCCGTCGCCTCCGCCAGCGCTTCCGAAGAGACGGTCCGATCTCCGGTCGCGGCCAGGTCCACCAAGGCCCGGAGGTACAGCGGGAGGCGGGCGACGGTGGAGTCGGGGATGTCCCTTCCACCCGAACGCGACCCAGAGCCCATGCGCCCCTAGCCTAGCGGGGCGCCGGCTCCGTCAGGGCGGCCGTCAGCTCGTCGGGATCGACCGAGATCTCGAACCGCTCCTCGCCGTCGATCGTGACCACCGGGATCCGGATCCCGTAGTCGCGGACCAGGTCGTCGTCCGACCCGATGTCGATCTCCGTGAACGCGAACGGGACCCGGTCCCGCACGGTCTCGATCGAGGCTCGCGCGTCGTCGCACAGGTGACAGCCCGGGCGCGTGTACAAGACGACGGTCCGCATCGGCTGGGAGGATACGGCCGTGCGGGATGCCGACCGGGAGGACCTGGGGCTCCAGCGCCGCCTCGCCGCCGGCGACCGAGGAGCGTTCGATGAGCTCTACCGGCGCTTCTCCGGGCCCGCCTACGGCTTGGCCTACCGGGTGACCGGGCAACAGATCCTCGCCCAGGACGTCGTCCACGATGCCTTCATGGCGCTCTGGCGGGCTCCGGAGGCGTACGACGCGGCCCGGGGGCCCTTCCGAACCTTCTTCCTGGCGCTCGTGCACCACCGGGCCGTCGACCTGGTCCGCCGCGAGGAACGCCTGCGTGCCAGGACCGAGAAGGCGGCGAACCTCGAGCCGACCGTGGACGAAGACCCTGCGGACGCGGTGGCCGAGGAGGGCTACCTCAGCGTTCGACGGAAGGAGGTCCGCGACGCGCTCGCGGGGCTCCCCCCCGAACAGCGACAGGTGCTCGAGATGGCGTACTTCGCAGGAAAGACCCAGGTCGTGATCTCGGAGGAGCTCGGGATCCCGCTCGGCACCGTGAAGACCAGGACCTTCGCCGCGATGCGCAAGCTGCGCGTCGCGCTCGAGGAGACCGCGTGAGCGACATCGACCACGACCGGATCGACGAGCTGCTGGCGGGCTACGTGCTCCGGAGCCTGTCGGGCCCCGACGGCGCCGAGGCGGACCACCTGCTGGCCGAGCACGTTCCCGGCTGCGCCCGCTGCCGCGAGACCCTCACGGCCTTCCAGGCGGTCGCCGCCGACCTGGCCCTCGACGCCAGCCCGATCGACCCTCCCGAGACCCTGCTGCCCCAGCTGCATCGCGAGCTCGAGCCTCGCGGTTCCCGGCCCGGCCGCTGGAGCCCCGCCCGGATCGTCGCCGTGGCCGCGAGCCTCGTGCTGGTCGTGGGCCTCGGTGGACTCCTCATCACGCAACTCGGCGGCTCCGGCACGCCGATGGCCCCCGCAGACCTCGAGCGGGCGATGAAGATCGCCACGACGCCCGGCGCCAAGCAGACCGACCTCGGCCACGCGACCGAGATCACCGCTCCTGGCGTCGAGCAATTCGTGATCTTCGGCACCGACGTGCCCTCGCCGCCGCAGGGAACGACCTACCGCCTCTGGGCGATCTCCGACGGTCCCGCGAAGTGGCTCGGGGACTTCGTGCCCGATGATGGCCGCGTGATCCTGCTGGTCTCGATCGACCCCACGACGTTCGACCGACTGCTGATCACCACCGCGCCTGCCGGCTCGCAGCCCTCCACGCCGGGCAGCCCGGCGTGGGCCCAGACCGGCTGATCCGCCCCTCAGGCCGGCGCCGGCGCAGGCGCCCGACGTGAGGCCCGCAGGAAGCCCCCGAACATCACGGCGATCCCCGCCACCAGGGTGATGATGAATCCGACCAGCAGCCCGAACGCGGCGAACGTCGCTCCCCCCGCCACGATCGTGGCGCCCACCGCGATCAGCAGGGTGCCGACGAACCGGTCGCGCAGCTCGGGGTGCCCCCGCATCCGCCAGGCCGACCACAGGGCGCCCGCCACCAGGATGAAGTACGCGGGATAGGAGAAGATCTGGGGCAGGTGCTGGGCGGCCGTGCCGGCCCCGAAGACGTCCTTGCCGGAGGGCAGCCGGTCGGCGAGGGCCACGGCGTTCATGTCCGCGGCGCGCAGCACCGTCGTCGTGTAGGCGGCCGAGAAGACCAGCACCAACCACGAGCCCCACAGCGCCCACCGCTGGCGGAACAGCAGCACGATCTCGCCGGCGGCGAGGAACGGCACGTTCAGCACCGCGCCGAGGGCCCAATAGACCGCGAACTCCCGCTCGGTCCAGCCGCCCAGCACCCCCAGCATCACCATCGCGGAGGCGACCGCGAAGCAGACCATCGCGATCGCCCACAGCAGCGTGTACGGGCGCCGCTTCGCCGCGAACTCCTTCGCCAGCAGGAAGGCGAACGCGCCCGCGATCACGGCCGCGACGAGGGGTACCAGGAACATGTCGCCCCAGGATACGAAGGACCGATGCCGCAGGGCGGCCCGATGGCTAGCCTGCAGGCATGAGCGCGCCTCGGCTCGTGTTCTCCACCGCCGCCTTCTTCGCGCGGCCGCTCGAGCGGAGCTTCCCGCTGATCGCGGAGTGCGGCTACCGCGGGGTCGAGGTGATGGTCACGAAGGACCCCGCGAGCCAGGACCCGGAGCGGATGCGCGCGCTGGCCGAGGCGCACGGCCTGCGGATCGAGGCGATCCACGCGCCCTCGCTGCTGCTCACGCGGTCGGTCTGGGGCGCCGACCCGGTCGGGAAGATCGACCGGGCGGTCCGGGTCGCGACCGAGGCGGATGCGCCGCTCGTCGTGACCCACCCGCCGTACCGCTGGCAGGGCGGCTACCGGCGCTGGCTGCACGAGCGGCTGCCGGGCCTCGAGGACCGCACGGGGATCACCGTGGCGATCGAGAACATGTTCCCGTTGCACGTGGGCCGGCGACCCCTGATGCTGCACGCGAACCAGGACCTGGACGATCTCGAGGGGATCCCACACCTGGTGCTCGACACCTCCCATGCGGCGGTCGCCCGCCACGACCTGGTCGAGGTCCGTCGGCGCTTCGGCGATCGGCTGCGCCACGTGCACCTGTCCGACAACGCGGGTCGGGGCTGGGACTCCCACCTGCCTCCCGGGCTCGGTATCCTGCCGCTCGATCGGTTCGTGGACGACCTCGTCGAGAGCGGCTTCGACGGCACGATCTCGCTCGAGGTCGACCTGCGCCGGTCGCTGACCGAACCCACGCGCTTGCGCCGCGAGATGACCGCGATGCGCGAGCGCCTGGAGGAGCGGCTGGCGTCCTGAGGGCCGGTATCCTCGCGACGTGCGCCGCGGAACCGCCATCGTGCTGATCGTGCTGTTCGTGCTGCTGCTGATCGCGGCGGCGGCCCAGTTCCGGCAGCCATCGCCCAGCACGCCCTATCCAGGCCCGGCGAGCGGCACCGACCTCCCGGCGACGTCCGCACCGCCCGGCTGAGGCGCCGGTCGCTACTCCAGGACGACGGTCGACCCGTCGCCCAGGTGGAGGATCTCGGCCGCGCTCCCTCGGTTCACCACGAACGCGACGAACCCCTGCGAGTCCACGATCGCGCCCAGCGCGTGCTCGGGGAGCTCCGCGAACGTTCCGACGAACGGGATCGTGGCGCCGCCAACGTCCAGCGACCCCTCGATCCCGGCGCTCCGCAGGTGCTCGGTGGTGACGTTCAACTGCACGTTGCCGAAGCCGTCCACCGCGGTCACGCGGGCGCCGATCGCGCCGGGCGCCACCATCGGCCCCGGAAGCTCCAACGTGCCGAGGCCGGCGACGTCCAGGCTCGCACCGAGCGTCTCGACCGGCGTACCCGACGCCAGATGCGCGGCGGCCGGCGCGAAGATGTCCCGCCCGTGGAAGGTCTTCGACATCGGGGACAGCACGATCCCCGGCGAGGCGATCTCGTACGCGACCTCGGGACCGCCCAGGACCTCCCACAGCATCGACAGGAGCCCGTTGTCCGGACCGACCAGCAGGGCGCCCGAGGCGGCGCGCACCGCGATCGGGCGGCGCTCCGAGCCGACGCCGGGATCGACGACCGCGCAGTACACCGCGTCGGCGGGGAGGTAGGCCGCCGCGCGGGAGAGCGCGAGCGCGCCCCGGAGCACATCCTGGCGCGCGATCGCATGGGTCAGGTCGATCACGAGCGCGTCGGGTGCGATCCGGGCGATCACGCCGTGGCAGATCCCGACGAACTCATCGCGCAGCCCGTAGTCCGTGAGGAACACGATCGGCCTGGTCACGTCGCACCGCCGTTCTGCAGGTGCAGTTGCAGCCACTGGTCGATCGCCAGCGCCACGCTGGTGCCCTGGCTGCTCGCGAACAGATCGGTGCCGTGCGCGTCGGTCGTCACGATATCCAGGCGCTTCGGCTGCGGGCTCAGGTCGTAGAGCGACTGCGCCGCCTGCGCCGCGCCCGTCGGATCGCCCAGCCCGGCGATGTAGAGCTTCGCCGCGTCGAGGGCGCCGAGGATCTGCGGCGTCGCTGCCAGGGTCCCGATCTGCAGGGGCGCCGACAGCGTGATGACCGCAGGGACGTTCCCATCCTGCGAGGCCGCGATCAGCGACGCCGTGCCGCCGACGCTCGCGCCGAGCAGGGCCACCCGCTGCGGCCCGTGACGCCGCAGTTCGGCGAGCGCGGCCGTGACGTCGGTTGCCGCGGCGCCGGGATCCTTCGTCCCCTGCGAGCAGCCGCCGGCGCCCCCGGGGCAGTAGCCCCGCAGATCGAACGTCAGGACCTGGTAGCCCTGCTGGGCCAGGTGGGCGGCCTCGGGGAACCACGAGGTCTGATCGGCCGGGAGCATGTGCGTCAGGACGACGCCCTGCAACGCGTCGGTCGGGCCGAACAGCCGCCCGGACAGCTGGACGCCGTCGGAGGTCCGGAAGGTCACGGGCGTCGAGTCGCCGCCCGAAGGAGCGGAAGAGACAGCTCCGCACGACGCGGCCACCAGGATCAGGGGGAACGCGAGCGCGAGGACCCGCCCGGGCCGGGGCGTCCCGCCCACGGGCCTACTTGCCCAGCTTCATCCGCTGGTGGCGGGTGCGCTTCAGGAGCTTCTTGTGCTTCTTCTTGCGCATCTTCTTGCGGCGCTTCTTCACCAGTGACGGCAA
This sequence comes from Actinomycetota bacterium, assembly GCA_035490535.1. Classification (GTDB taxonomy): domain Bacteria; phylum Actinomycetota; class UBA4738; order UBA4738; family HRBIN12; genus AC-51. Next base: position 19,794 of record DATHCP010000064.1, read on the forward strand.
CCCATCACGCCTTTCATTCGGTTCCGAAGAGGTTCCGGAGGTCCACCCGTTTCGCTCGGTAGGAATCCTCCAGGCGAACGGAGCCCAGTCTAAGGGCTTTCGGCGGCTCTGCCACCGGAGAGATCAGCCGCAGGCCACCGTCTTCGGGGACGTGTTCGAGCACGCCGAGGCCGGTGAACCCGCCGTGGCCGTCCGAGAGGCCGACGAGGAGCCGGTCGAGCGTCTGCAGATCGAACAGCGGCGGCAACGTGGGCATGAACACGGTGGGCCGGACCCGGAAGCGCTGCAAGGGCGCCTGCTCGAAGTACCGGGCCATCGCCTTCTCCCGCATCGCCATCCGCTCCTCGACGCTGGTCGCTTCGACGCCCGGGTGGACCGGCGCGCGAACCGACTCGATCCCGAAGAACCGGTCGATGATCCCGAGGATCGGCTCGAGCTCCTCGCCGCGCTGCAGCGCGATCACCAGGTCGGGGTGCAGGGCGTCGACCTTGTAGTACTTCACGAGCTGCCCGCGGATCCCGCTGACCTCGCCACCCGTATCGACGATCAGGAGGTCGGCACCCTCGGCGCGCGCCCGATCCTTCAGCCGCTGGAGCGCGCCGACCAGCGGGACCAGGTGGTCCTGCGGCGAGGTCGAGCCGACGAACCCGAGCGCATCGGCGTCGGCCATCCGCTCGAGCGTCAGATCATCGGCATCGCGCAGATGCTTCATGCCGACCGTCGCGGGCGGGCCCACGGTCTTCTGTGCGACGTCGGCATCCAGGTACGCGACGGAGCGGCCCACGCGCAACGCGAACGCGGCCGTGGCACGCGCGAGCGTGCTCTTGCCCGAGTCCATCCCGCCGAGGAACAACGCCGTCCGCGCATGTCGGGCCGCGCGGTCGACGAGCTGCTCGTGCTCGTTCATGGTGCCCCTCCGTCCCAACCACGGAGGGCCCGGTGGTGCGGCGCTACATCGCTTCGGTGTAGCGCCTGCTCAGGTAGTCGTCGACGTCGTCCTCTCGGAGTCGGTAGCTCCGGCCGACGCGCAGGGCCGGCATCTGGCCCTCCTTGATCAGCCGGTAGACGGTCATCCTGGATACGCGCAGGAGGTCAGCGACCTCGTTCACGGTCAACAGCCGGGCCTCGGTGAAGGGTGTTCGCATGGTCAGGGCGGATGGTAGGGGGTGGTCCCGAACGCCGTCCAGACCCGAGCGTAACGCCGCTGGTCAGGCGGGTGCCGCGCCGCGGATCGGCGCCGTCAGGGCCAGGAAGACCGGCCAGTAGTCCTGGGGCCGGACGTGGTCGTCGAAGACCAGGACGTGCTCGGTCCGGTCCTGGTCGCGGGCCACCAGGAGGGCCGGATCGTTCACGTCGGCGATCGAGATCGTCTCGATCCCGGCCTGGATCGCCGCGCCGGCGAACCCGTGATCCGCGAAGACCAGGCCGGGCCGTTCGGACGCCACGATCCGCTCCATCGCGTCGGGCCGATGGGTGTGCCGGGGCTCGGTCCCGTCGCTCAGCATCGCGACCCCGTCCCAAGACTCCACCGACCAGTCGTGGTCGAGGTGCGGCTCCCGCCATCGCAGGCCGGCCGGCGGCTCGAGGACCCGAACGCCGGTGCCGCGGAGGAACGATCCCAGCTGATGGTAGAGGTGCGCCAGACCCACGGGGTGGCCGGTCGCCAGGAGTACCGACGCGCCGTTCCGCGCGGCATCGGCGAGCCGCTCCCCCGCCGCCACGCTCGCCTCCACGATGGGGCCCGGCCGGATCTCCACCGGCCCCGTCCGTGCCTCGCGATCGATCGGAGCGCCGGCGGCCGTCTCGACGAGCTGCAGGATCCGCTCCAGCGTCATGCCCCGCTGGAGATCGCGCAGGCCGAACTCCTTGTCGGGATCGTGGTCCAAGAGCATCTGCGCGTTCCCACGCACGTTGTCGAGCGGATGCGTGGCCCAGCCGGCGACCGTGCCCGCCAGGAGACCGCGCTCGAGCTCCGCCCGGGTCGCGGCGCGCGGTTCCCACCGTTCATCGATGGGCGGCAGACGACGGACGTGGGCTTCGATAACGTCGGAGGACATCGGCGACCATCACCCTACCGAGAGGACCGGATGCAGCTGCGCGGCCGCGTCGTCGTGGTGACCGGAGCGTCCTCGGGCATCGGCGAGGCCGCGGCGGTCGCGTTCGCGAAACGCGGCGCGAAGGTGGTGCTGACCGCCCGGCGGACCGAGCGCCTGGAGGCCCTCGCGGAGCGGATCCACGGTGCGGGCGGCCGGGCGCTGGCCCTGACCGTGGACGTCGGCGATCCGAAGCAGCTCGACCGGCTGCCGGGCGTGGTTCGCGAGATGGTCGGACCCGCGGACGTCCTGGTGAACAACGCCGGCGTGCCCGGCCGCGGGGACTTCGCGTCGCTGCCCTACGATTCGATCGAGCGCATCGTCCGCACGAACGTCCTGGGCGTCCTGTACGGGACGCGGGCGTTCCTGCCCGGCATGCTCGCGCGCGGCTCCGGCCACGTGGTGAACATCGCCTCGCTCGCCGGACGGTTCGCGGCGCCCGGCGCCGCGATCTACACGGCGACGAAGCACGCGGTGGTCGCGTTCAGCGAATCCCTGAACTACGACACCGCGCCGAAGGGGGTCCTGGTCACCAGCGTGAACCCGGGCTTCGTCGAGACCGAGGCGTTCACGCACGACGACCTGCCGCCGCAGGCGGTGCTCGACATCGACGACGTGGCGGAGGCGATCGTGAAGGTCGTGCGCGAGGGGATCGCGCCGGAGTACTCGATCCCTCGCTGGGTCGCGCCGCTGCAGGCGTTCCGCGTGCTCACGCCGCCGCTGTACCGGTGGGGCGTCCGGCAGGTGCGCCGGTCGGGCCACCGATGAGCGCCGCCGCCCGAACGGCGCCGGTCGAGGTCGAGCGGCCGAGCGCCGGGGAGGTCACCGAGCCGGACGTGCCGTGGATCGTGATCGTATGGAACGACCCGATCAACCTGATGACGTACGTGACCTGGGTGTTCATGAAGCTGTTCGGCTATCCGCGCACGAAGGCGGAGCGACTGATGATGGACGTCCACACGAAGGGCAAGGCGGTCGTGTCGAACGGCTCGAAGGACGAGTGCGAAGGGCACGTTGCACGGCTGCACGCGTACGGGCTGTGGGCCACGATGCAGAAGGACCGCTGAGGACGTGGCCCGTCGCCCGGTCAAACGCCGTCGCGACGGCACGTTCGAGGTCGCGCTCGGAGCGAACGAACGCGAGGTGCTGACCGAGGTCGTGGGGCAGTTCCGCGCGCTGCTCGTGCACGAGACGCCGTCATCGGACCCGTCGCTCCAGCGCCTGTTCCCGCCGGCCCACCCCGACGATCCGATCGCGGAGCTGGAGTACGAGGACGCCGTCGGGGACGAGCTGCTCCAGGGCCGCCTGGCGAGCCTCGACGTGCTGGAGCGCACCGCCCGGGCGAAGACGATCCTGGAACCCGACGTCCTCGCGTGCATGCGCGCGATCAACGACGTCCGGCTCGTCCTGGGCACGCGGCTCGACATCCGCGAGGACGCGTCGCCGCAGGACGTCTCCGGTGATCCGGATCGCGAGGCGACGTTCGAGCTCTACACGTACCTCAGCTGGTTGCTCGGCATGCTGATCGAAGAGATCGGCGAGCCGGCGTGACGACCGCGACGTGACGGGTGCCGATCAGGCCCAGGCGTCGTACCAGCTCTCCGGCACGCCGGGAAGTTCGCACCAGTGGTCGCCGCCGGTCGTTGCCTGCAGCAACGCTTTGGCACGCGACTCGGCGGCCATCGCGGCGGGGTCGTCGACGGCATCCACGAGGTTCCGCAGCTCGGCCGGATCGTCCGGGATCCGGTAGAGCTCGTCCTCGAACGGCGCCTCGATCTGGCCCGCGAGCGGGACGTAGACGACGTACTTCCAGCCGCTCGGCAGCACGACCCCGCAGAAGCTCGGCGCCGAGGTCGGCGTCTGTGCGAGCGACGCCAGCATCACGCCGTCGTCGTGCCCCTGGAGCATGCTCACGCCGTCCAGCGGCCCGGGCGGCGCCACCCCCGTGAGCTGGTAGATCGTCGGCGCCACGTCGATGTTCGCCACGAGGCGCCGGCTCGTGGACCCCGGGATGTAGCCGGTGGAGGACGGCGCCGCGTCGTCGCGCAGGAACATCGGGACGTGGGTCGAGCGCTCGTACGGCACGGATTTCCCGCGGAGGTCGTGCTCCCCCCACATCACGCCGTTGTCCGACAGGTACAGCACGATCGTGCTCTGGATCGCGGGCAGTCCGGTCCGCGGATCCGGCGTCCGCTCGAGGTAGGTCATCACCTGGCCGATCTGCCGATCGAAGCTCGCCAACGAGCGGAACTGCCGGATCCTCGCCGTCTGCGTGTTCTTGAGCTGGAGGGCCGTGAGGTTGACGTTGCGGACGTAGGTCGGCATGTCGGACTTCGCGTTCGGCGATTCGTTCAGCGCGGGCGAGGTGAACGGGGGGAGATCGGAGAACTTCGACGCGTCACGGGCGTCGTAGGACGAGGGCCCGTGCGGCGAATAGGGCGCGTAGTAGGCGAAGAACGGCACGGACGCATCGCGGTGCCCGAGCCAGAACCGGAGCTGCTGCCCGAGGACCGTGGTCGAGATGTCGGTCGCGCCCTTGCGGTTCTGGAGGCCGTAGTGGACCAGCCGCGGCTCGGTGCCCACGTCGTACCGGAGGAGGTCGTAGTTGAGGTAGGCGCCGTTGTCCCCGTAGAACGCACGCCAGACGTCCCATCCATCCGGGCGGAAGTAGGGACCGCTCGGGCCCGGATGGTCGATCGAGTAGGTCTCGTAGCCGTTGAGGAACTTGCCGAACAGCGCCGTCTGATATCCGGCGGCCTGCAGGGTCGTCGCGATCGTTCGGTCCTCGTTCCCGTTGTCCTCGAACGCCTCCGTGCCGCCGTGCTGGGTGTTCATGCTCCCCTCGCCGTTCGTGAAGACCCCGGTATGGGTGGCATACAGGCCGGTCAGGATCGACGCCCGCGACGGACAGCACAGCGGATCGCTGATGTAGCCGCGCGAGAAGGTGACGCCCGGCGCCGCGACGTGACGCATCAGCTCGGGCATCGCGCCCAGGGTGCCCATCGCCTGGTCGTCGGACAGGAGGATCAACACGTTGGGGGCGACGGTGGCCGCGGCGGCGGGCTGGGGGGCACGCACCACGGGGATCAGGACCGAAACGGCGATCGCCGCGAGCCCCAGCGCCGCACGGCGGATCGGGCGGTCGTGGGTAGGGCGACGACGGCGGGAGCGGGCGGGGGCCGGCGGCATCGAGACCACGCTAGCAAAGTCGATGTCCGCCGGAGCAACCGCCGGTCAGGCGAACAGCGTCCGCTCGAGGGCGGCCGTCACGGCCCGAGCCTCGTCGTCGCCGTATCCGGGAGGGAGCGCGGGCTCGGAGAAGGTCGTCGGAACGGGCTCCCCGAGCCGCCGCCCGGCCTCGGTCACCCACGGCGCGGGGAGGGCATCGACGAGCTCGGCGCCGGCCATCTCGGCGAAGGCGAGCGTCCAAGCGCGCGGCACCACCCGGGCCCACTGGTAGCCGCCGCCGCCCGTGGCCACCCAGCGACCGCCCGTCGCGTCGTGCGCCAGCGTGTGGAGCTCGGCCGCGACGGCGGCGTAGGCGGCCGTCGTCAGTTCCAGGTGCGCGAGCGGATCGGTGTGGTGCGTATCGCAGCCCAGCTGGCTCACCAGGACGTCGGGAGCGAAGGCGCGCACGGCGGGCGGCACGATCGCCCGGAACGCCTCGAGCCACGCGGCGTCGCCGGTGGCCGGCGGGAGCGGGACGTTGATCGCGCTCCCCGGCGCGGCCGGCCCGCCGCGCTCGCTCCGGTCCCCCGTGCCCGGGAAGAACCAGATCCAGGGTGCGAACTCGTGGATCGAGATCGTCAGCACGCGCGGGTCGTTCCAGAAGATCGCCTGGACGCCGTCGCCGTGGTGGACGTCGACGTCGACGTAGGCCACCCGTTGGGCGCCGGCGGCGAGCAGCACGGCGATCGCGACCGCCGGATCGTCGTAGACGCAGAAGCCGGAGGCCCGTTCCGCCATCGCGTGATGCAACCCGCCGGCAGCGTTGAACGCGTGGTCGCACGCGCCCGACCAGACGGCCTCGGCCGCGTGCACCGACGCGCCGGCCACCAGGGCGCCCGCCTCGTGCATGTCGGGGAAGATCGGGTTGTCGCCCGGGCCGTAGCCGAACGCCCCCCAGTTCCCGTCCTCACCGTGACCCGCGCGCCGGGTCGCGTCGACGAACGCGGCCGTGTGGACCAGCTCGAGCGTGTCGTCGTCGGCCGGCGCGCAGCCCAGGCGCTCGACGTTCGGCAGGGCGTCGAGGCCGGTCGCCGCGATCAGTTCCCAGGTCAGGAGCACCCGGTCGGGGCGCAGGGGGTGCTCCGGGCCGTGGTCGTAGATCCGCGCCTGGGGGCACACCACGAGCCCGACGCGGTCGCTCACGCGACCGAGCGGATCGCCGACGTGGTCCGCTCGACGAGGAGCACCGCCTCCTCGTCGCTCAGGACGAACGGCGGTCCCAGCACGATCAGGTCGCCATCCGTGCCGTCGACGTGCCCGGAGGAGGAATACAGGAGCAGCCCGTCCTCGCGCGCGGCGGCCACGACGCGCTCCACCACCCGCTCGGCGCGCGGGAACGGTTCCTTCGTGTCGTGGTCGGCGACCAGCTCGATCCCGATCAGCATGCCGGCTCCGCGAACGTCGCCCACGATCGGGACGTCGGCGAGCGCGGCCGCCAGGTCGCCCTGGATCCTCGCGCCGAGGTCGCGCGCGCGGTCGACCAGGCCGTCGTCGCGCAGGCGGGTGAGGACGGCGTGCGCGGTTGCCGCCCCCAGCGCCTGGTGCGACCACGTGAACCCGTGCACGAACCCTCTCGCGGCGATCGCGTCGAACACGTCGCCGGAGGCCGCCGCGAAGCCGAACGGCACGTAGCCGCTCGTGGTTCCCTTGCCGGCGGTCAGGATGTCGGGCCGCACGTCCCAGTGGTCCGCACCGAACCAGCGTCCGGTCCGTCCGAACCCGGTCATCACCTCGTCGGCGATCACCAGCACGCCGTAGCGGCGGCAGACCGCGACGATCTCGCCCCAGTAGTCCTCGGGGGGAACCGCGGCGGCGAGCGTCGCGCCGGCGACCGGCTCGGCGATGAACGCCGCGATCGTGTCGGGACCGTAGGACTCGATCATCCGCGCGAGCTCGGCCGCGTGCCAGGCGCCGCAGCCCTCGGGATGCCGCGGGTTCTCGCATCGGTACTCGTACGCGGCGGGCGCATGCAGGAACCGGCCGAGCCAGGGCGTGTACGGCTTGCGCAGCGGCTCCTTCCCGGAGGCGTCGAGCGCACCCAGCGTGTTGCCGTGATAGCTCGATCGCCGGCCGATCACGGTGACCCGGCCGGCGGCGCCGCGCGCCACGTGATAGGTCCGCGCCATCTTGATCGCGGTCTCGACCGCCTCGGACCCGCCGGAGACCGGATAGATCCGCGCCCCGGACATCGGCAGCACCTCGGCCACCGCGTCGGCGTACGCCTCCAGCGCCTCGGTCGTGAACATCGTGCCGTGCACGTACTGGGTGCGGTCGAGCTGCTCGCGGGCGGCAGCGATCACCGCGCGATCGCCGTGCCCGACGCCGACCACGACCGCTCCTCCGGCGCCGTCCAGGTATCGGCGCCCGTCGGCGTCCACGATCCACGCGCCCTCGGCGGCGACCGCGGTCGGCAGGGACCGGTCGAGCGTCCGGGGGAAGACGTGCCCGCTACTTCGTGTAGACGCCACCGGGATCGAGCTCCTCACGGATCAGCCGCAGCTCCTCGTCGGTCGGCGGCGAGGTCTCGCCGAGGTCGGGCGCGACGCGCGGCTCCCAACCCATGTTCGCCCGGACCTCCTCGAGGGTCACGCCCGGATGAAGGGTCCGCAGCGTCATCTCGCCGGTGCCGGGGTCGAACCCGTACGTGCCCAGGTCGGTCACCACGCTCGTCGGCCCGCTCCCCGACCAGCCGCGGGCAGCGTCGTGCGCCGGATCGCCGCTGTGCCCCGGCGACGTCCGGAAGTCCAGCGTCTGCACGAAGGAACGCGTGGCCTGCCGCATGATCACCAGGATCGTGCGCGCGTGGATCGCGATCTCGCAGGCGCCGCCG